>JBBROG010000102.1:0-26623 GCA_038229635.1 Gemmatales bacterium
CCGTGGCCGAGGCGGGACATGCCGAAAACCACGGGCGTTTTCAGCCACCCGCCAAGGGAAGAATACGGTACAACTACTGAACATGTTGGAAGCCCTGCCCCTTCGGGGTAGGGCCGGGGGCATTTTACCCCGAAGGGGTTGCATCCCAAAGCCGGGGGTCGCGCAGCGCACCCCCGGAATCCCACAACGGGGCGCCTACCCGCGCACCCCCGGACAACCACGACGCGGGGCGCGCACTCGGAACGACTCCCGGCAAGAAAAGTTCGGCGACGGCGTTGACGCCGCCGGCCGGATCCTTACACTGAACTGGTGAATTGGTTTGCCCGGACTTTCCCCTGCCTGACCGGGCCGTCTTAAGAGAAGAGAGGTATTGTCATGACCCAGAGCAAGACCTCCGGAGGACGGTTCGGCTTCCGAGCCCTCACGGCCCTCCTCCTGGTCGCGGTCCCGGTCGCCGGCGTCGCCCTTTTCGGCGGCCGCGCCGCCTCGGCGTGGGGCGCCCGCGCCCCCGTTTCGAGCGAGTTCCGCGCGATCGACCGCGCGGCCTTCCGGGCCGTCGACAAGGCTCACGCCCCCGAGCGGACGCAGCCGGGGGCGGAGGAGGCCGAAGTCGAAGTGAGCCAGTGGGAGCAGACCGACGGCAAGGGGTCGCGCAAGCGCTTCTAAGACGCGCCGCAACGCCCGCCTCGCCCACGGATTCCTTCGCGAAGGGGCGGCCGGCGCCTGGTCAGCCAGGCGCCGGCCGCCCCTTTTCTTTCCGCCACCGCTTCGGACCCTTGTCCCGCCATGAAATCGCATTCTCCGCCGGACACGCGCCGCGCGTCGGCTCCTTTGCGCGCCGTCATGGAGGCGATCGTCCTCCTCCTTGTGACCCTGGCGCCGTGGGCGTTCGGCTCGGTCGAGCCGGCCTTCGAAGCGGTCCTCTACGCGGGCGTGGCGCTGCTCGTCCTCCTCTGGGCCGTCCGCGCCTTCCGCGAAGGCGCCCTGTCCTGGCGCCCCTGCCCCGTCGCGCTCTGCCTCGCGGGACTGTTCCTTTTCGGCGTCCTCCAGGTCGTGCCGCTGCCGCGCGCCGTACTGCGGGTGCTGTCGCCCGCCGCCGCCCGGTTCTACGACGAACTGTTGCCCGCCGAGCGCGAATCGCTGCCGCCGCCGCAAGAACTGCCCGCGACGGCTCAGGCCGCCGGCTCGACGCTCAGCCTGTGCCCGTCGGTCACGCGCGCGGAACTCGTCCGCTACCTGGCGCTCTTTCTGCTGTTCGCGGCGGTCCGCTTCAACGTCGCCTCCGAGCGCTCGCTGCGGCGGCTGGCGCTCGTCGCCCTGGTTAACGGGGCGGCGCTCTCGTTCTTCGCCGTCTACCAACTCGTCGAGTCGCCGCAGACCGGGGCATTCGGCTTCAAGCCGGACGGCAGCCAGCCCTACGGCACGTTCATCTGCCGCAACCACTTTCCCTTCTACGTCAACGTCTGCCTGGGCCTGGGCGCGGGGCTGCTCCTGGCGCGGAAGCGCGACAAGAGTGAGGCCGGGCAGAACTGGCTGGCGATCCTGAACGACGGGCCCGCGCTGTGGACGGCGGCGGCGCTGGCGGCCATCCTGGGCGGCGTCGTGCTGTCGCTGTCGCGCGGCGGCGCGGCCGCCCTGGCCTGCGGCGCCGCCGTCCTGGCGCTCGGGTCGGTCGGCTCGGGCCGGCGCCTCGTGCTGGCCGCGGCCGGGGTGGCGCTCGCCCTGGGGCTCGGGTTCGTCGCCTTCGTCGGGGCCGAGCCGGTCGAGGCGCGCCTGGCGACGATGTGGCAGGACGACCCGCTCAAGGAGGGGCGCACCCGGATCTGGGGCGACGTGCTGCCCGCCGCCCGCGACTTCCCCCTGTTCGGGAGCGGCTACGGCACCTTCGAGCGCGTCGAGCCGGCCTACCGGACCGGGGCGAGCACGGCAGGGTATAGCCTGGAGCACGCCCACAACGACTACCTGGAGGCCCTCGTCGAGGGCGGACTCCCGAGACTGCTGCTGACCCTGGCCGTCATCGCGTTCACCTATCGTCTGGGCGCCCGCGCCCTGCGTCGCTACCGCGGCCGGCGGCTCGCCGGCCTGGTGCTGGGGGCGCTGGCCGGCTTCACGACGGCGGTCGTCCACAGCTTCGTCGATTTCGGACTCCACATCCCCGCCGTCGCGTTTTTCGTCGCGGTGGTCTGCGCCCACCTGGCGGCGCTGGGGGAGGCGTCGCGCGAGCCGGAGGCCGAGCGTCCCCCCTTGAGGAAGGCGCTGCTGGCGGCGGCGCCCGTGCCGGCGGCCGTCCTGCTGGCGCTGGTGCTGTGCGGCGAGGGTTGGCAAATGACTCAGGCGCAGAGCTTGCGGCTGGGAGCCTACACCCACCCGGCCGGCGACGTCGCGCGGGTGTCCTTGCTGGACGCCGCCGCCGCCGTCGACCCGGAGCGCGTCGACCTGCACCTGGAAGCGGCCCAGGCGCATCTCGCGCGAGCCGGCGACGACGCGGATAGCCCTCATCTGCTGTCGGCGCTGGCCCACTACATCCAGGCCCGCGACCTGTGCCCGCTCGCGGGCAAGGCTCAGCTGCGCCTCGGCGCCCACGCCCGCCTGTTCGCTCATGGCGACCCCCGTGAGACGTACCTGCGCCGCGCCAAGCGCGTCTACCCTTCCGACCCGGAACTCTTCTACCTGGCCGGCACCCTGGAACTGGCCGACAAGCAGTCGGACCTCGCCATCGCCTCCTGGCACCGCTCGCTGGAGTTGTCCGAAAACTATCTCCAGGCCATCATTGACCGCGGCCGCGGCGCCCTGACCGACGACGACTGGCTGACGAAGGTCCTCCCCGAGCGGCCGCACGCGCTGTACGCGGCGGCGATCCGACTGCACCCCGAGGCGAAGGCGCCGGAGCGCCGGCCCTACTTCGCGAAGGCGGTGCGGCTGCTGGACGGCCCGACCGTCCTGATGGCGGTGGACGACCTGCACCTCAAGGCGGTCCTGTACGAGGCGCTGGGCGAGGCGAAGCCGGCCGTCGCCGCCTACGAGGCCACCCTGACGCGCAAGCCGCGCCAGGCGGAGTGGCGCTACGAGTTCGCCCGGCTGCTCCACCGGGAGAAGCGGCGGGGCGAGGCGCGGCGGGAACTGCTGGTCCTCGCCGTCGAGGCGCCGGACCACAAGGAGGCCCGCAAGCTCCTGGAGCAGGTGGACCGCGAGCTGGCGGCGGGCGAGTAGCGGCTCGCCCGTTCCCCGCGCTCCGCGACAGACGCACGTGAGTCGGGGTTTGCGTGACTCACACCGACTCACACCCGACTCACACCGCCCGACGCCCCTCTTTCCCTGCGCTTTCCAGGCTTTCCTTCGGGGTGTGAGTCGTGAGTCACTGTGAGTCGTTCGCGCCTCTTGCTTTCCTTCTCATCCCCGGGAGCCTCCCGTGTCACGCCTGCGGCAACGTGGCCCAATCTCTATTTTACCCGTCCCGTCGTGGGCGGAAAAGGTCCCGGATGTTGTCAGGAAGTGACAGGCGAGGACGGAACACGTCGGGGATGACCCGGCAGGGGTCGCCGGAGGATCTTTGACAAGATTTCCCGCGTCGGGTTTTGAGCCTTCGGGGCCACGCCGATGAACGAAGTCACCCGCCTCCTGTCCGTCCTCTCGCACGGCGACCCCCACGCCGCCGCGCAGTTCTTGCCGTTGGTCTACGACGAGCTGCGCCGGCTCGCGGCGGTACAGATGGCCCGGGAGAAGCCCGGCCAGACGCTCGACGCCACGGCGCTCGTTCACGAAGCCTATCTGCGCCTCGTCGGCGATCAGCACTTCGAGAACCGCCGCCACTTCTTCGCCGCCGCCGCCGAGGCCATGCGGCGGATTCTGGTCGAAAACGCACGGCGAAAGCAGCGCGACAAGCACGGCGGCCGGATGGTACGCCGTGCGGTGGATGAGATCGACGTCGCCACCCCGGACGCCTCCGAGGACCTGCCTGCCCTGGACGAAGCGCTGAAAAAGCTGGCCGAGGCCGACGCGACCGCCGCCCAGCTCGTCAGCCTGCGCTTCTTCGCCGGCATGACGATTCCGCAGGCCGCCGAGCTGATGAACCTCTCGGCCCGGACGACCGACCGGCTGTGGGCCTACGCCCGCGCCTTCCTGCACGCCGAGATTTATTCCGAAAACTGAACGAAGATTTGGCGTGAGGACTGCCGCTTCGGCGCATGGAAGGGTAGAGCAAGGCGTTCCCCTTTCCGGAGGTCGGCCATGAACGAACGTTCCGTCTTCATCGAAGCCCTGGAGAAGACCAGCGCCGCGGAACGCGCCGCCTACCTGAACGCCGTCTGCGGTGACGACAGCGCGCTGCGCCGCCGGGTCGAGAAGCTGCTGGCGGCTCACGAAGCCGCCGGGGGCGTCCTCGATCGCGCCGCCGTGCCGCAAGAACGGACCGGCCCCGACCGGTCCCTCACCGAAGCCTCCGGCACGGTCGTTGGGCCGTACAAGCTGCTCCAGCAGATTGGGGAAGGCGGCATGGGGGTCGTCTACATGGCGGAGCAGCAAGAGCCCATCCGCCGCATGGTCGCGCTCAAGGTCGTCAAGCCCGGCATGGACAGCCGGCAAGTCGTCGCCCGCTTCGAGGCCGAGCGGCAGGCGCTGGCCCTGATGGACCACCAGAACATCGCCCGCGTCCTCGACGCCGGCACCACCGACGCCGGGCGGCCGTTCTTCGTCATGGAGCTGGTCAAGGGCATCCCCATCACGCGCTTCTGCGACGAAAACCGCCTGACGCCGCGCGAACGGCTGGAGCTGTTCGTGCCCGTGTGTCAGGCGGTGCAGCACGCCCACCAGAAGGGGATCATTCACCGCGACCTCAAACCGTCGAACGTCCTCGTCACGCTCTACGACGGCAAGCCGGTGCCGAAGGTCATCGACTTTGGCGTGGCCAAGGCGCTGCACCAGAAGCTGACCGACCACACCCTGTTCACCGCGTTCGGCGCGGTGGTCGGCACGCTGGAGTACATGAGCCCGGAGCAGGCGGAGCTGAACGCCCTCGACGTCGATACGCGCAGCGACGTCTACTCGCTGGGCGTGCTGCTGTACGAATTGCTGACGGGGGTGACGCCCCTGGATCGGGAGCGGCGCGGCTGCGCTGTTGGTTCGCCCTCGGCGAACCACGCCGCTTGGCCGAAGAGCTGGCGATCTTGGGGGGAAAGAAGGATCTGGGGGACCATCTAGCGACGGTCCTGTTGCTGCGCGGCGACTACTTGTTGACCGACCCGGGTCGTCAGGACGAGGGCCGCGCCCTGGTCCGCCAGGCCTTGGAGTTGAAGCGACACCTTTCGGCAGCTGATGCGGAGTATGCACGGGGGCTCCTGACCCGGAGAGGGGACGAAGCCCTGGCCCACTTCCGGGCAGCGAACAGGCTGGACGCTGAACGAGACGTGCCGCACGTTCACCACCGGTCGCGAAGCGCCCTGGTCACGACCCTGCTCTGTCTGGGGCACCTCGCTGAAGCGCGTCGCGAAGCGGAGTTCATGCGCCAGATTTTCCGCGAGGACCCGTTGCCAATCTTCGTGGAAGCGTGCGTGGACCTCCTTGAGGGCAAACGCGAACTGAAGGCTCGGCTCAAGCAGCTCCGGTCGAAACTGGACGAGAGCCAGGTCGAGGCTTTGCGTGACCTCTTCCATCGGCTCGGACGCGTCCTCGACGTGGTCGAAGGCATGAACGCCGCGGGCGGAGGCCTGTCGGTGGCTGATCAGGTAACGCTGCTCGTTGAGGTGGCCAAGCTGGTAGCCGTGGCACGCGGGGCAGCCGCGCCCCTGGGTTTCCACATTCCTACGGCCTCTTTTGCACTGGAAACCTGGGAGGCGGCCAAGAGTGCTCTCGCGCAGGCCCAGTTCGGGGACACCGCGGGAGCCGTCGAGTTCCTGACGCAGGCGACCGAGAGACAGCCCGATGCCCTCCTGTTGTTCCTGACGGCTTTCCTCCGACTGAGGCTGGTGGACGCCAACCTCCGGGGCGGCCGGAGCAAGGAGGCGCGTGCGCACCTTGAGGCGCTGGCGGATGAGGCCAACCAGGCCCTAACCGCCCCGACGTTCTTGCCCCGCGCGTTGTTTCGTTACCAGGCTCGGATGCTGGCCGTCTTCGCCGACGCGAAGCTGATCGGGGAGTTTCACGATCGATTCCCTCAGCGTCAGGCTCGTGTCCGTGACCACCTAGGCTGGCTGATGATCGAGGGCCGGCAGCACCCGGGCCACCGGGAGAAGGTCACCGCCCTGCTCATGCCGGTGCTCGATGTGGAGCAGGCCCGGGCTCTCCTAACGGGTTGGCAGGTGGATGAGCCGGAGAGCTTGCCTGCCCTCCGCCTCCGGGCTGAGCTGGAGTGGAAGGCTCGCGATCATCTGGCCGCGCGCGACGCAGCGTCGAGGGTTCTGAAGAAGGACCCGGCGAACAAACGCATGATTGAGATACGCGATGGGTCGGTGAAGGCATTACAAGAACTGCGGCGAACTCCGGCCGGCCCGGCTCCCGCGTGACCCGGCTCGCGTTCGACGGCCAAACAGGCAGCGACACCTTCTTAGAGCGGCGCTGGCGCACCCGCCTTACCGGCTGGAGGGGCGGCTAGCAAAGGCAGAAGGATCCCAACTCTGGTCAGAGCGACCTCGTCCGCCGCGCGCCCGGCTTTGGCGTCGCTCCCGCGGGACGGGTCGCGCAGTATCCGCCGCGCCGGCACGGCTCGGCTGTGGCGGACGAAGACCGGCGAGACGGTGGGCGAACGACTCCACCACAACGATTTCGTGGTGCGCACGGTCTTTGCACCGCACGGCAATATCGTCGCAGCCGCGTCGCTGGACAGCACCGTGCGCCTCTGGGACGCCGGCCGCAGCACACCGCTGGGGACCGTGGATTTAAAGGATAATTATCCTCATTATATCGTATTTAGCCCCAACGGCTCTCTTCTGCTGATTGCCTTCGCAAAGATTACGAATCTCTTTGGGCATGACCCGTCCCCGCCGATGAAGATCCGGATTTGGGATGTCGCCGCCCAACAAGAGGTAATCCCTGGGATCGAGGTGTCGCCGGGGATACGAGAGCCGCTGCGTGTCCGCTTCCGGGACGATGGCCGCCTCGCCGTCGGGTTCTCGCGACGAAGAGCGCTGGACCTGACGCCCGATCCCCGGCCGGCCGGCGATCTGGTCAAGCTGGCCCAGCTCTATTCCGGCCAGCGACTGGATGCCCAAGGCGGCATTACCCGACTCGGCGCCAAGGAATTGCAAGCCCTCTGGCATGAACTGAGTGCGAAGTACCCGAAGGAGTTCGCTGCCTCTTCCGAGGCAGGGATGGACTGGCGAATCGGGCAACTCCAGGCGACCGCCAGCGACCGGCCCGTCGCGTTGGCCCTCCACCGTCGCTGGCTCGCTGCCCAACTCGCCGAGTCGGGTTGGCAGCCGGGCGAGCGCGGGAACGAGACCCTCGCGCGCGACAACTACATCCAGCGGCTCTACGCCCTTGCTCAGCACGGCCGTCACGCCGAAGCGGTCGCCGCCGCCGATGCCCTCGCTGCTCGCTGGCCCCAGGATCACGAGACCTTGTACGGCTGCGCCTGCGTCCACGCCCTTGCGGCCGGGGCCGTGAAAGACGATGCGGCCCTTTCCGAACGCTACGCGGCTCGCGCCGTGGCACTGCTGCGACAAGCGGTTGGTGCCGGCTTCAAGGACGCCGCGCACATGGCGAAGGAACGGGACCTCGACGCCCTGCGCGACCGGGCCGACTTCCAACAATTCGTCGCCGGGTTGGAGAAGAAGATGCCGCCGAAGCCGAAGGCGCCGTAAACGCGAGCCGGTATCGCTCCTCTCGGACTCGTGCTTCGGCTACACGGGAAGTGGGATTGACCACCCGGAGGACAGGCCCATGACGATCACCGTCCGAGCCACCTACGAAGGCGGCGTGCTGCGCCCCGCTCGTCCTTTGGCCCTGGCCGAGGGTGAGACCGTCGAATTGACCATTGCCCCGACGGAACTCTCCGGGAAGGCCCGGCGGTCGCCGACTCCGGAAGAGGAAGATTACGCGCGCCGAATCATGGCGGCCCCATCGCTGGACGAGATGCTCGCGGTCCTGACGACGGCTCCCCCGCTGCCGGACGGGTACGACCTCTGCCAGGCCCTCAACGCCAATCGCCAGGCGAGCGGCGAGCGACTCCTGTTTTCCGAGCCCGCGGATGGCCTCCCCTCGGCGGCAGGCGGTACAATGGAATCGCCGTCGCCCGGGACAATCCGCGAGCTGAACCCATGAATCAACACGTCACGCTCGAATCCCTCGCTCAGCGCGTTGAGGCGCTGGAACGGGCCATCAACCTCAAGCTGACTCCACCTCGCCAAAAGGACTGGCGGCGCGTCGTTGGCATGTTTGGGGACAGTGAGTTCATGAGGCAGGTGGATGCCGAAGGGCAAGCGATCCGCGAAGCGGAACGGGCCGAGGCCCAGCGCCCGGAGTCCCCGGAATGATCCAACCGGTTCCGCCGAAGGCCGCTTGCGGACTACGGAATCCGCAGCGCGCGACACGTCTCCTCGTAACTCGCTTCCAACTCCAGAGGAACGAATTGGCCGTCCGGGAGCCAAAGCGGCAGGGTGGGCAACGATTGGCCAAGGACCAACTCGTGTTCCCACGTGCAGCGGGGCGCATGTCGCGAAAGCTCCGCGTTGGGCAACGATTGGCCAAGGACCAACTCGTGTTCCCAGGCTTCGACCCGCCAGCGCTCGCCGTTGCGGCGGCCCCGACAGGTAACGGCGTAAATCGGCCCGCGGACCGCCGCGGGCTCCGCCGCGCCCAGGAGTTCCGCCAACTCACGATAGAGGTTGGCGCTTCGTATCGTTACCAAATCGACGATGGCCACGCAGACGCCTCGACGAAGGAGGGCTTCGCACTTGAGCACAAAGGCACGGCGGCTCTCCGCACGGTCCTTGTTCGCGGGGCTGATGATTTCCACCGCCGCCACCAGCCGACGACGGCGTGTGACGTCGTGGACCAGGACCTCGTACTCTGATGGTGTGGGGATGTCGGCTTCGAGTAACACCGCGGGGTGAGCCGGCGACCAGGCCGCCGTGGCGCTGCCTGGAGCCTCGGACGGGGACCAGGATTCCGCCGCGTCCTGTTCATAGGCCGCGACGTCGATCTCGAACGCCGAGCCAAGATGAACGCGCGGTTCCGCGACATAGTCGGGCGGCAATCGGGAGTTGAGCCTTTGAGCGATGACCATGGGCCAGCCGCCATGAAACCCTTCCCACGACGTCCGACTGTCAAGGGGCGGCCGAAAATGATCGCGTAACGGCATGGATCCTACCTCCTCAACCGGGCCGATTTCCAGCAATTCGTCGCCGAATTGGAGAATAAACGGCCGCCCCGGCCGAGGAAGCCGTGAGCGGCTCTGCCCGTATCGCGCGAGGAAAGCCGACCGCGCGCTCATCCGCCCGATGCCGCGCGGCCCTCGATGACATCGCGCCAGACGGCGGGCACGCCCCGATAAGCGGCGGCATAGGTCGAACTCAGGGGCAACGAAACGTAGCGCTCGGGCGTCAGGAACAACGGCATGTCCGGCACGGGGTCGCCGACGGCCACGGGCTCCAGATAAGCCACCGGAGTCGGACCGGCCGCGTAGGACGCGAAGGTCAGCGGCTTGCCTTGCGGCGACTCCTGGTCGTCGTCTTGCGCCTCAAGAGCCTCAACGAGGATCTCATGAATCCCTTGAGGATCGTGGCGTCCCGGCGGCAACAAGTCCACGAGCAGCAGATGAATCCCGGCGCGGATTGCTCCCTCCGCCTTGCGTACGAACTCGCCCACGCCGTCGGACGACTTGTTGGCCGGCGAGAGGATCTCGACCAACGCGATAATGCGGTGGCCGCTGCTGTGGCGGACGGTGAGGGTTCGGCGGCGCCGTTTGGCCGACGGCGAAAGAACGTGCGTGCGGCTGACTCGGGGCGGCGCCTCGGCAACGGCCACCGCTCCCCCCTCGGGCGGTTGAGGGGCGAGGGGAACACGCTCGGGGTCGCTGGCGTGGAGAGCGAGGACGTCGCCGATCTTCCGGCCGATGTGCTGTTCCGCCTGGGCGTAATATCCCGACGGCAAGACCCCCGCGTTCAGGGATTCCTTGAGGTGAACGATCCACCCGGTGTGGAAGTCGTGAAACGTACTCGCATCGACGCGCGTCCAGTCGTGAACCTGCATCACGCCAACCCTCCGCCATTCGCCGGCGCGATTGTACCGGCGCTGGCCGCGGCGCACAACGCCGCCTCATCGCGCCGGACATCGTCGCGCTATGCGCGAGCCGGTATCGCTCCCCTCGGACTCGTGCTTCGGCTACACGGGAAGCGGGATTGACCACCCGGAGGACAGGCCCATGACGATCACCGTCCGAGCCACCTACGAAAGCGGCGTGCTGCGCCCCGCTCGACCGCTGGCCCTTGACGAAGGAGAGACCGTGGACGTAACCATTGCGAAAGCGGAGCCGGCGCCACGTTCCCCGAGCGAGGAAGAGGCCGCCCGGCGACTCCAGGACGCGGCGACCCTCGCCGACTGGGTTGAAGCGACAAAACGGCTACCCCCCGACGACGGCGGCTATGACATCGTGCGAGCCTTGAACGAAAACCGGCTTTGGTCCGGTGACAGCCCGCTGATTCCCGGCGGAGGCAAGAGGCCGTGAGCGCCGCGATCGTGTTGGACGCCACACCCCTGGGCATTCTTTGCCACCCGCGAAATCCGCCGCACGCGGCGGCCTGTCGGCAATGGCTCGCGGATCTGGTCGCGGCGGGCCGTCGTGTCATCGTGCCAGAGATAACGGATTACGAGGTGCGCCGCGAACTTCTTCGGTTGGGCAGCCAGAACGCCCTCATCAACCTCGACCCGTTGGCCGCCAAACTGGCCTACCTCCCGCTGACGACGGCGGCAATGCGGCGTGCGGCCGAATTGTGGGCGCTGGCCCGAAGCACCGGTCAGCCGACCGCCCCCAACCCTGCCCTCGACGGCGACGTCATCCTGGCGGCCCAGGCCCTTGACCTGAACGTGCCCATCGTCGTCGCCACCGGCAACCCCGCCCACCTGGCGCGCTTCGTGACCGCTGAACTGTGGTCAAACATCCCTCCGTAGCCGGTCGAACACCTCAAGAAGGACGACGACCTCGACGCCCTGCGCGACCGGAATGCCTGTTCCTTTGACCATTTGCCTGGGGGACGCCGCATGAGCCCGCAAACCCAACACTTCCGCGAACAGGTGCAGGCCGACGTCGCGGCCATTCTCCCCGAATACCTCCCGTACCTGGCACAAATGGTGCGGACCTTCCGGGAAACCGTGGGTCTCAAGCCGGCCGACGCCAGCTTCCGCCAGGGCTGGCGAGAGGCACGCTCCGGCAATACCCACCCGGTTTCGGGACTGTGGGAGGGGATCGATGCCGAATGAGCCATTGTCTCCCCGTAAGGTGCGGTTTACGTCGGAATTCAAGCGCAACCTCCGCCACCTGGCCAAGAAGTACCGCCACATCAAGTCCGACGTGCAGCCCGTCCTCGGCCAGTTGTCCGGCGGCGCGGCTCCCGGCGACAGGATTTCCGGCGTGGCCTATGAGGTCTACAAAGTCCGGATCAAGAATAGCGACGCCAGCCGGGGTAAGAGCGGCGGCTACCGGTCCCTCGCTCAGCGCGTTGAGGCGCTGGAACGAGCCATCAACCTCAAGCTGACTCCGCCTCGCCAAAAGGACTGGCGGCGCGTCGTTGGCATGTTTGGGGACAGTGATAGGAGTTACGCACCCTTGCGAGGTATGACATCCTTGGCGGGGAGGGCCTCACGGGCGTAGAATGGGTTAGGAGTACCGCGAACGTACAACCCGAGGGCTACGTTCCGTTCCTGCTGGCTTCCCCCTTGCAGTTCACCTGCACCGAAGCCGCGCGGGTTCAGCCCGTGCAGCCCGCCCCCCCCGCACACGACTCCTTCAACCGCTTGCTGACCCGCCTGGAGCCCGACCCCGAAGTCCTCTGGCAGGAGGCCCGGCCCCAGATCCGCCTCGACGACGCAGCTTCGGGCCGCGCCTCGCGCCGCCGGAATTGAGTACCGCGTTGTCCGGAATGCCGTCCGCGACTGGTGCGGCGAGCGGGCGCGGCGCGACGCGAAGGGGACGGAGGCCGCCCGCGAATTGCTGGCGTCGCAACCGGCTCGCCGCGACCTGAAAGCGCGTCTGGGCAAGGAGTTCGACCTCGAACTGCTCGACAACGGGTCTACGAACGACGGGGGCAGCACAACCGCCCCCGCCAGTCGTTCGAGTCGGCGCTCGCTACGAGGCAGTCCTGGCGAAGGAGCCCGTGGACCCCGCCCGCGGCCCCTCGACCGGCGCGGGCTCGCGTGCCGCCTTCCCGCGGACGAGGCGCCACAGCACGAGGAACGCCAGGATCAGGCATAGCGCCTGCACCACGAAGTTGACGAGCGGCTCGGGCAGCAACTCCTCCGGTGCCTCCTGGGCCTGCCCCAGCGCCCCCAGCAGGATGAGCAGGCCATTGTGCATCAGATGGAACACCATCCCCGGCAGGACGCTGCCGCTGCGCCAGGCGAGGGTGCCGAGGACCAGGCCGAGCAGCAAGGTCGGCAGGAACTGGAAGACGTTCATATGCACCAGTGCGAACAGGAAGCTGCTCATGACGATCGCCGTGCCCGGACGGAAGCGGCGCAGCAGGCCCGTCAGGATGAAGCCGCGGAAGGCCAGCTCCTCGCACACCGCCGGCAGCACGCCGAACATCAGCAGGTAGACGCCTAACTGGTAGAAGAACAGGCCGTCCGCCCCGCCCGGACCCGGCCGCAGCTGCCGCAGCACGTCCATCAAAGGTTGATTGCGTGCCAGAAGGTCCCTAATATCGGGGAATTGCCCGAGGACGAACTGCGTCAGCTGCATCAGCGGCAGCAAGAGCAGCACGGCCAGCGCGCCCCCGGCGACGACGGAGCGTAAGGACGGCAGGCGCAGGGCCAGGGACTTCAAGGGCCGCGTCGTCAGCAGCAGCGCCATGAACAAGGGCGGCGCCGCCATGAACGCCACCAGGCCGACGCCGCTGTGCGTCAGCAGCGAGAACGTCGGGCCGAGGCCGAAGGAGGCCCAGCGCAGCATCACCAGAAGCGCGAAGCAGAACAGCGCTTGCGCCGTCGTCGGCAGCGGCTCCTTCTCGCGCAGCAGCCGCTTCAGCCACAGGCCGAGGTCGAGCCGCTCCGCCTCGCGGAACAGCACTTCCTCGCGCTTGAACTGCTCGATCGCCCAGCGCAGCGACAGCCAGCTGTAGACCGTCAGCGGGCCGAGGACCGGGACGAAGTACGTCCACGGGATCTGCTCCGGCGTCGCCGTCATCAGCCGCTGCAACAGCAGGGCGACGCCGGTCACCGGCACCATGCTGTAGAACGGGCTCAGCTCCACGCCCGGCGCCAGCGTCAGGAAGGTGAGCGGCATCGAGACGAAGAAGAGCGGCATCAGGTAATACTGCCCCTCCTTCGACGAGCGGGCGTAGGCGCCGACCGACAGGCACAGGGCGCTGAAGAAGGCCGACAGCGGCATGAGCAGCAGGACGCTCCACAACAGCGGCCCGACGCGGACCACGTCCTGCGGCAGCAGTCCGCTGAACTGCCAGGTGCTCAGCCCCATGCTCGCCAGGTTGAGCAGGGCCGTGGAGGCACTGAAGACCCAGATGGTGAGGAATTTGCCCCAGACGATCTCCTCGCGACTCGCCGGCGAAATGAGCAGCGTTTCCATCGTGCCGCGCTCCTTCTCGCCGGCGCACAGGTCGACGGCGGGGTAGAGGGCACCGGCCAGCGACCACATGACGAGCATGAACGGGAACAGGCGCACGAGCATCTCGAACAGTCCCTCGGCCACCTTCGCGGCGGCCGCCTTGGAGCGCTCGGGGGTGTCGATCTCGAAGGGGTCGTCGTAGTCGGCGGGCAAACCGTGACGCAACAGACGCACTTCCTTGAGCCGCTTCTTCCACCGCGCCAGGATGCCGTGGACGCGGCCGTTGACGACGCGCGAGCGGTCGTCCCCCTCGCGCGTCAGCAGGTACAGGGGCGGCCGCTCGCCGGCGGCGAGGCGGGCGGCGAAGTCCGGCGGGACGGCCACAATCAGGTCGAGCTGCTTCTCGTCGAGCGGCCGGCGGTCGACGGCGGCGAGCCAGTCGGCACCGTCGCCGGCCGGGGCGTCGAGCGCGCGAACGAGGAGCGTGTCGGCCTCCTGCGGGAACTCGAAGTAGTGCGCCGGGAAGCGGTAGTCGCCGTCGTGGGCCGCGACCAGCGGCGGGTAGCCCCGGCCGCGCACAAGGCCGTCGCCGTGGGCGCGGGCGGCGACGGCGATCACCGACGCCAGGCCGTCTCCCGCCGCGCCCGGCGCGAGCGCCGGCCAGGAGGCGGCGCCGGCGGGCGTCGGCGGCGCGGGCGCTTCCTCGGGCGGCAGGTTGGCGACGCCGCACAGGCCGACGGTACTCTGATGGCGGACGAAGCCGAGCGTGAATTGGAGGACGCCGTAGCCGAGGACGGGGTAGAGCAGCACCGGCAGGACGACGACCATGAAGACGGTGCGGCGGTCGCGGAGCTGGTCGCGCATCTCCCGGAACCAGATGAGGCGGACGATCGACCAGCGCATGAGGCGGCCACTCCACGGAGCCGGGGCGAGGCGGGCGCGTGCGGACACCTAAGTCTTAGCACATGCCCATCGCGCCCGGCCCGCGCGGACCTACGTCAGCGCCCCCTCGTTGTAGTCGTGGTGCCGCGCGAACACCTTCTCGTGTTCGCCGTAGATCTCGCCGTCGACGTTGAACAGGTAGGCGAGCAAGGCGGCGCGCACCCACATGCCGTTGTGCGACTGCTCGAAGTACATCGCCCGCGGGTCGTCGTCGACCTCGAACGGGATCTCCGGGTCGCGGCCGTTGCGCGGGAACGGGTGCAGGATCGCCGCGTAGTCCTTCATCTCGTGGACCAGGTCGGTCGTCAGCCGGCACTCGTTGAGGGCCTCGGCGTCGTAGTTCTCCGCGGTGTCGTGCTCGCGCTGGATGCGCGTCATGTACAGCACGTCGACGTCGCCGATGACCTCGCGGAGGCTGTGGCCCTCGGTGAAGCGGATGTTCTTGTCGAGGAGGAATTCGCGCAGGTCCGGCGACATCTCCAATTTCGGGTGCGGCGGGTAGACGAAGCGCATGGTGACGCCGTCGTACAGGGACAGCAGCGTCGCCAGCGAGCGCACCGTGCGGCCGCGGCCGATGTCGCCGCAGAAGCAGTAGACCTTGTGGTCGAGGCCGCGCGTCAGGGTCTTGTACTTGCGGCGCATGTCGTCGAAGCGCGTTCGCCGCGACGAATCCTTCTTCGACGTGAAGCCGAAAATGCGCTGGAGGGTGTAGACGTCGAGCAGCGCCTGCGTCGGGTGTTCGTCGGCGCCGCTGCCGCCGTTGACGATGGGGACGCCGCGGTTGCCGTGGCGGTCGGCGTCGCCGATGCGGTCGAGGTCGTTCATCAGGTAGGCGCACGCCTCGGCGAAGTGCGGGTACTTGGCCCGCATGATGATGACGTCGTGGTAGCTGGAGAACATGCGGATGCTGTCGAGCGGCGACTCGCCCTTGGCCTCGCTCGACACGGACGGGTCGCGGATCTCGTTGCAGCGCATGCCGAGGATCTGGCAGGCGGCCATGAACGACAGGAAGGTCCGCGTCGACGCCTGCGTGAAGTAGAGCATGGCCCGCTTGTGGCGCAGCAGGTCGGACAGGAAGTGCAGTCCCTGGCGCGTGTCGCCGATCTCGCGCATCTTGGTGGTGATCTGGCCGATGCGGTCGAGCATGCCCCGGTCGAACTGCTGCGAGAAGATGACGTGGCGCAGGCGCCCGTCGCGCTGGAACTCGGGCAGTTTCTTCATCATCGGCCGTTCGAGGCGGCGCTCGTACTCGTACCAGTCCTGGTACTCGTGCAGCCCGCCGCGCGGCGCCTCGGCGGGGCGCGGTTCGCCGTCGAGTTTGGCGGCGGCGGTCTTCTTCTTCGGTTTCGCGGCTCGTGCCATGTCGCCGTGTCCCCTCGGGCGAGGCCGGTGCGTCGGCGGGCGGGTTCCTCACGGATGCCCCGAGTATCGTATCCCGGCCGGCGCGGGGGAGCAACGCCGCGCGGCCGGCGGCGGCCGTCGGCGATTTCTTGGGGAAAGTCCTTGCAATCGCCTTTTCGGGCGTGTAGACTTTTCGCCGGGGTTGCGGCCGAGGCTCAGTTGCGAGCATTGGGGCAAGACCAGCTCACAAATGTTGAGACAGACGAGACGACATGGCCGATCAGAAAGATACAAAACTCACCGCCGCGATCCGTCAGGCCAAGGCCGCGTCGGTGGAGGCTCCGTCGTCCTTCGCGTTCGTTGCCAAGGGGTCGGACGACGGAGCCCTGGTCGTCTCCAAGAAGAAGGTGTCCGCCCCAGAGGTCGAGGCCGCCAAGAAGGCGTGCGGCGGCAAGACAGTCTTCCGCGGCCGCTGCTTCGGCGAAGACGACAACCTGGTCTTCGAGTTGAGCAAAGAGCCGCCCGGCACGCTGGCCAAGCAACTCAAATCGGTCATCTCTCAGAGCGCGGGACTCACGCTCAAAGTCGTGACCCGCGCCGCCGCCGGCCTGGAAGACGAAGGAACCGGCGACGACGTCGAGGAGTCGGCATCGACCGCAGTCGAAGCTCCGGGGGGGACTGCCGAACCGGACTTGTCCGCCGTGATGAGACGGCTCAACAACCTGTCGGGAGCCATCAAGTCCGCCCTGGCCGGTCCGAACGCGGCCCAGGTCAAGGCGCTGTTCGTCCAGTGCAATGGTGCGATCCAGAGCCGGGATGTTGCCCGGGCGAGCCAGTGTCTCGACGGGTTGGAGCAATACTGCGGCGGCACTCCCGGCGACGCGGCGGGGCTTTCGCTGGTGAAGTTGGGCAAGGCCCGTCTGGAATGGGACGGCGTGCGCGCCGAGGCGGTGCGGGAGATTCAACGCCTGAAGCTCACCATGCAGGAGGAGTACAAGGACGACCCGGAAGAGCAGGCGGCCGTCGGCAAGGCGCTGGGGCGCTTGGACGGCCTCATCACCTCGCTCAACGAAGAGTTGGGCGAACAGTTGGACCAGGTTTTGAACGCGGAGCCCGAGCCGCGTCGACGCCTCCTGCCGACGGCTCAGGCCACGCTCAAGCGCTTCGTGACCTTCGTCGATTCGGACCAACTGATGTCGGTGATCGACGGCAACGAGTACGCCCCGGACATGCGGGTGGCCGGGCCTCTCCGCGCCAAACTGCAAGCCATCGCCGCCGCCTTAGGTTAGTCCCTGTCCGTATGCTCCCCTCGCCCCTGTACTCAGGGGCGAGGGGTCGGGGGTGAGGGGCTTTTTCGGGGCGCCAAGGCACCCCTCACCCCCAACCCCTCTCCCCCGAGTACGGGGGCGAGGGGCTTCCGGTACTGACTCTCAGTCCTTCGTCCCGAGACGGTCTCTCCGATAAAGGATCTCCGCCATGCCGATGGTGTGCAAGACGTGCAAAAAGGAAGTTGCGCTCGATTTTACCGGCGATGTCGAGTGCAGCTGCAAGCAGTCCTGGCGCGTGAAGCCGGGAGGAACGGTGGTTAAACTCACCCGTGTGAAGAAGGGCGGAATGGCAAGTAAGCTCGGGATCACGAATCGCGGCACCAACGCCAAGGTGAGTGAGACGCCGAAGGTCGAAATCAAAGAATCTCCGCCCAAGGCCAAGATCAGCAAGGAGCAGGGCCAAAGGCTCCTCGACTTGAACAGCATCATCAAAAAGGTGGCCAAGGGGGAAGGCGATCAAATCGTCATCTCGGAGACGGTTCGCAAGCAAATGGCCCTGGACGCCAAGAATTTCTTGGAGGAGGCGGTCAAGGACAACGAGCAGATCAAATTACTCTCTCAGCTCGGCAGCCTGGACATTCTGATGGACAAGAAGTGCGGTTGTCCCGAGGTGTTCGTCGAAAAGTTGTCCGGCGAACAACTCGGCATCCTCGCGACCAACCATAAGTTCCACATGAGCTACAAAGGGATCATCCAGACCCTCGTCGAGGAGCAAGAGCTGGCGACCAGGGAAAAGCCCAATCCCGAGCGCCTCGAGCAGGTATTCCAAAAGCTCCTGGCGATCGCCCCGCACGCCACGGCGATTCTCGACGGGGCCCTGAGCGGGGCCGCCCAGTCGATCCACGTTCCCGAGCAACAACGGATCCAGCTCAAGCAAGAAATCGAAAAGGGACTCCAGTTCGAAAAGCAGCGAAAGGAGCAGGAAAGGCTCGAGGAGCTGGAAAAGGAGAAGAAGAAGAACGCGCCCCGGGTCGAGTCCGAGGGCGAAAAGAACGAGCGCGAGCGGCAGGAAAAGATCCGGGTCGAGGAGGAGAAGAGGATCGAGGAACTGAGGCAGAAGTACGACACCTCCGGGCCGGAACAAATCGCCGTCACCCCGCAGTCCCTGTTCGACAAGCTCCAAACCACGACATCCTTCACGGAATTGGAGGAATTGGCCAAGGTCCCGTCGGGCCTCGTCAATCTCCTCAGGGTGATCGGAAACAATCAGGACAAGCTCAAGATTCTTTGGGCGATCGAAGGGAACAAGACGCTCAAGGGGCACGACAACCAGGTCACAAAGAGAACGTGCGCGCGTTTGCAGATCCTCATCCCCGGACTGAGCGACCCGCAGTTCCTGGCTTGTACCGACATGCCCTCGTTCTTGAACATGGTGGCGGACAGCACGGGGGACGAGGGAGGTCCGGCCGGTGTCGCCGCCCGCGGGATGACCGCGGAGCGATTCGGCGTCCTCGCCTCCAGTCTGACGATCGGGGGCAACGTGAAGGATGCTGCGCTGGCGAACAGCCGGATTAACGCCCTGGCCTCGCTCGCGCAACAGCTGGTCGCGGACAGCATTGAGGACGAAAGTGTGGGCAAACTTGTCGCCATCGTCAACGGCTTGCCGAACCTCATTCAGAATGTTGACCAGCTCCAATGGAATCCGCCTGCGCCGCTTCTGAATCTCAAGAAGAATCTCACCTCGCTGTACAACGTTCTGGATGGGAAACTGATCAAATTCAAGCCTCTCACGCAGGCCAAACCGGTTCTCAAGCAAAAACTCAAGGTCTACTAGGTCGTGCCTGGTGAATGCTTAGAGCGCCTAAAAGAACTAACCACAGAGAACACAGAGAACACAGAGGAAAGGCAAAGCAAAAGAGGGGCAACCGTGGAACCGGCCTTTCCTTTATCTTTTCTCTGTGTTCTCTGTGTTCTCTGTGGTTAGTTCTTTTAGGCCCTCTTAGAATGATTGTTACGCCCGCTCCTCGTGTGCGCTTCGCGCCGTGTCGGGGGTTTTTCCCACGAGCCGCCGTAAGAAACTCCGCGCTGTCCGCGACGTGTCGGCCGACGCCCCGCTCGCCGCCGGGCCGAGCCGGTTGCGCCGCGCCCTGCTCGGCCTGGCCGCGGCGCTGGTCGTCGCCCGGACCCTCTTGCCCGCCGAAGACCCCGGCTTGCTCGAGTCCTCCTCGAACGCGCTGGCGCTCGTCGTCCCTTTCCTCTGGTTCGTGGCCCTGGCCGGTTGGGCGGCGTGGCGCTGGTGGGCGCAACGTCCCGCCTGGTACGCCGGCGCCGTCGAGGCGGGGCTGTTCGCCGTCGTCTTCTTCGCCTTCCTCGCCACGCCTGCGGCCGCTTCCAACCGCCACGCCGCCTGGTTGGTTTCGTGGGAGTGGGCGGGGCTGTTCGCGGCGTTCTTTCTCGCCCGCCAACTCGCCCGTGACGCCGCCGACGCTCGCGGACTGCTCGCGGCGCTCCTGGCCAGTGGCGTCTGTCTCGCGGCGCAATCGCTCTGGCAACGCGCCGCGCCGCCGCCGGCCATCGCCCCGCTGGGCGCTCTCGACCCCGCCGACTGGCCGCGCTTTCGCTGTCAGATGCTCGCCACGACCGGGTTCGCTCCTCCGGCCGACGTCCCCCTCGGCAGCCTGATCCTCACCCTTCACAAGGACGGCCCGACGTCTTTTCAGGGCACTCCCGCCCGCTACAACGTCGCCCTGGAAACCGACGAGCCGGCGCTGCCTTCGACGCTGCGGCCCAAGGTGGCGCCGCCGCCCGCCGCGACCTTTTCCTCGGTGACGAACTTCGCCGGCCTGTTGGCCCTGCTGTTGCCCGCGCTGGGCGGCTGCGCCCTGGCGGCGTGGCTCGGCGGGGCGCCGCGCTGGCGCGTGGGCGCCGTATTCGCTTGCGCCGCCCTCGTCGCGCTGGCCCTCGTGTTAACGCGACGGCGCAGCGCCGTGCTGCCGTGCCTCCTCGTCGGCGCCGCCGCGGCCGTCCTGGCGTGGCGCCACGCGGCGACACACCCCTCCGGAAGAGTCTCGCCGCGTCTCCTCCTCCTGCTCGGCCTGGGGGGATTGGCGGCGGCGCTCGGACTCGCCTTCGTCTTGCGCTCCAGCGAGGGTGACGACTTCCGCAGTCTCTTCGACGACTGGACGTCCGCATGGGAGGTCGCGCGGGAACACCCCTGGCTCGGCGTCGGCCCCGGCAACTTCGTCCGTCACTCCCCGGCGTTTCTGCCGCCGTCCGCGCCGGAAGACGTCGCGCACCCGTCCAACTTCCTCCACGAGGTGTGGGCCGAGGACGGCCTCTTCGCCGCCGCGGGGCTGGCGTTCGCCCTGCTCGCCTTTTTCCTCACCACCCTCGGCTTCAAGCAGCCGCCTCTCCGCGCCGCCGCGCCTCTCCCGGACGACGACGGCGAGCCGCGCTGGGAGTTCTACTTGGGCGGTCTGTTCGGCCTGTTGCTCGGCTTCGTGCTGAGGGCGCAGCCGCTGCCGCCCGAGGAGATCGCCGCCGAGGGCGTCATGGCCGGCCTGCGCGCCGTGGTCTGGTTCGCCATCTTTGCTCTCCTTCAGGACGTCCGCTGGTCCGGCGCCACGCGCGTCCTGGCCTGCACCGCCGGCGTCGCCGCCCTGCTGATCCACCTTACTGTCGCCGGAACGATCTCCGTGCCCGGCGTCGCCCAGCCGTTGCTCGTGATGATGGCCCTCGCCCTCAACGGCCTGCCGGAGAATCCCGTGCCGGTCGGCAACGCCTGGCTCGGCCGACTTCTGCCGCTCCCCCTGAGCGCCGCGACCGCCCTGACGTTCCTACTTCAGATCCTCGGCCCGGTGACGACGGGGGCGAGTACGCGCCGCGCCGCCTTGGCCGTCGCGCAAATCTCCCTGGATCGACGCGGCGGCGTTTCTCCGGACGGCCGGGCGACCCAGCCGCGCGACCCCGGACAGGTTCTCGGCCGCGTCGCGACGGGTCTGAAGGAGGCCGTCGAAGCCGACCCGCTCAGCCCGCGGCTGTGGGCCGACCGGGCCAACTGGTTCGGCGAGCTGCACGAAGCGTTTCCCGCCAACCCGCGTTACCTCGCCGAGGCCCTGAACAGCGCCCGCACGGCTCAGGAACTCGACCCGCGCGGCGAAGCCGGCTACCTGGCCGAGGCGCGGCTCCTCCTCATGGCGTCGCGGCCGCGCTCCGGGCTGGTCGCCGCGATGGGGCCGGAGATGGCCAAGGCCGCCCCGACGCCGCTCCTCAAGCTCGCCGCGTTTCGACCGCGCGACGCCCGCCTGCGCTACCGCGTCGCCGAGGCGCTTCGACTTGGGGGGGATTTCGCCCTCGGCCGCGTTCACGCCGCCAAGGCTCTCGAACTGGATGACAAAGCGCCCACGCCGGCACGCAAACTCACCGTGCGCCAGCGGGAACGACTCCGGGAGTGGGCCGCGCCCGGGCCGAACTGACTGCCGGGCTGGGCTGTCATGGGCGGGGCGGCGTGAGGACACGTCGCAGGACTTCGACCAGTTCCTCGGCGCGGAACGGCTTCCGCAGAAAGCCGTCGAATCCCAGGCCGGCGAACAGGTCCGCCGCCTCGTTCTCGCCGTAGCCGCTCATGAGGACGACGGGCACGTCCGGCCGCGGCCGCCGCGCCTCGCCGAACGCTTCCCGCCCCGGCTGGTCGAGCAGGACGGCGACGACCTCGTCGGCGTGGCGGCGGAAAACCTCCAGCCCTTCGGGTCCGTCGCCGGTCGGCAGCACGCGGAAGCCCGCCAGGCGCAGCGCCCGCTCCGCCGCCCAGCGCGCCACCTCGTCCTCCTCCACCACGAGCACGAGTCCGCGGCCGCGCCAGCCGAGTCCTTCCTCCGCCTCCGGCACGGCGCAGGGAAACAGCGCCCGGAATGTGCTGCCTCGCCCCGGCGTGCTGTGGACCTTGAGAGCGCCCTTGTGGCCGCGCACGATGCCGAGCGCCGCCGCCAGGCCCAGGCCGCGCCCCTGGAACTTCGTCGTGAAGAACGGGTCGAAGACGCGCGCCAGCGTCGCCCGCGCCATGCCGCAGCCGGTGTCGGCCACCTCCACGAAACAATAATCCCCCTCCGGTGCGTCCTCTTCCTCCACGAACGTCGAGGCGAGGGTGGTTCGGTCGACCCGCGCCGCGCCGGTGCGGACGGTGACGACGCCTTCCCCGTCGCCGAGCGCCTCGGAGGCGTTGGCGACGAGGCCGGCGACGACCTGGCTCACCTGGTCGGCGTCGGCGCGGGCCGGCGGCAGGCCGTCGGCCAACTCGAAGCGCAAGTCGGCCCGGCGCGACACGGCCGCGCGCAGCAGGGGCGCGGCCTCCTCGACGGCGCGCGACAGGTCGGTGGGCCGGAAGGTGAAGCGGCCCTTGCCCGCGTAGGCGAGCATCTGCCGCGTCAGCTCGGCGGCCCGCAGCGCCGCCGTCTCGATCTGCTGCAGGTTGTGCCGCGTCGGGGAGCCGGGCGGGAGGTCGAGCAGCGCCAGGCTGGCGTTGCCGAGGACGCCGGTGAGGAGGTTGTTGAAGTCGTGGGCGACGCCGCCGGCCAGCACGCCCAGGCTCTCGAACTTCTGGGCCTGCCGCAGTCGCACCTCGGCGCGGCGCCGCTCCTGCTCCTCGCGGCGCCGCCCCGTCACGTCGCGAGCGGCGCGCAGGACGTGGTGGGGACTGCCGTTCCAGGAGGCGAGGGCCGGCCACGCCTCCAGCCAGCGCCAGGACCCGTCGGCGTGGCGGTGGCGGTAGAAGACGGGGACCGTCTCGCCGGCGAGAAGCCGGGGCTCTTGCGCCCGCAGCGCGGGCAGGTCGTCGGGGTGGACGGTGTCCGCGGCGGGGGTGCCGATGAGCCGCGCCGGCTCGTGGCCGAGGACGTGGCGGACCGAGGGGGAGCAGTAGACGAGGACGCCGGCGGGGTCGGTGAGGTAGACGAAGTCGGGGAGGCTGTCCACGACGAGCCGGGCCAGCAGGCCGTCTTCGCGGTGGCCGACTTCCGCCTCCAACTCGCCGACACGCGCGCGCAGCGCCGCCCGTTCGGCCAGCAGCGCCTCGCGTTCGTCGTGCGGGTCGGACATGCTCTCTGCTCCGGGCCGGATGGGGCGTGGCGGCGGTGCGCTCGCCGATCCTTCTGACGGGTGCGTCTGAGGAAGATGATAAACGAGGGCCGGGCGTCCCTCAAGCGCATTCTCCGTAGCGGAGAAAACCGAGGTGCATTTCCGCGTGGCGCAAATGGGCCGCGACCCATTGCGTGTGTGTGATCCGCCCCTCGTAGGGGCTCGGCCGCGCCATCACCTCGCCCCGGCCCACGCGGCGGAGTTGCCCGAGCAAGTAGTCGGCGGCGGCAGGTACCGTGACGTCCGGGTCGGGGCGGAGCGTTTCCGACGGGAGGGCGTGGCCCGGCCGGAACGCGATGCGGATAAGCCACGTCCACGAAACCCATTTCAACAGCGTGCAGACGAGGCGCGTCGGCCAGGGGACGGTGAAGGGGAAGCCGTCGAGCGAGAATTCGAGGACGCGGCCGAGGTGCTGGAGGACTTGGCCGGCGGTCCAGCCGCCGGCGGCGACGAGGCGGCCGCGGGCGTCCGCCGCGACGACGCGCTCGACCTCGGCGGCGAGGTCGTCGAGGGTGGCGAGGTGGACGGCGCGGCGTCCGGCAACAGACGCGGTCATGAAAGAGTCCCCCCGTGTCGTCCCTCACGTCTCCGAGGATTATACGCGAATTGAACCCGTCGCCCCGTCGGGTATGATGGAGACTTCGCTTCACCCGGCCGCGCCGCGCGTGCCCTGGAAGAAGGAGGCGGGAGGAACCCCCGATGCCAGCGGGAATCGACCCGACGGTGGACTACGCTTTCAAGAGGCTGTTCGGCGGCGGGGCCGACCCCGACTTGCTGATCGACCTGCTCAAGTCGGGGTGATTTCCGTGACGCGGCGTTACGGGAAGTGCCGCTGCGCCAGCGGCGAGGGCACCTGGCGGCGGGGCAGGCCCTCGGCAGCGGCGTGGTGGAGGGCCAGGCCGAGACGCCGGGCCTGCGGCTGACGCGTCGCGGAGCGCGGTGGAACTTCTGGGACGTGCAGCCGATGGCGAGGCTGGTCTGCGTGCGACACTCTCCGTAGGGGATCGCTTACCGGTCCCTCGCGAGCTGACCCCCAGAGAATCTGGTTACAAAGCTACACCCGCCGACGGCCGACGAGTTTCGTCCCAATTGGGTTTGACGTTCGCGGCCTTGCGGAGTAGAATGACAGATGGGTTCGGCCAAGGACGGCAGGGCCTGTCACTTACGGACGGAACAGAGAGGTTCGCCATGTGGTCTCCACAGCCGGATCATCCGCTCCGGCGCCTGTTCGCGGGCTACACCGAGGACACCTTCGTCAACACCCTCGGCGTCGCCGACCCGCCTTTGATCGATTACCTGTCCGGGATGCTGTCGCGCTTCCTCCACCTGGACGCCGTCTTTTGCCTCGGCGGCGTGCAGGGCCGGCGCCTGGAAGAAGTGGCCGACATGGTCCTCGAAGCCGAGGGCCTGCCGCCCGAGGGGCGCACGCGCCGCGAGGTGCATCGCCACATCGGCGACTTCACCCTCTTCTGGACCGGCGTCTACCCCGAGTTCCTCAAGCGCCTGCGCTCGATCCTGTCGAAGGACCACTTCGTTGACTACTGCGCGCAGGGCAAGCGCTCCTACTACATCGCCAGCACCTTCGACGACGACGACTGCCGCGAAGAGGCTCGGGTGCTGCGCCGCCTCAGCGAGCGCTTCGAGTTGTGCGCCTACGGACTGAACCGGGTGCGCCGCGAGTGGGAGCGGCCCGGCACGCCGGCGCCGCCGCTCCTCGGCTGACGCGGCTCCGGCGCTTGCGGCTTAGGCGTCCGCGCCTTGCCACGCGAACGCTAAGCCGCAAGCGGCCCGATTTATCACCTTTTCGCCTGCTGCGCGATCGTCTCCGGCAGCTCGGCCTTGGCGATGACGACGACGCCCTGCTCGGTGACGGTGAAGCCGCGCTGGCGGTCGTGGTCCAGGTCGTAACCGATGGTGCTCCCCGGCGGGATGCGCACGTCCTTGTCGATGATCGCCCGGCGGACGCGGCTGTGGCGGCCGACGTCGACGCCCTCGAAGAGGATCGCGTCCTCCACCAGGGCGTAGCTGTTGACGCGGACGTTCGGCGACAGGACGCTGCGGCGGACGTGGCCCCCCGACAGGATGCAGCCCTGGCAGACCATGCTGTCGTGGGCCTCGCCGCGCCGCGCGTACTCCGGCGAGCCGTCGTCGGAGAAGACGAACTTCGGCGGCGGCACCTGGTGCTGGTGCGTGCGGATCGGCCATTCGCGGTCGTACAAGTTGAGGACCGGGTCGATCTGGATCAGGTCCATGTTCGCCTGGTAGTAGGCGTCGAGGGTGCCGACGTCGCGCCAGTAGGCGGTCGCCTTACGGTTCTTGTCGCGGAAGCGGTAGGCGAACACCTCGTGCGTGCCGATCATGCCGGGGAGGATGTTCTTGCCGAAGTCGTGCTCGCTGCCCGGCCGTGTCGCGTCCTGGCAGAGCAGCTCGTACATCAGGCGGGCGCTGAACATGTAGATGCCCATCGACGCCAGGCACAGCTCGGGCGCGTCGGGCATCGGCGGCGGGTCGCTCGGCTTCTCGACGAAGGCGACGACGCGGTCCTTGGCGTCGACGTGCATGATGCCGAAGCCCTGGCCCTCGCGGCGCGGCACCGGCAGACAGCCGATGGTCAGGTCGGCGCCGCGCTCGAAGTGGCTGCGGATCATGTCGCCGTAGTCCATCTTGTAGATGTGGTCGCCGGCGAGGATGAGGACGTGCTTGGGGTCGGCCTTCTCGATGGAGTAGATGTTCTGGTAGATGGCGTCGGCGGTCCCCTTGTACCAGTGCTCGTCGATGCGCTGCTGCGGCGGCAGCACGTCGATGTACTCGTCGAGCTGGCGGCTGAGGAAGGACCAGCCGGCGGCGATGTGGCGGTCGAGGCTGCGGGCCTTGTACTGGGTGAGGACGAGGACGCGGCGCAGGTGGCTGTTGATGCAGTTGGAGAGGGTGAAGTCGATGATGCGGTACAGCCCGCCGAAGGGGACGGCCGGCTTGGCGCGGTCGCGCGTCAGCGGGTCGAGCCGGGTCCCCTTGCCGCCGGCCAAGATGAGCGTTAACACCTCTTTCACGTCGCGAGTCTCCTCGACGTCGGCGGGGCCTGGGGTTACGTTTCCGGTAGGCGCCATTCTGGCGGGTGCGGGGGCGGAGTCGGCTGCGCCGGAACAGGCTGTCGTGCCGGCGGATAATTTCATTCTCTATCCGTCCGGCTTCGAGCCCGGCTGGATATACGAACTGCTATACACGGCGAAGG
>JBBROG010000103.1:0-26605 GCA_038229635.1 Gemmatales bacterium
ACGAGTAATGCCCTCGGTGACGTCCGGGACATACTCCCCTGGAACAGTCATCAGCAGCCCTCCTGACGCAAGAGGCGTCAGGAGTTCAGTTTATGCGCATGGGGAGAACGGGCTACTGCACTAACTTTGCTAAAGTCTCCATTAGCCCCGTGGATGACCTTCACCTTCCCAACCAGTTTCTTCAGGATGTTGGACACGCTTCACTCTCTCTTGCCCTTCGACCAACCGCACAACCGGATCACGGTTTCTGCGGCTTGTTCGTCCTCTCTTGCTCGAAATACTCGGTCAGCCCCTTCTCCAGTGCCGCCATCGCCTCGGCCAGCGTGTCGGGCTTGTCGTCCTCGAAGACCATCCCGCCGTAGCCCAGCGCCCGCACGACGAAGCCGAACATTTCCTGGTCGCCGATCTCGATATGGCCGTAGCCCTGTACCCACCTGGCGATGGCGGGAAACATCTTCTCGACGCCGGCCTGCCCCTTGGTCGGTTTGACCACGCCGACACGATGGGCCTCTCGCAACTGCCGCAGGTGGGCCTCGTAGGCTTCTTGGACCTTGGGCAGTTCCTTCTGCACCGCAACCTCGATGCCGATTTCCGCCAGATGAGGGAATAGGTCACGCCACTGATGGTGCCCTCGAACGTGAATGCACCGAGGGCGGTGCGCCCCTTCGGTCAGCGGGCGGCGCATGGCGTGTGCCAGCAGCGTGGCGAGGTCGTTGACGCTGGGTCTTCCCTCGACATGGTTCTCGGCCAGGAGGAACCCGCCCGGCTGCGTGACGACCAGGCCAAGGTAGTGCGTCCCACTCTGCGTGATCGGCTTCGGCAGCGCCCGGAAGTCGGCCTCCCAGGTTTCGCCCTCCTGACGCAGCCGCTTCAGGCGGCTCTTGACGAAGGCAGCGCCCTTGCCCAGCTTCAGCTTTTCCTCTTCTCGTGCCAAGGTCATTTTCCTCTCGGAACCTCGAGGGCGAGCGGCAGCCTTGTCGTTGATCGTGAAGGGAGGGGGTCAATGGAAATCGAGATCGAAGAACGGTTCGGGCCGGTCATTTTCGACAACGGCGTGTGGGTGGTCGGTGGTTTAATCGCCTCCTTCCATCGTGAGTGGGAGCGGCTTCGGGTGAAAGACGACAGCCTGTCAACCGGCCTGCCGGCTCAATGCCTGGACCCCGTTCAGATCGCCGAATTTCTCGGCGTCTCTGTGGAAGAGATGGATTGGCCTGGCCCAGCGGCATCCCCAACGCAGGAAGCCCTCGACCGGATCGAGGCGAAACTCGACGCCGGCCTGGGCGTTCGGCCCCTGGCGTCAGCCCAGGCCAATTACCTGTCCATCAAGGAGGCAGCGGCCCTCACCCGCCTCTCGTACTCGCACGTCCGGCGTGCGGTGCTGTCGGGCGATCTGCCTGCGTCCAACGTCGGCTCGGCCACGCACCCGGTCTACCGGATCGCCCGAACCGCCCTCGCCGCCTGGATGGACAACAAGAAGGGCGGGAGTGTCCTCCCGCCCAAGTCTGAACGGCGTGGACTGATCGACCGTTATTTCGGCTGATCGAGGCGGGCCTGGGCTTCTCGCAACTTCTCCACCAAGGTCTGCTTGGCCGTGTGCAGGTAGCGCCGGGTCATCTGGAAGGTGGTGTGGCCCGCCACGTCCTGGAGCAAACCTGCCGGCAGTTCGGGGGCCAGTTCGGTCAACCGGGTGTGGCGGCTGTTGTAGAGGACCAGTTCCTCGCCACCCACTGGAGTTTGCGCAGTTCCTCCTCGGCCCGCTCGACGCCTTCCTCGATGGGGCAGAGGCGGCGCTGCTTGCCGCCGATGGAGGAGGAGTAGTGCCCCTGGTGGGGAAAAGGCTTGGCACGACGAGGCATGGGATGCTCCTGCAACAAGGGGTACTTGCTGACCAGAACACCCAGCCCGATCCCGGAGGCGGCTTCGGAGTGGCATTCGGAACGCCACGGGACCGGGTTCTTTATCACGATCCTATCACGATTCGCCTGGGAATCGTGATAGGAAACGTGATAACCACCGGAAAATGTAGGCCAGGATTCGTCGTAAGTCCTTATCCTGCCTAGTGGACAGAGCCGGGATTGAACCGGCGACCTAAGGATTTTCAGTCCTTCGCTCTACCAGCTGAGCTATCTGTCCCTATCGGGCCGCTGCCAACGCCAATTAATCTAGGGCACCGCGCCGCGCTCGTCAACCCTTTCCCGCTTGCGGAAAAGCCAACCCGACGGCCCCTCAAGGAGGAGCGTCTTGCGCGCCACCGCGACCTGCGCTTGCGTCCAACGCGGCTGCGGCGAACGCACCAACTCCGCCAGCCGTTCCGCGGACGACGACGCCCGCACCGCCGACAGATGATCCACCGGCCACGCCACCGCCGGGATGCCTTGAGCCTGCAAGTCCTCCGACCACTGCGAGCGGCACGACACCACCCCGTCGCCCGTCACCGCCAGCGTGCCGACAACGCAGACGAACTGCACCCCCTCCGGCACGCGCACGTCCCGCCGAGCCCTCAGCGAGCCGCGCCGGTCCTCCTTCGTCAGCGAGCGCAGGAACGGCTTCTGGTTGGAGCGCACCCCCTCCAGCTTCGCCCACCCCGAGCCGGCGTTCGGCGCACACACCTGGATCACCTTCGTGACTCCCAAACCGGGGTTGTCCTCAACCAACTGCCGAGCCACGACGCCGCCGGCGCTGTAACCGACGACCACGACCTCGCGGTAGCCCAGGTCGTGCAGGCGGCGCGCCCCGGCCCGCAAGGAAGTCGCCTCGGCGATCTCGTCGAGCGGCACGTCCTGCGCGTAGGCGAAGGCGTAGACGTCCGCGTCCCGCGCCAGGGTCTTCACCAGACCGCTCCCCGGATGCTGCCAGTCGCGCAGCGCCGCCCGAGCCACGTTGTCCTTGCTCAGCGGGTGGACTTTCAGCCCCTGGATCAGCACCACCGCGCGCGTCGCGCCGGGCGCGCGCCGCCAGTCGCCTTCCGGGCGCGCCTGCGGAGCCACCTGCACGAACTGCGTCTCGAACGGCGGCGCGGACGGCGCCAGCGACGCCAGCAGGACGGCGGGGAATAGCGCGGTCATCGTCCCTCCCGGAGGAGACGCGGGGCCGGGGAACGAGGTCAGGACTTCGCCTCGTCCGACCCCTGGACGAACGGCAGCGTCAGGCCCTTCTGGTCCTGGTACTTCCCCTTCTTGTCGGCGTAGCTCGTCCGGCAGACGGCGTCGGCGCGGAAGAACAGGATCTGCGCCACCCCCTCGCCCGCGTAGATCTTCGCCGGCAGCGGCGTCGTGTTACTGATCTCGATCGTCACCTTGCCGCGCCACTCCGGCTCCAGCGGCGTCACATTCACAATAATTCCACACCTTGCATAGGTGCTTTTCCCGAGGCAGACGCCGAGGACGTCGCGCGGGATCTCCAGGTACTCGACCGTCTCCGCCAGCGCGAAGCTGTTCGGCGGGATCAGGCAGAAGTCGCCCTCGATGTCAACGAACGACGCGGTGTCGAAGTTCTTCGGGTCGACGATGGCACAGCGGGCGTTGGTGAACACCTTGAAGTTGCGGCCGACGCGCACGTCGTAGCCGTAGCTCGTCACGCCGTAGGAGATGACCCCCGGACGGCCGGACCCGTCCGCGAACGGCTCGATCTTGATGTCGCGCGCGATCTGCCAGTCGGGCAGCAGCCCCATCGACGTCCCTCCCTTCACATGACGGGCCGAAGGAGCGCCCTGTTGACCAAAACCGCGCCCGAAAGTCAAGCCCGCCCGCAGGCGACCCTTAAGAGCGCCTCAAAGAACTCACCGCGAAGCGCGCAGAGGAAAGGCCGGTCCCGCGGTTGCCCCGCTTCCTCCTTGTCTTTCCTCTGCGTGCTCGGCGTGCTCTGCGGTGAGTTCTTTGAGGATTCCGACGTCTCACGCTGGCGGCGGTCGGTCACCGGCTCGGCGCGAGGCGCCCTTCCCTCGGGCTCGACGCCGTCGCCTACAGCTTCTTGGGGAGGCGCCCCGCCAGGTACGCCAGCCGCGCCGCCTCTCGACTCTACTTCCGCCCGAACTCCCGAAGAGAATCACAGTCACGGCAGGGGTGCCGGGAGCGACTCACGCCGACTCATACCCCGCCCCGCCTCCTGTCCCTGCGTTTTCCAGGCTTTCGGGCTCGGTGTGAGTCTGTGAGCGCTGTGAGTCGTTCCCCACACTTGTTTCTCCTTTCCTGCCCTCGAACTTGCCTGCGCGCGGCGGGGGCGGGAAAGGTCCCGGATGGTGTCAGAAAGGGACAGGCGAGGCGGCGCGAAGGGCGGGGGTAGCCGCCGTGTCCCGACCGGGGCTTGACCGGAAAAGGGGACGACCGGAAAAGGGGACGGGCACGAATGCCATGAAGTTAAGGGCTTATTGATGAGCCTGAGCCTGCGGAATTGCCTCGTTTGCAAGCCTTTCCGAAGCCCCAACTCAGCCGTTGCCCCCTTGACTTCAAGACATTCTTGCCCGTCCCCTTTTCCGTCCCGTCGGCTCATTTCGTCGGGGCCAATCTCACGTAGGCCCCGCCGGCCGCCGCGAGGTCGAGGGTCAGTTCCTCGTCCGCTGTTACGGACGCCTCCCGCTGGGACAGCCCCTGCTTCGCCGCGGAGTCGTCGACCCAAAGTTCGGCGGCAAAACGCCCCGGCCCCAGGAACTTGAGCGGCAGTTTCAGAGTCCGGGCCTTCCGATCCGTCATCGCCCCCACATGCCAGTCCGTGCCGCTTCGGCGAGCGAGGACGACGTACTCCCCAACCACGCCCGCCGGGCAGCGGGTGTCGTCCCAGGTGACCGGGACCTTCACGAGCGCAGCCAGGGCGGGGTGGCCGCGATAGGACGACGGGTAGTCGGCCACCATCGGCAGGTGGTTCTGATAGACGACGTAGGAGGCGAGCATGTGGCAGGGCGTCCCCATCACCAGCGGGGCCACGTTGCGCGGCCGGAACTCGGCGACGGGCACCCCTCGCAGCGACCCCTGGTGGAAGTCGAGCGGTCCGGCCAGCATCCGGGTGAACGGCACAAGCAGCTCCTCCTCGGGCGGGATGCCGACGGAGTCCCAGTCGTTCTTGTTGTACTCCAGGTTCCTCACCCCCTCGGTCGTCAGCAAGTTGGGGTAGGTCCGCTCCAGCCCCGTCGTCTCCTTCGTGTTGTGGATCGTGACGGTGAGCCGGTTGGCGGCGGCCGTCTTCAAAAGGCGATGGATGAAGTGGCTGATCTCCTGGTCGTCGCGGTCGAGGAAGTCGACCATCACGCCCTCGATCCCCCACGCGCGGTAGAGCGGGAACGCCCGGTCCATGTGCTTCTCGGCGGCCCGCCAGTTCATCCAGAACCGGAGCTTCACGCCCTTCGTCTTGGCGTAGCGGATCACCTCCGGGAGGTCGAGGCCCGCGCCCCCCTTGGTGATCTCGGCCCCCTTGTACGGGACGATCGGCCCGCCGTACCACGCCACGCCGTCCAGGCCGTCGAGCGAGTGGTAGGGAATTCCCGCCTCGGCGCAGAAGTCGAGGTAGTACTTGGCGGTCTCGGTGTTCAGCCCCATCTTGAAGGGGACGCCCTTCTCGTAGAACCCGTTCCACCACGGGAAGGTGGTCTTGCCCGGCTTGATCCATGAGGTATCGCCGATGGCGTTGGGCTTGTTGAGGTTCAGCATCAGGTCCGACTCGACCAGCCGCTCAACCTTGTCCGCGATCATGATGACCCGCCAGGGCGACTCGTGCGGCAGGCCGGCGCGGACGGCGAGTTTCGGCTCCTTCGGCAGGGGCGAGAGCCGGGCCGAGAACGAGGCGCCGGCCTCGCCGGTGCGGGCCAGGTACAGGGCCGCGTAGTCGGTCAGGTCCGCCTCAAGGAAGGCCGCCCACCTGGACCCGGGCAGCCGGACCAGCAGCGGCAGTCCGACGAGTCCGTCCTTCGGGAGAAACGACACCGGTCGCTTCTCGAAGTGTTCCTCATGGGGCGTGTAGTACGAAAGCAGCGGCATGCAGAAGGCCATGGGGTTGCCGGGCAGGCGGAAGCCGGTCCTCTCGCCCGCGATCTCCAGCCGCGACCAGCCCTCCTGGGCGGGGAACCGATAGCGGAACGCGATCCCGTCGTCGTAGGCCCGCAGCACCACCTCCCACCGGCGGTTCGGCCTCGTCGTCTCCCGCAGTCGAAGGGTCGTCTCCGAGGCGTGGCCGACGACCTTCCGCCGTTTCCCCGGGAACTGCGTGTATTCCTCCCGGACTAACCGCGTTTTCACCTCCGTTAATTCGCACGGGCCGCCGAGGAATTCGCCGCCCGCCAGATCGATGCCGAGCCGGGACCAGTCGACCACGTCGGCGGCTCCGCTGCGTATTCGATAATGGGGCACCGCGTCGGCGTCCCCGTCTTTGCGCAAGCTGAACTCGATGGCGAGGGTGCCGTCGGGGGACCGGCAAACGACCGGCGCGGCGGCCGCGACCGCCGCGAGGGCCGGTCCGCAGAGGAGAACGACGGCGGCCACGATCAACTTGTTGTGCATCAAGGTGTCTCCGAAACTTCCTGGCATTCGTGCCCGTCCCCGTTTCCGAGCGACGGTTTTTCTCGAATCGCCGAGGAACCAGCCCTCACTCCTCGCCGGGATGCCAGAACACGGCGGGGGGCGGGGGCGACTCACGCCGACTCACACCCCGACTCACACCCCGCCGCGCTCGTTTTCCCTGCCTTTTCCGGGCTTTTCGTGGGGGTGTGAGTCGTGAGCGCCTGTGAGTCGTTCCCGGCGCTCGCTCTCTCGTTCCCGCCCTCGCCCCTGCCCCGCGTGGCGCGCGGGCCTCCCGCGGCGTCGCCGCCCGATCTCCATTCTACCCGCCCGCGCCGGGGCCGGGAAAGGTCTCGGATGGTGTCAGGAAGGGACAAGCGCGTCGTGTTCGTGGCGCGGCGGGCGGCGGCAGACGCCGAGGACCAGCCGTCCCCTTTTCCCGCCCGTCCCCAGGGGGCGGGGGACATTCCGAGGCGCTTTTCTGGTCGTCCCGCAGGAGCGCTTGCCCCTTGTCAGACACGCCGCCCCCAGTCCGCTGGATCGCCCCGGTGGAACGGGACACGGGAGTGCCGGCGCAAAGTAACGCGGCGAAGAAGCGGGCCGGCTAGCGGCCAAAGACGGGAAAAGGGGGCGGCCGAGGAAAGAGCCGGCGGGAGAGGTCGAAAAAGAGGGGGCCAAATAAACGTGCCCGTCCCGAAGGCCATTAAGTTAAGGGTTTACTGAAGAGCTTGGGATTGCGAAAACGCCTTGTTTTCAGGCTTTCTCGAAGCCCCAACTCAGCCGTTACCCCCTTAACTTAATGGCCTTCGTGCCCGTCCCCTTTCCGTCCCCTTTTCCGTCCCCTTCTTTTTCGACTCTTTCCGCCGACTCGCTCCGAGGTCGCCGGTGGGGAAAAAGAGGGGCAAAAATAATCGTGTCCTGCCGCCAGGCGCCTCACCCGGCCGTCAGGCCATCGGCAGTAGCGGGACAGGATAGGCGCGAACGGCGTCATCCGCCGTGGCCAGTTTCAGGCCGTGCTGGAGCGCCTGGGCGATGAGGATGCGATCGAAAGGGTCGCGATGCAAGGGGGGCAGGCCGGCCAGGTGGACGAGGGCAGCCTCCTCGACGGGTAGGGTCGCGATCCGGTGGGCCTCGCGCTGCCGGGGCAGGTACTCCGCCGGCGCCTCCGGCAGGGGGAGCTTACCCAGGGCGTACTTGATAACGGCCTCCCACACGGAGGCGGCGCTCAGGTAAACCTCGTTGGCCGGGTCGCGTATCGCGTCGCGGAAGGCAACGGGTAGCTGAGGATTAGCGCTGATGTACCAGAGGAAGACGTGCGTATCGAGCAGGATCCTCATGACCCCTCGAACTCGTTAAGGATGTCGTCGGGGAGGGGCCGGTCGAAGTCGGCGGGGACCGTGAAGCGGCCGGCGCACAGGCCGAAGGGGCGCGGCTGGGTGGCGACGGTCGCCAGGGGCCGGACCTCCGCCAGCGGACGCTCGCCCTGTACGACGAGGAAGGCTTCTCCCGCCTCGACGCGCCGGAGGAAGGCCAGGGGGTCGCTCTGGATATCTTGTACGCTGATGGTACTCATGCGATCATTTTAGCGGGGCAGCCGGGCCGAACAAGGCGCTACAGCAGACCGGCCACGCGAATGGCTGCCGGTCGCCTAAGGACGTCCTCCCGGCACCCAGAGTACGTCCCCGCTGGTGCGCGAGGCCCAGTCGTGAGACGCACCCTCGGTTCCTGAGGTGACCAATGAGAAGCATCGCCGACCAACTCCCCCCGGAGGTCGCCCGGCAACTCCATCCCGATCGACGCAAGAATGAGGCGGCCTACTGGGCGGCCCGCGACCAGCTCCTCGGCCCGTACCAGGGCCAGTGGGTCGGCTTCGCCGATGGGAAGGTGATCGCGTCGGGCCGCAGCCCCGTTTCCGTCCTCCATGCGGCCGAGGCGTCGGGGCTGCACCCGTTCTTCATTTGTGTCGGCAAGGAGGAGGAGCCCTGCCGCATCCGCCGCGCCTCGTTCCCCTACGACACCAGTTACCCCGGCGAAGCGTTGCCGCTGGTCAGCGTCGAGTTTCGCTCGGCCAGCGGTTCCGCCGGGATTGCCCTGGACCGCGTCATTCCCGACACGGGGGCGGACGCGAGCGTCTTGCCCTGGGCCGATTGCCTCGCTCTCCCGTTGTCCCCGGCCCAGGGGGTGCAAAGCCTGCTCGGCGGCGTCACTCGCCTTCCAGGTCTGGGCACGACTCGACGGACAAGACAACCCGTGCCGGCTCCAGGCAGATTTCGCCGGCAACGAGCGCATCTTGGGGCGCGACGTGCTGAACCGTTTGGAGATCCTGTTCCGCGGCCCGGTCGGTGAAGTCATCGTCAATCCATGACGACCGGAAAAGGGGACGGGCACGAATGCCATTAAGGACTTCCTCCCGGCACCCAGAGCACGTCCCCCTGCGCGCCGCGGTTGTACGCCCGCGCCAGGACGAAGAGCAAGTCCGAGAGGCGATTCAAGTAGACGATGACCTGTGGGTTGACGCTCTCGGAGCGCGCCAGCGTGACGACGTCGCGCTCGGCGCGGCGGCAGACGGTCCGCGCCAGGTGGCACCACGCCGCCGACGACGAGCCGCCGGGGAGGACGAAGCTCTTTAAAGGCGGCAGCGGTTCGTTGAGGCGGTCGATGGCGGCCTCCAGGCGCGCCGCCTGCTCCGGGCGCACGCGCAAGCACTGCCCCGGCGCCTCGTCGGGCTTCGGCGGCACGCACAGGTCGGCGCCGACGTCGAACAGGTCGTTCTGGACGCCGCGCAGCAGGTCGGCCTCGGCGGCGCCGGACTCCGAGGCGAGCAGCAGGCCGAGGACGGCGTTCAGTTCGTCGACGCCCCCGTAGGCGGCGACGCGCGGGTGATCCTTCGGGACGCGCGTGCCGTCGCCGAGGCCGGTGTCGCCGGCGTCGCCGCTCTTCGTGTAGATGCGCGAGAGAAAAACCATCGGGGATGCCCTCGATTCACTTCTTCATCCGGGGCGGCGCCGGGGCGACGGCGGGCGTGCCGGGTTTCGCGAGCGTGAGCCAGACGAACTCCGTCGTCGCCGGCAGCCCCGCGACGGGAGCCGATGCCGTGCGCGTCAGGTCGGGCCGGCCGGCGACGCGGCCGACGAAGCGTACCGCGGCGGAGGCCGGAGCGCCGGACGCCGTCAGCTTCAGGGTAACGGACGTCGCCCCGGCCGCGGCCTTCGCCGGCGCCGCCGTCACGCCGGGCGGCAAGCCCTCGGCGACGACTTCGACCTCGGCGGCGAAACCGTGGCGCCGCTCGACGGCCACGGCGACGTCGAGCGGCTTGTCGGGCGTGACGAGGAACTGGTCGGCGGCGAGGCTCAGGGCGTAGTCCGGTTCGGCGAACGCGGCGCGCAGCCGGTAGACGTGGCGGAAACTACCGTCGCCGGACTGGTCGCGCACCTCCAGGCGGTAAGCGCCGTCTTGCGGCACGGCGAAGGCGATCTCGGCGCCGCGCTTGCCGGAAGAAGGCTCGTCGGCCTGGGCGAGCTGCTTGCCCGCCGCGTCCGTCAGCCGCAGCACCGGGTCGAGGAGCGAGCCGAGGCCCCGCGCCTCCAGGATCAAGGCGAGTTTCTGTCCCTTCTTTGCCGAAAACTCGAAGGCGTCAACGTCGCCGCGCCGGCCGACGCGGCCGCTGACGGTGACGGGCAGCGCGATCGGCTGCGGGTGTTGGCGGTCGTTCGGCTCGATTTCGACGACGGTCTTGTGCGGCTCGACGCGCACGGCGGCGGCGTTGGCGACGCCGGGGTGCGACAGCGTTACATAGTCTGCTCCGGGACCGGGTCGGACGAGGATCTTCTTCGCGGCCTCGGGGATGTTCCAGCCGACGAGCGCGACTTGCCCGGGCTCGGAGCGCGACACGGCGAGGGGGAAGGCGTGGTCGGCGAAGCCGCCGGTGGTGAGCGTCAGGCGGTAGATGAACGTGTCGCCGCCGGCGAAGCGGATGCCGCTGTCGGGCGCGGCGGGGAAGGCGAAGGTGCGGACGACGTAGGCGCCGTCGGCGGGGGCCGTGAAGGCGAGCTGCGGGTCGAGGCCGCGGTCGTCGTTGTTCTGTTCGAGGACGAAGCCGTCGGGCGAGAGCACCTGCAAGACGGCGTCCATCGGCGAGCCGAGTGGGCGGTGGGCGTCCAGCGAGGCGACGAGCGTCTGCCCTTTGGCGAGCTTGACCGCGAAGCCGTCGACGTCGCCGGCCTTGCCGAGTCGGCCGTTGACGACGACGGCCGAGGACGGAAGGATCTGCGGCTTTTTCGGGTCGTCGTTGGGCTCTTGCTCCGTCACTTCGGGGAGCGTGCCGACGAGGAAGGGGCGAAGGGCACTGGCGCCCTGCTCGTCGTGGAGGCGGACCCAGTAGGTGCCGGGGACGACGTCGGCGGCGACGCTGACGGCGAGTTGGCCCTTGTCCTTGGCGGCCGCGACGCGGATCGCGGGGTTGTCGCACCACGCCCGCACCGGCCAGCGCTCGAAGGCACCCCCGGCCGTGACGTCGACGGTCGTGCCCCGTCGGGCGCCGGCGGGGTAGAGGTACGTCAGCGTCGGCGCGGCGGCGACGGCGTCGAGGGGCGCCAGAAGCAGGACGAGCGAAGCGAAAGAGAAGAGAGACCGGAAGGAAAGAAGATTCATGGGAAGGCGGCGGTTGGCGGGGGAGGCGATGGAATTCAGTATACGCCGGCCGGCGGGCGCTTTCGAGGTCGTCGGCGTCAGCGTTCGTCGGCCTCGCCCGACCCCGGTTCGTTCCCCCAGCGTGCCTCCCAGGCGCGCAGGCCGCGCACGTTGCCCGGTGAGCCGTCGACGCGCAGCCAGTCGCCGGCGCCGGCGTAGTGGTTGCCGGCGCCGCGCCAGCGGACGCCGCCCTTGCTGACGCTCAGCAGCGCTTCCGTGAAGGCGAAGCGGTTGCCGCGCGCCTCCACCTCGACTCCGTCCGCCAGGTCGCGCAGGGCCAGCACCCGCGCGGCGCGGACGTCGCAGTCTTCCAGCGTCAGGCGCAGCGGCGCCGGCGGCGCGCCTTCGGACCGCCACGCCGCCACGGCCGCCGCCCCCGCGCCGCGCGCCTCGACGGAACAGTGCGTCAACACCACCTCGCCGTCCGTCGCCCCCGCTTCGACGCACAGCGCCGGCGCCGGGCCGTTCAGGCGACAACCGCGCAGCTCGGCGCGCGGCGAATCGCGACAGACGACCGCCGCCGCCCTCGTCGTCGTCAGGCGGCAGTCGCGGAGGCTCAGCGGCGCCCCTTCGACGTAAACCAGGTGCGCCGGCCCGGCGCCGGACGAGCCGTCGTCGCGGAGTTCGAGCCCCTCCAAGGTGAGCGAACGGTCGGACTCCAGCAGCGGCTGCCAGGCCGTCGCCCGCGCGGCGTACAGAATCGGCCGCGTGCCGGGTGCCGCCCGCAGCGTGAGTGCCTTGCCCCGCGGCGCCAGCGGCTCGATGGCGAGCGGTCCGTCGGCGTCGATCGTCACGGTGTCGCCGTCGCGCGCCGCCTCGGCCGCCTCGGCGAGTGAGGCGAACTCCGTGTCGGCGACGACGAAGTGCGCGGCGGGCGCGGCGGCGCGCGACGGCTCGGAGCCGACGACGCGGAACGGGGCCGGGTTGCGCGCCACCAGGGCGGCGAGGACGCCGACCAGGATGGCGACCGCCGCCGAGCGCCCCGACGGCCGCCACGACCCACGGCGCGGCGGGACGGGGTCGCGCCGCAGCCGCGCGAGTACGACGTCGAGGGCGTCGGCCAGGTCTGCCGGCGTGGCGGGACGGTCCTCGGGGGTCTTCGCCAGGAGTCGCTCGACCAGGCCGACGACGTCGCCGGGCACCCCCGGCGCCAGGTCGCGGAGCGGCGTCGGCACTTCGAGCTGGTGCCGCAGCAACTTCTCCGTCCAGGTGCCGCCGGGAAAGGGCGTCCGTCCGGTGAGGAGGAAGTAGAAGGTGCAGCCGAGGCTGTACAGGTCGCTGCGGACGTCGCGGCCGCGGACGTCGCGCGCCACCTCGGGGGCGAGGTAGTCGGGCGTGCCGGCCAGCGTGTCGGCGCCCTGGCTTGCCATGTCGCCCGGCGCCGTCAGGCAGGCCAGCCCCAGGTCGAGCACCTTCAGCAACCCCGGTTCGCCAGGGCTCGCGGCGGCGACGAGGAGATTCGCCGGCTTGACGTCGCGGTGCAGGACGCCGCGCTCGTAGGCGTACTGAAGGGCGACGGCCGCCTGGCGAACGTAGTCGCACGCCGTTACGACCGGCAGCGGGCCGGAGGCGCGGACGAGCTGCTCCAGGTCGATGCCGTCGACGTACTCCATCACCAGGAAGGGAACGCCGTCGGCCACGGCCGCGTCGTAGGCGGTGACGATGTTCGGGTGACACAGCCGCGCCGCCGCCTGGATCTCGCCGTGAAAGGAGTCGAAGCTCTCTTCGGGCAGGCGCCCCAAGGGGCCGTCCGGTTCGGCGATGACCTTGAGGGCGACGACGCGCTTCATCAAGACGTGTTCGGCCTTGTAGACGCGCCCCATGCCGCCGGCGCCGAGGCGGTCGAGGACGCGGTACTTGCCGAGGACGAGGGCGCGGCCTTTGCCAGCGAGGACCTGTTCGGCCTGGTAGCCGGTGAGCAGGCCGCGCTCGACCAGCTCGGCGGCCCAGGCGCGGGCCTCGCCGCGCGGCTCGGCGGCGAGGGTGTCCGTCGCCTCCGCCGGCAGCACGCCGCTGGCGCACAACTCGGCCAGGAATTCCTCGGCTGTGAAGAGCGACGTCAGGGATCGTCGTCGGCTTCTCATCCTGATGACCCCATCTTGGGGAGCCGAGCGGCCGGAGGACCGGCCGCGTTCCACGGGGCGGCGCGCCGCCGTCACGCCGGCGGCTTCGGCTGCCGCGGCAGGTGATACCAGACGGCGTCGCAGGCGTCGCGCTCCTCGTCGTCGAGGGTGAGGTCGGCGGCGGCGAGACTGTCGTCGAGCTGTTCCGCGCGGCTGGCGCCGACGATGGCCGACGTGACCCCCGGCCGCGCCAGGACCCAGGCGACGGCGACGGCGACGAGCGACTTGCCGCGCGGCTCGAAGAACCGCCGCAGGCGCTCGACCGCGTCGAGCTGCGCCTGCTGCCAGTAGCGCTCGCGGTACAACTCGCCCGTCTTGCCGAGGGCGAAGCGCGTGCCCGGCGGCGGCGCCTCCAGCGAGGTGTAGCGGCCCGACAGAAAGCCGCCGGCGAGCGGGTTGTAGGCGATCACGCCCAACCCCTGGTCGCGGCAGAGGGGGAGCAATTCGCTCTCGACGTCGCGAACGAGGAGGTTGTAGCGCGGCTGCACGCAGTCGTAGCGCGCCCAGCCGTGGCGGGCGCTGATCCCCAGGGCGAGCGCCACCTGCCAGGCGAGGTGGTTGGAGCAGCCGACGTAGCGCGCCTTGCCCTGGCGGACGAGGTCGTCGAAGGCGCGCAGGGTCTCGTCGGGCGGCGTGTCGGGGTCGGGGGAATGAGCCTGATAAAGGTCGATGTAATCGGTTTTGAGGCGGCTCAGGCTGTCTTCGACGGCCTTGAGGATATGCCGGCGCGACAGCCCTTCGTCGTTGGGCTCGGCGCCGACGCGGATGCGGCACTTGGTGGCGAGGACGAAGCGGTCGCGCTTCCCCCGGAGCCAATCGCCGACGATCTCCTCGGTGTGCCCCCAGGTGGCGGGGGCGGGCGGGACGGGGTAGACGTCGGCGGTGTCGATAAAGGTGACGCCGCGGTCGGCGGCCTTGGCGAGGATGGCGAAGGAGGCGCGCTCGTCGCACTGGTGGCCGAAGGTCATGGTGCCGAGGCAGATTTCCGAAACCTTGAGGCCGGTGCGCCCCAGCCGGCGGATCTTCATGTGCGCCCTCCGGGAAGGATGCGGGGCGGGGCGAAGACTCCTGCTGTAACACAATTTGGCAAGCGGGGCAAGAGAGAAGGACTTCGTAGTACAGGCGAAGGAATGGCGTCCGAGGACAGCGCCGCTCGCGCCGACACGGCTTCGGGCGGGGGAAAAAGAGGAGTCGGAAGTCGGAGAAAAAACACCTTTTGTCGTTGACGGCGGCCCGCGCGTTGTTATAATTGTGCCGGGACTGGCGGTCGTCCGGCCAAGCTCCCGAGGAGGTAGCCCAAACCTCTACCCCTCTTTAGTACCCTTTCACTTTCGTGCGCGGACTGCGGCAACGACTCCCGCGGCCCGCCCCGCTGTCGACGGCGCGGAGAAGAGACAGTCGCAGGCGCGTTTCGGGTCCTCGTGCTCTCGCCTTTGCCCCGGTGCGTTTCCGGGGCGGCGCTCGGGGTCCGTCTCGCGGGCGTCCTATCTCAAGAGGTTCAGCCATGAGATCCGTAGGAATCTGGTGCGGCGTCCCCCTCGCCGTCGCGGGTCTGCTCGTGACGTTGGCGGCGGGCGACGACCAGCCGGTGGGCAGCGAAAAGGCGTCCGCCGACGCCGCCGCCGCCCGCAAGGCGCGGCTGTTCGACGACCCCGAAATCTTCCCCCAGATGTCCGGCGCCAAGCGCTCCGCCCTGGAGCGCCAGTTCGGCCGGCGCCCCGTCCGCGGGGTCGCGTTCACCGGAGAGGAATTCACCGACAACGTCGCCCACACGTTCACCAACGCGCTGGCGCCGCTGGGCAACGTCCTGGTCAACAAGCCGAGCGCCGACACGACCGCCCAGGACACCCAGAGCGAGACGGCCGTCCTCTTCGGCGGCGGGAACAACGTGGTCGCGGCGTTCAACGACTCCGGCTCGCACGTCGGCGGCGCCAGCAAATTTACCGGCTGGTCGCTGTCGACCGACGGCGGCGTCACCTTCACCGACAAGGGCACCCTGCCCGCCAGCGATGACGGCGACGCCGGCGACCCGGTCCTGGCGCGCAGCGCCAAGACCAAGACGATCTTCCTGTCCACCCTGGCCTTCAACAGCGGCCACAAGTTGATGATCTTCCGCTCGACCGATAACGGCCTGACCTTCCAGCCCGCCGTCAACGGCGCGCCCGGCTTCACACCCACCACCGGCGAGCAGGACAAGCAGTGGATCGCCGTCGACAACAGCACCGCGCCGGGCGCCGGCTTCGGCAACGTCTACATGTTCTGGCGCAACTTCGCGTCCGGCGGCGGCATGGCCTTCACCCGCTCCCTCAACGACGGCGTGACCTGGGGGCCGAACGCCGCCGCCCCCCTGGCGACCGGCAGCGTCCAGGGAGCCAACGTCACCGTCGGCCGGGACCACGCCGTCTACGTCTTCTGGCACGACTCGTCGACGACGCCGCGGCAGCTCCGCATGCGCAAGTCGATCAACCAGGGCGCCAGCTTCGGCCCGGTGGTCACGGTTGCCAAGCTGAACGCCACCGGCATCAACGGCGACCTCGGCCTCAGCCCCGGCTTCCGCACCAACTCGTTCCCGCAGGCGCTGGCCAGCCCGACGAACTCGAAGCACCTCTTCGTCGTCTACAACGACAAGACCGGCGCCGGCGGGACGCTCGACCGCGCCGACATCTACCTCACCAAGTCGCTCGACGGCGGCGCGACCTGGTCCGCCCCGCACAAGCTGAACGACGACGCCACCAAGCGCGACCAGTGGCAGCCGGCGATGGCCCTCACCCCGGACGGCAAGCGGATCTGCGTCGCGTGGTACGACCGCCGCCTCGACTCCGCCAACAACCTGATCGACCGCTACGGCGTCATCGGCCAGGTCACTTCGACGGGGTCGATCGCCTTCGGGGCCAACTTCCGCATCACGAGCCAGTCGTTCCCGCCCGTCTTCGGCGTCGACCCGATGGTCAACGGGCTCTACATGGGCGACTACGACCAGATGACGGCGAGCAACACCGCCTTCGGCACGACCTGGGGCGACAACCGCGACAACAGCACGGGGCACGCGGGCAAGAACGCCAACGTCCGCTTCGCCAAGGTCGGCGTGACCGGGCCGGCCGGCGGCGGCAGCGCCCCCGACGGCGAGTTGATGGTCGAGGTTCCCGTGAACGGAATCCCCGGGTTCGCCCGCGAGGCGCTCGACCGCGCCGTCGGCGACGCCCCGGCGGGCGTCCTCAGCGGACCCGTCACCTGGGAGAAGGCGTTCCAGGGCGGCGACACCATCGCCATCTTCAAGATGGAAGGCAAGGACAAGGACGGCCGCGCTGTCGAGGCGGAGACCAAGGGCTCGCGCGTCATCGAGCTGGAGGTCAAGCTCGCGGCGGCGGAGGTGCCCGCGGCCGTGTCCCGCGCCGTGACGGCGATGAACGCCGGCTTCCAGATCGAGAAGGCCGCCGCCGTCGTCGTGGCTGGAAAGGTGGTCACTTACACCGTCCGCGGCACCGACGGGGCGGCGACAACGGGCGCGGCGCTGCCTCGGAGAATGGAAGTCAACGTCACCCCGGAGGGCAAGGTCGAGGGCTCCAGTCACCTCAACGACTGACCGTCCCGGACCGGACTCCTTTCTTGCGCCCCCGCGGTGCCGCGCCCTTGTCGGCGCGGCACCGCGGGCGTTTCCGACGCCTATAATATCTTGTGGGTGACAAGAAACGGACGGCGCCCGCGCCGTCCTTCCTGGAGGAGGCGTCCCATGACCGCGAGGATCCTATTCGCCGCGCTACTCCTGCCGCCGCTGTCCCTCCCCGCCGCCCAGACGCCCCGGAGGGAGGAGAAGGCGCGCGACGCCCTGGAGGCATACCTTGCCAAGGTGCCCGGCGCCAAGGCCGGCAAGCTGCTGGCGGTGACGGACGACGCCGTGACGCGCCCCCTGGCCACGTCGTCGTTTTACGCGGTCCGCTTTCGCGGCTATCCCATGAAGCCGCCGGCGCCGTACAAGACGAGCAACCTTTTCGCCGTCGCGGCGGACGGCACCGTCAAGCCCCTGGCCGACGAGAAGGCCCTGAAGGAATTCTTCCGCACCGCCCTCTCCCCGGTAGGCGACGACGCCGAAGCCAAGGCCGCGCTCAAGGCGTGGCTGCGGCTGGCGGAGGAGTTGCACCAGGACGGCTACTTCACGTTCAAGCGGGACGAGGATTCCCTCCAAGTCCGTTCTCACGACGGCAAGCGGACCGTCTCGGGGAAAGCCCGCGCGACCGAGGGCGGCGAGGGGCAGATCAGCGCCACACTGACGTTCGACAAGGACGGCAAGCTCGCCGAGGCGACGACGGAGGCCAGCGTCAAGGCCGGTGGAGCGCGGCCGGCGGGGGGACGGCCGTAGCGACTTGCACCGCCCGAACATGAGCGACACGCTTGCGTGACCGCCGTCCGGCCGTGTAGACTTCCCTCCTGACGCCGGTTTGTGCCCGCCTCCCTCGTCCCGCCTGAGAGCCCCATGACCTCCCTCCCTCATGGCAGTCGGGTAACATCGTGTACGTGGGCCGTGCTGGCGGCGCTCCTGGCAGCGCCGGCGGCCGGCGCCGACGACGCCTTCTTCCGCGCTCAGGTCGCCCCCGTCCTCGAACAGCACTGCCTCCGCTGCCACGGCGACAAAGCCAAGCGCGGCGGCCTATCTTTGGCCACTGTGAAGGCCGTTCGTGCCGGCGGCGACAGCGGACCCGCCGTCGTCCCGCGAAGGCCCGACGACAGCCTTCTCGTCCAACAGGTGTCCGGCAAGAAGCCGAAGATGCCGCGCGGCGAGCCGCCGCTGACGGCGACACAGGCCGCCGTCCTCAAGGCGTGGGTCGAGGGCGGCGCGGCGTGGCCCGACGGCGTCGTCCTCAAGGACCGCGCCGGCGGCGAAACGGGGTGGTCGCTGAGGCCGCTCGCCCGGCCCGCCCTTCCTCCGGTCAAGGACGCCGCGCGAGTCGGTAACCCCATCGACCGCTTCGTCCTCGCGAAACTGGAGGAACAGGGCCTCACGCCCGCGCCGGAGGCCGACCGCCGCACCCTCCTCCGTCGCCTCTCCTTCGACCTGTTCGGCCTGCCGCCGTCGCCGGACGAGGTCGACGCCTTCGTCAACGACCCGGCTCCCGACGCCTACGAGAAGTTGGTCGAGCGCCTCCTGGCGTCGCCGCGCCACGGCGAGCGCTGGGGGCGCCACTGGCTCGACGTCGTCCACTACGGCGACACGCACGGCTACGACAAGGACAAGCTCCGGCCCAACGCCTGGCCCTACCGCGACTACGTCATCCGGGCGCTCAACGAGGACAAACCCTACGCGCGGTTCGTCCAGGAGCAGGTCGCCGGCGACGTCCTCTTCCCCGGCACGCGCGACGGCGTCGCGGCCCTCGGCTTCCTCGCCGCCGGGCCGTGGGACTTCGTCGGCCAGGTTGAGCTGCGCGAAGGCACCCTCGACAAGAAGATCACGCGCAACCTCGACCGCGACGACATGGTCGCCACGACCATGAACACCTTCGTCAGCCTGACGGTGCAGTGTGCCCGCTGCCACGACCACAAGTTCGACCCGGTCACGCAGGAAGACTACTACAGCCTGCAAGCCGTCTTCGCCGCCGTCGACCGCGCCGACCGCCCTTGCGACCCGAAGCAGCGCCCCGAGGCGCCGGCGGCGCGCGACCCACGGCCGGAGATGGTCTTCGCCGCCGCCACGCGCTTCGCGCCGCAGGGCAGCTTCACGCCGACGAACGGCGCGCCGCGGCCGATCTTCGTCCTGGCACGCGGCAGCGAGAAGAGCCCGCGGAAGGAGGTCGGCCCCGGTACGGTCGCCTGCGTCGCGGGGCTGCCGTCGCGCTTCGAGGCCGGGGCGAGCGGCGCCGAGGGCGAGCGCCGGGCGGCGCTGGCACGCTGGATCACCGACCCGAAGAATCCGCTGACGTGGCGCTCGGTCGTCAACCGCGTCTGGCACTACCACTTCGGCCGGGGCCTCGTCGACTCGCCGAGCGACTTCGGCCGCATGGGCTCGGCGCCGACGCACCCCGAGCTGCTCGACTGGCTGGCGGCCGAGTTCCGCGACGGCGGGCAGTCGCTCAAGGCGCTGCACCGACTCATCGTCACCAGTGCCGCCTACCGCCGGACGTCCGCGCACGACGAGGCCAACGCCCGGGTCGACGCCGGCAACCGCTTCCTGTGGCGGGCGAACCGGCGCCGCCTGGAGGCCGAGGCGGTGCGCGACGCGGTGCTGGCGGCGAGCGGCAAGCTCGACCCGCGCATGGGCGGCCCCGGCTTCCGGCCGTTCGGCTTCACCGACGACCACTCGCCGCACTACAAGTACGAGGAGTACGACCCCGACGAGCCGTCGTCGCACCGCCGCTCGGTGTACCGCTTCCTGGTGCGCTCCGTGCCCGACCCGTTCATGGAGACGCTCGACTGCGCCGACCCGTCGCTGACGGTGGAGAAGAGGAACGAGACGCTGACGGCGTTGCAGGCTTTGGCGCTCCTGAATAACAGGTTCATGGTGCGCATGGCAGCGCACCTGGCGGGGCGGGCGGAGAAGGCGGCGGACGACCTGCCGGGTCGCGTGACGGCGGCATACCGGCTGGCGCTGGGGCGGGCGCCGGCGCCGGAGGAGCGCGCGGTCATGACCGAATACGCCAACCGGCACGGACTGGCGAATGCGTGCCGGCTGATTCTGAACACGAATGAGTTCTGCTTCGTGGATTGAGGCCGAACCGGCCCGAAGCGCGAGCGAGGACTGGAGTTCTACCAGCGGAAATACGGCAGGAAGCCCTGCGCGGCTCGGACGACACCAACAACAGATCCCTTGTCCCCGCACTAGGTTGCTACACTTCCGTCACGAGGCTCGTCCAGGCGGCGCAGGGCGACGCGGAGCAGGTACGTGTAGCCCGAGTGGAACAGCGTCGCGGACAGCTTCAGATATCGCAGATAGCGGGCCGCCACGTCCTTCCCGACCAGCGCCTCTGCCTCCGCCCGACGCGCCAATAGCCGCTCGAACCACACCCGGCAGGTGCGGCGGTAGTCCTCGCGGTCGTTTTGCAGGATCACGATCTCGAACAGCCCTTCGGCGGCCTCGACGAGGTTCGCCACGGTCGGCACGTCGGTTTCCGGGAACACCTGCCGGAGCAGGAAGGCGTGGCCGGGCGACTGCCGGCTCCGTTCGCGGTCGAGGTTGCCGTAGGAGATCGTTTGCAGCGACAGCCGTCCGCCCGGCCGCAGCCAGCCGTGGCAGCGGGCGAAGAAGGCCCGGTAGGAGGCCACTTTTTCCTCCTCCGACCACTCGGGGCGGGCGAAATGCTCGAAGGCGCCGACCGAGATGACGGCGTCATACGGCTCCGCCGGGGCGTGGTCGGCCCAGTTCTCCAGGCGCACGTCGACGGCCGGGTGGCGGCACGCGGCGACGTGCCGGGCCTGCTGCCGACTCAACGTCAGCCCGGTGGCGTGGCGGACGCCATGCGCCCCGACGAGGCGCTTCAGGACCGCCCCCCAGCCGCAGCCGACGTCCAGCACCCGGCCGGCGCCGCGGGCGCCGGACCGTTCGACGTGGTGGTCGATCTTCCGCAGCTGCGCCTGTTCGAGCCGGTCGTCGGCCTCCCCGTCTTCCCAAAGGGCACATGAGTAGGACAGGGTGGGGTCCAGCCACAGTTCGTAAAACTCGTTGCCCGCGTCGTAATGGCTTTGAATCGCTTCCGGCGACGCTCCGCGCTTGACGGCCTGCATGGCGGCTCCTTCCACCAGGGGAGGGGGTAGACAGTCGGGGACCCTGTCCCCGGCGCCCGCGACTATACCTCATCCCGGCGACGCGCGGAAGATGAGGTGGCGCGACTCGTCAACCCCCCTTGGCTCCGGCGCACGACGCTCTCCTCCGGCTTCGAGGCGCGAACGAACTTGGGCCGTTCTTCGAGTTCCCTTCCTTCAAGCCGTCAAATGCCGCGGCCGTAGCTCCTCAAGGGCGGGAAGGGGCGGCCGAAAGCCCGTTCCGCTAAAATGTCCCCAAGGGTTGGGAGGCCGTAAGGGGGAAGCCTGTCGTGGACGCCGCCGCACGCGAGGACTTGCAGCTCCCGCACCTCGAAACCTTCGCGAAGGCCGCCGAGCTGAGCAGCTTCACCGGCGCGGCGAAGGCACTCCGTCTGACGCAGGCGGCGGTCAGCCAGCGCGTTCACGCCCTTGAAAAGACGCTCGGCACGCCCTTGTTCGAGCGGCAGGGCGGCCGGGTCCTCCTCACCGAGGCGGGCCGCAATCTTTACGACTACGCGGAGCGAATATTGGACCTCCACCGGGAGGCCCGCCGAGCCGTCACCGGCCAAGAAGCGCCGGCCGCCGGGGAACTGGCCCTCGCCGCCAGCTCCATCCCCGGCGAACACTTTCTCCCGGCCCTGCTGTCGGTGTTCCACCGAAAACACCCGCTCCTTCAAGTGCGCGCCGCCGTCAGCGACAGCATGACCGTCATGGCCCAGGTAGGGCGGGGGCAGGTCAGCTTGGGGCTGGTGGGCCGGAAGGCCGACAATTCCCATCTGGAGTTCCGCTTCCTGGCCCGCGACCGGATGGTGCTCGTCGTGCCGCCGGGCCACGCCCTCGGCAGGCGGAAGACCGTGTCGGTGAAGGAGCTGTGCCGCCATCCGGTCGTCCTGCGGGAAGCCGGCTCGGGGCTGCGGCACTGCTTCGAGCAGTCCCTGGCGCGGGCGGGCCTGTCGCCGGCCGACCTTCGGGTCGCCCTCGAGCTCGGGAGTAACGAGGCCGTCAAGGAAGCAGTCCTTCGGGGCGCCGGCCTGGCCGTGCTGTCCGCCTACGCCGTGCGGAAGGAACTCAAGGCGGGCCAGTTGCACGCCCTCGAGGTGAGCGACCTCCGCTGCGACCGAGACATGTTCGTCGTGCGCGACACGCGGCGGGTGCTGCCCTTCCCGGCCCGGCTGTTCCTGCTCTTCCTCGAAACCCACCCCATCGCCGACCTCGCCCCATAAGCACGGCTTATGACCTTCTCGCCGCGTATCACCAAACGCGCGTAACGCTCGCGCCGCGCGCGCCCCTACCCTTGCGAAGGGGAGGCCGGCGACCCGCCGTGCCGTCCGCACGGACTCGGGAGTTCGCCATGCCGTTCGACCTCTTCGCTTCGACGACGATGCCGGTGGAGTACGCTTTCCTCGCCAAGAGGGCGGTGCCGGTCCTCCTGCTGGCGTTGTTCTGGTGCTGGGAAACGTGGGAGCCGTTCTTCGGGCAGCGGCAAGGCCGGGTGAGGCACGCCGCCCACAACCTCGCCGTCGCCCTGTTCAATACCGCCGCCCTGGGCGTGGCATTCGGGTCGGTCGCGGCGGGGGTCGCGGACTGGGCCGAGCAGAACCAGTACGGCCTGTTGCACGCCCTCGGGCTCGCCGGGTCCGTCCGTTTCGTGCTGGCGTTGGTGCTTCTCGACGGCGCGATGTACCTCTGGCACCGGGCCAACCACGCCGTCCCCCTGCTGTGGCGGTTCCACCGGGTCCACCACAGCGACCGCCACATGGACGTGACCACCGCCACCCGCTTCCATTGGGGCGAGCACGTCGGGGCGTCGCTGCTGCGGCCGGGCCTCATCGCTCTGCTGGGATTCGAGGTCTGGGATATCGTGGTTTACGACACGCTCGTCATCGCCGCCACCCAGTTCCACCACGCCGACGTCTCCCTGGGCCGCTGGGACCGCTGGCTGCGGCTGCTCCTCGTCACCCCGTACATGCACAAGGTCCACCATTCCGACTGGCAGCCGGAAACGGACTCGAACTACTCCACGGTGCTGTCCGTATGGGACCGGCTGGCGGGCACGTTCCGTATGCGGCCCGACCCGAAGACAATCGTGTTCGGGCTGAAGGAATTCACCGCCCCGGCGTGGCAAGGCTGGTGGGGGATGTGGAGAATGCCCTTCGCGACCCCCGCCTCCGAAAGGGCAGACAGGGAGGTGAGGCGCACATCGCGTATCGGCAAACCGAAGGCGCGAATCCGTGGTTGAACAGGAACGCCGGGCTGTTGACGAGCGCCCGGGCGAGGTCCTGCGCCCCGAGCAGCCGCCGGTCCGCCGGCGGGCCGAACTCGGCGACGGACTGAACCAATTGCGCCAACTGCGCGTCCTGAGAGCGATAATAGGCGGTCACCTGCGCCTGCTGCTCCTTCGTCCGGTGAGACGTCCCAGAGGCTCTCGACGGCCTGTCGCGCCTCGCCAAGCCTCAATCGGGCAGCGTTGCCGCCTCGTGGCCCGCCCGCGTCGCCAGGGCGTCCAAGACGTTGACCGCCGCGTAGCGGAGGAAATGGACGGCCCCGTCCGCCGTGAGGAAGTGAGTCCCGCCGCTGTGCAGGCTCCAGTAGTGGAAGGCGTCGCACTTATTGTCGACCCGGCCGGGGCCGAATTGGTAGGGACCGGGCGGGCAGCCGCGCGACCAGGACGACGTGTCCATAAACCGCTCGCGGACTCCCAAGACCACATCGGCGGAGCCGTCATCCTCCTGCCCTTGGGCCGCGTACCACCAGCCGAGGTTCAGGAAGGTACTCGGCGGCCGCTCGCCGACGAGGAGCGTGTTGCTCGTGCCGTCCGTGATGTCGGCGATGCGGACGCGCGAGTCGAGGAACAGGGTGCCGTCGCCGCGAAACTGATTCGTCCCCTCCATCCCGAGATAGGACGTCAGAGCAATCTTTCTGATGCCGAACACGGCGACCGAGCGCGTCCGGCCGTCCGAGGGGCAGGTGTAGACGCGCAGGATTGTCCCCAGGCCGACGTGCGGGGGGTCGTCGAGGAAATGTTTGTTCTCGGCGAACGCCTTCAGGGTCGTCTTCCACAGCGGCTCCTGCTCCAGGAACGGGAGGAGACGGGCGCTCCAACTCATGAAGGGGTAAGGGTCCTTGCCGTCGCGGTAGCTGACGCCCGGCGGAAACACCCCGTTGCCGTCGTGATACTGGTGCAGGGCGATCCCGATCTGGCGGAGGTTGTTCGCGCATTCGACGCGCGCGGACGCATGTCGTACCGCCTGCACGCCGGAAACAGTCAGCGCCATCAAGAGCCCCAAGATCGCGATCACGATGAGCAGTTCGATCAGCGTGAATCCTTGCCGGCGCGCTGCGCCGGCCGTATCCGATGGCCTCGTGGACTCGGCGACGACCGGAGCGGCACGACGCCCTCGATTCGTTCGCCGCACGAGACTGATACCACAGACGACCAGGAAGATGCCGGCCGCCGTGAGGGTCATGTCTTTGCCCTCAGGATCGAGACGTATCGGGAAGGGACGGCCCCGACGACGAGGGTGTCTCCCTCCCAGACATACTGCCCGCGGAACCAGGTTTCCGAGCAATCGAAGACGCCGATGGTGTTGTCGAATACCACGAGGCGGGCGCCGTCGCGGCCGAGCAAGGCGATGAAATGATCCCGGTTCACATGAAGGATCGACGGGGCGGCATAGGTCGCCAACTCGTGGAGATTCGTCCGCACCGGGTGAACTTCGACGCCCAATTCCTGGCAGGTCTCGGCCAACTGAGCCGCCGAGACGCCGCTATAGCCGATCGGCAGGGCTTCCCGGAGTTTCGGCAAACCGATTTCGGCATGATGCTGGAGCTTCAGACAAACGTAGAGGGCTTCCGGCCCGCACGTCCGGCGCGAGGCCGGGGGAACGCGCGTCCGAAAGTGAAAGCCCTCTTCGGCCGTCTCGGCTCGCGCCAGGGGGCACCAGCACAAAAGGGCCGCGACGACGGCTACTCGGCGGAGTCGGCCAGACGAATCGTCACGGGAATGTCTTGCGCACATGGCTTCGTGACCCTGATGACCGCGGTGACGGGGAAACCGCCGCTGTCGGCGGGCGGAATCGCCAGGGAGAAGGAGACGTTCGGGGCGAAAGCGGGCGCGCGCTCGAAGGCGGCCCGAACCGTTTTGTCGCAGGCGACGGAGTCGATCTCGACTTGCTCCCCCAAGGAATCCCGGACGACGACGCGCGGCGGCGCGCCGCCGGGCTCGCGGGGCAAGACGACCGTGGCCGGCGCGGCGCGGAGCCGTTCGCGCCGCGAGACGACGACGGGGATGGACATTGTCGGATGATCGAGACACGAAGTTTGGACGAAGACGGTCCCGCTGACGTCGCCCGATTTGGCCTCGTCCTTCGCGGGGTCGTAGCGCACCGCGAAGACCAAGCGCCACCCGCCGACATATTCTTTCGGGCGGGCCGCGAGTTCGGCGTGGAGGGCCGGCGACGAGGTCGACACGCGGTTGATCGTCATCGGGGTCGGCCGGTGGTCGACGATCATGAACTCGCCGTCGGCCTTCTTGAGGCCCGTCGTCTCGAGTTGAACGGAACCGGGAACGATACGCACGGGGGGCTCATATGACGCCGCCACGCTCGCCCTCGCCGAGGAGTGACGGCCCAAGCATTCATAGTCGATGGTGATGGCGAAGCGATGGAGTCCCGGCTCTTTCTTGGTGATGTCGACTTCCAGCCCGACCGATCCCTCCTCGCCGGGAGCCAGGCTCATCTTGTCGGGCTTCAAGACGGTGCAGGCGCAGGAGGGGGTGATGTGGACAAGGGTGAGGGGGGAGGCGCCGGCGTTCTTGTAGCGGAAGGAATGGCGGATCGGCGTCGTCACGGGACCGAGAGCTACTTCGGGCGATTCAAAGACGAGAGGGTCGTCTTCGCCGCTGTCGGCGACGGTCGGTTGCTCCGGCGGCGGTTCGTCGGGACTCCGTCGCGAAATCCATCTCAGTCCGACGAGCAAGGACAGACCGAGTACCACGAACGACCCGGCCAGCAGGAAATGAGCAGGACGGTTTTTCCCTACGCTCATGGGACGCTCCCCCCTACTCGGAACACCGTCTAGACTTGCCCGTCGAGCATCAGGGACGTGGCCCGGAAGTTCCTTTGCGCAAGACCATTCTCGCGATCAGGACGACGGAAGCGGCAATCAAGACGCAGGTCGCCGCGAGGAAGCCCCAGCGGCGGTAGAAAGGCAGAGAAGCCAACTCGATTGTTTCGAGGGCCGTGTTCAGGTGCTTCTCCACCTCGGCCGGGTCACGCACGCGCATGTCGCCCATGTCCCGGTCGATCATTTCGGCACTGGCCGGAATGGCGAGTTCAAACAGCGAATCGGGGATCTCGTTCGCGCGGACGGTTATCCAGTCCAACTCGAACTTGTTCGTTTCTCCTAACTCATGGTAGCTGGGGTTATGAACGAAGTTCGTCCTTAGAGCTAGTCCGGAAAGGCCCTTCTCCCTATAACTGCTGGCACAGGCATCAGTTAAGGAGGATTCCGTCGTGTTCATGATCGGCTATCAGGACTCCGTCAAGGCCTTGTCTTACAGCAGTGATCTCACGCCCCGCCAAT
>JBBROG010000104.1:0-26507 GCA_038229635.1 Gemmatales bacterium
GGCGCGCCCGGCTGCGCCGGCGTAATCGTCTCGCGCTCCGCCTTCGTCTTCAGGTCCCATAACTTCACCAGGCCGTCCATCCCCCCCGTCGCCAGCGTCTCGTCGCCCATCCAGGCGACGCAGCGCACCTGCCCCTGGTGTCCCTTGAGCGACGCCAATTCCTTGCCGCCCGCCACGTCCCACACCGTCGCCGAGCCGTCGTCGCGCGCGGCGGCGAGAGCCTTGCCCGAAGGGGAAAAGGCCAGGTCGCGCAGCTGCGGCTCGGCGCAGGACAGGGTCGCCTTCTCCTTCCCCGAAGGGTCGAACAGGCGGGCGCCGGTGACCTTCAGGCCCGACAGCGCCAGGAGCGTGCTATCGGGCGCGACGGCCAGCGCCGAGATCAGGTCGGACTTGCCGTCGAAGTGGAGCCGCTCCGACCGGGACGGCATGTCGTGGACGCGGACCTTGCCGTCGGTCGCGCCGACGAAGAGCGCCTTGCCGTCCGGCGAGAACGCCAGGCAGTGCGCCGGCACCTTGTTGGGGGGCAGGTCGCCGAGCGGCTTGGCCGTCTCGCCGTCCCACAGCTTGATCTCGGAGGCGGCCATGCGCGGGTTGACCTCGGCGATCGAGGCGGCGAGGACCTTGCCGTCCGGCGAGAAGGCCAGCGCCTTCGTCGGCCCGCTCACCTCCTCACATGAGGCCACTTCTTTGCCGTCCAGGTCGAAGAGCTTGACCGGCTCGTCCCAGGCGGACACAGCGACGCGCCGGCCGTCGGGGCGGACGGCGAGGCAGATCACGACCCCCTTGCGGCCGGGGAAGCGCGCCTTCGGCGCCTTCGCCGCCACGTCCCAGACGGTGATGACTCTGTCCTGCGCGAAGACGAGGTATTTGGCATCGGGGGTGGCGGCAAGGCCGTCGATCCACGCCGGGCGGGCGATAACCGTGACGCCGGGCGACCCCGACGAGCAGCCGAGGGTCCCCAGCCCTAGCAAGAGGGCGCCGACGGGCAACGACATGAGGAGCCGGGAGAGAGGACGCGGCACGGGATGGTCTCCACAATGATACGAGAGATACGGCGAGGAATTAGTGCCCATTGTGATCGCCGGCGTGCCCCGTGTCAAACCGCAAGGGCGCGTTTTCTTCGTTTGGGTCGCGCCCGCGCCGTCCCCGGCCCGCGGAGCGGCTGCCGCGCGTCCCGCTATAATGGCGCCGGAGAGGCGCCGGCGACGTTGGCCCGCGCCGCCGTCCGCCCCGAGGCCGATCCGTTATGCCTTCCGACATGCCTTCCGACGCGCCCCTCCCGCGGGTACGTCTCAAGATCCAAAGGCGCTCGTCGCACCCGTGGATTTTTCAGAAGATGGTCGAGAAGCCGCCCGGGCGCCTGCCCAACGGGGCGGTCGTCGACATCGTCGACCGCGACGACCAGTGGGTCGGCCGCGGCTTCTACAACGGCCACTCGCGCATCGCCCTGCGGCTGCTGACGTCCGACCCGAACGAGCCGGTCGACGGCGCCTTCTTCGCCCGCCGCCTCGCCCGCGCCGTCGCCCTGCGCCGCGACTGGCTCGGCCTCGACGCCGTCACCGACGCCTACCGCCTCGTCTTCTCCGAGGGCGACGACCTCAGCGGGCTCGTCGTCGACCGCTTCGGCTCGACGCTCGTGCTGGAGTTCTTCGCCGCCGGCATGTACCGCTTCCGCGAGGCGATCCAGCAGGCGCTGGGCGTCCATTATCCCGACAGCCGCTTCTACTGGTTCGCCGAGGAACACGTTCAGAAGCAGGAGTCGTTCGACTGTCGCGAGCCGGAGCCGCCGCCGCCCGGCGTCATCAGCGAGCACGGCGTCCGCTTCCGCGTCGCCCCCGGCAGCAAGCACAAGACCGGCTTCTTCCTCGACCAGCGCGACAACCGCCATTACTTCGCCTCCTTCTGCGGGGGCAAAAAGGTGCTTGACCTGTGCTGCAACACCGGCGGCTTCGCCGTCTACGCCAAGGCGCTCGGCGGCGCGGAGGAGGTGACGGGCGTCGACCTCGACGAGAAGGTGATCGAGTTGGCGAAGCAGAACGCGAACCTCAACCAGGCGCGGCTGCGCTTCGTGCAGGCCGACCTGTTCTCGTGGCTGCGCGACATCCAGCCGAGCGGACAGCGCTTCGACGTCGTCGTCCTCGACCCGTCGAAGCAGACGCGCGACCGCGAGGAAATCGACTTCGCGCTGAAGCGCTACTTCGACATGAACAAGCTCGCGCTGCAAGTGGTGGCGCCGGGCGGCATCTTCTTGACTTGCTCTTGCACGGGACTCGTCGGCGAGGACCAGTTCCTGGAGTCGGTGCGGCGGGCGGCGTGGCAGGCGGGGCGGACGGTGCAGGTGCTGCGCGTCGCCGGCGCCGGGGCCGACCACCCGTTTCAACTGCACGTCCCGGAGGGGCGCTATCTGAAAGCCGTCTTCTGCCGCGTCGAGTGACCGGACCGCGCGGGTCAGCCCATCATGAAGCGCCCGCCGCTCGCCGACACCGTCTCGCCGGTCATGAAGCTCGACTCCTCGCTGAGCAGAAAGCGCACCAGCGACGCGATCTCCTCCGGCCGGCCGATGCGGCCCAGCGGCGTCTGCCCGACGACCTCGCGGACGCGCGCCTCCGGCAGGACGTGGGCCATCTCCGTCTCGATCAGGCCGGGGGCGATGCAGTTGATGCGGACGTCGTGCGGCGCGAACGCCTCGGCGCAGCAGCGCGTGAAGGCCATCACGCCGGCCTTCGCGGCGGCGTAATGGATCTGCGCCTTGCGCGGCAGCAGCGCCGCGATGGACGACAGCGTCACCACGCGGCCGAAGCGGCGGCGGATCATCTCGTCCTTCACCGCGAAGACGACGAGGTACGTCCCCGTCAGGTTGACGTCGATCATCTCGCGCCACAACGCCAGCGTCAGGTCGCCGTGGTCGGCGATGTTGCTGACGGCGCCGCTGTGAACGAGGTAGTCGATCGGCCCGAGTTCGGAGCGCGTCCGCGCGACCATCCGGTTGACGTCGTCCGGGTCGGCGACGTTGCACTTCACGGCGAGCGCTTTACGGCCCAGCTGCCGCACCTCGGCGACGAGCGAATCGGCCTCGGCGATGCGCGAAGCGTAGCTGACGGCGACATGGGCGCCTTCGCGCGCCAGTCGCAGCGCCGACGCCCGGCCGATGCCGCGCGAGCCGCCGGTCACGAGGGCGACGCGGTCCTGAAACTCGGATGACATGGAGGGTCCTCTTCGCTATCTATTTCGACGCCCGCGCCGCCAGCGTCCCGAGATCGACGAGGGCCGCCCGGTCGCCGGCCTTGCGGACGACGTCGCAAATCATATCAATCGTCTTGAACTCCGGATCGGTGACGTACAGGCAGGACGGGTGGCCGAGGAAGTCGAACGTCGCCCGGTTGTCGACGGCCCATTCGACGCCAAGGCGGATCGCTTTCAGGAAGTGTTCGAGCTTCCAGCGGCCGCCGCGGAAGGCGCCGATGTCGCTGACGGGGCTCATCGGCACCTCGACGAGGCCGTCCGGATAGACGAACGGCTGGGCCGCCGCCTGGGCCTTGACGATGCCGTCGAGCGTCTTCGCCGACGGCTCCCGGCTCGCCTCGTCCATCGGGTGGGCGGGGTATTTGCTGCTCGCCCAGGTGAAGCCGAGGTCGAGGAGCATTTTCCGCAGGTCGGGCCGGTCGGCGAGGCCGTCGGCGAAGCCGCCCGGCGTGCGGAAGCCGGCCGGGTCGACGCCGACGCGCGTCTTGAGGGCGACGGTCGTCAGGCGGACGTTCTCGCGAATGACGTCGGCGGGCGTCTTTCCTTCGATGAGCCACGGCGCCCGCTTGAAGCGGAACTGGACGTCCTCCGGCCGCGTCGCCTTGACGTTGACGTGGTCGTAGGTGTGGTTGCCGATGGGGTGTCCGCCTTGGGCGATCTCCTTGAGCCAGGCGGCGCTTTCCTGCTCGAAGACGCGGCCGACGGCGAAGCAGTGCAGTACGCCGCCCGCCGCCTTGACGCGGCGGCACGCCTCGGCGGTGTAGCGCTTCGTCTCCTCGTTGAGGTTGCCCTTCTCGTAGTCCCAATGGGTCGTTTCCCAGGTGGGAAAGTTGCGCGACATTTCCAGGTCAAGGGAGATGGCGACGAGGGCCTTGTCGCGCTCGGCCTGGGAGGCGCAGAGGCTGCCCATGCCGGCGGCGACGGAGCCGGCGAGGAAGGCGCGGCGGGTCATCATCGTCGTTCCTCCGCCTTTGTCGCTTGCGGCTTCGCGTATTTCACCCACGACACCTGCGTGATGAGTTGGTCGAGCGCCGCGAACGAGATCGCCGCGTTGGTGGCGAAGCGCGGGCTACTGTTGGCCGGGAATGTCGCAAGGCTCGCGTCGCCGACGAGGAAGACGTTGAAGTCTTTTGACAGGTTTTGATACCCCGCCGTCGTGCGGCAGTAGCACATGTCGGTGGCGTAGCCGGTCAGCAGGACGTGGCGCACCTTGTGCGCTTGCAGGAATTTCTTCAGCGGCTCGTACCCCTGGGCGTCGTAGACGACGACGTCGTCGGGGTCGACGTCGATGTCCCTGGTGACGGGGATGGGCAGGTCCCAGAAGCCGGCGTTGTTGAAGCGCGGCCCGGCGTCGAGGCCCTTGAACTGCTTGAAATAGTCGACGACGGGTTTGTCTTTCGACAGCGACAAGGTCTTCGGCAGCGGCTCGCCCTCGTACTTGAAGCCGGCGAGTTTGTCCTTCAGTTCCTTCGCCCCCTGCTTGCGGTCCGCCTCGCTCGGTTTGCCTTTGAAAGAGCGATAGAGTTTCTTACGAATAGAATCCTCGTCGCCGGGCAGGCTGACCATGACGAAGGCGGCCTTACCGCGCAGCGACTTGAGGAAAGGGTTGATGACGTCGCGGGTATGCCTGGCGGCGAGATGGTTCTTATCCGGGGTGCAGAAGTCGCAGACGCCGGCCGGCTCGGGCGTCTTCCAGCCCTGGCCGTCGTCGATGCCCCAGGGGTGGACCATGATGACGGCCGTCTCCGCCGCGCGCAGCCGGTTCGGCATCTCGACGATGCCGCGCGCGTTGTAGGAGAAGCGCCAGGCGCGGACGTGCAGGTCGGCGTTCTCGTCGTCGACGAGGACCGGTGCCTCGTAGCGCTTCAACTCGCGGACTGGCTCGACGAATTCGGGGTGGTCGGCGAGGAGCGGCTTCGGGTCCTTGATGGGCGTGAGGCGGTTGTCGTAGGCGCGCGTCTCCTGGGCGCGGGCGGCGGCGGCGAGGAAGGCGGTCGCGAGGACGGCGAGAAAGAATCGCACGGGGAATCACCTCTGGGGGACCGGGTCACGGTGCTTTGTCACTTTGCAGGTAGCCGAAGAGGTCACGCAATTCTTGCGGTTTCAACTCCTTTAAGAGGTTCTCCGGCATGAGCGACACCGGCGACTCCTGGAGCGAGTCGATCTTGTCGCGCGGCAGCGTCGTCCGCTCGTTCTTGGCGTTGACGAGCGTCACGCCCCCCGGCGTCTGCTGGACGATCAGTCCCGTCAGGAAGCGGCCGTCGGTCGTCTGCACGTTGTAGGCGAGGTATTCCTTGCGGATGACGGCGCTCGGGTCGACGACGCTGACGAGGAGATAATCGCGGTCCTTGCGGTTGGCGTGCGTCAGGTCGGGGCCGGTCGATTCGCCCTCGTTGAACAGTTTGTGACAGGTCGCGCAGTGCTTGCGGAACAGTTCACGGCCCGCGACGGCGTTGCCGGTGCCGGCCCGCAGGTCGTTGTTGAGGCGGCGCACCTCGGCGAGTTTTTCCTCCGGCGTGCCCGGCCCGACGTTGCCCCAGTGTTTGCGAACGAGGTCGTCGAGCGCGCGATCCTTGTGCAGCGCCACCGGCCGCAGGGTCTCCACGGCGACGTCCTTCGCGGCGAAGCGGCCGGAGTCGATATCACGGAGAAACGATGTCGCCCACATGCGCCGGCTCAGCAGCAACTCGGCCGCGCGAGCTTTGAGTCGCGGCGATAGTTTCGCGTACTTCTCCCGCAGCGCGGCGGCGACCTCCGCGTCCTCGAAGCGGGGGAGGGCGTCGAGGACGGCGAGTTGTAACGCCTCCGCTTCGGCGCCGCCGAGGAGGTTCAGCAGAGGGCGGATACACGACGGCAGCCCGACCTCGCCCAGCGTCCGCACCATCTCCGCTCGCGCCGCCGCAGGAGTGCGCGCGTCGGTCGCCAGGAACACGGCTCGGTCGTGCGCCCTCCGGTCACCCAGCCGCGCCAGCACGCGGAGGAGGGTCGCGTCGGTCGTGTCGTCGCGCCACAACGCCTCCAGGGCCGGGGCGAGGGGAAGCCACCCTCGGTCCTCCCCTTTCCGCCCCTCCCGCATCCCCTGATCGAGCGCGGCGAGCATCCGGCCGCGCTCTGCCGATGACGACGCCGACCTCAAAAGTTGGACGCACCGGAGAGACGCCGCTTCGGTCCGTTCGGCGGCGTGGCGGCGCATCAGTCGTCCGAGGATGGCGTCGCGGACGAGCGGCACCTTCCACGCCGCCGGCGTTGCGAACAGCGCGGTTACGCGGTCGGCCGCCGTCGCCGCGTGAGCCTCGACCGCCCACCACAGCAGTAGCGGCAGGTGCGGGTCGTTGCCGTCCTCGTCGCGCCGGAGAATCTTTTCGACGATGGGGAGCCCGTCTTCCGGCGGCAGACGCTTCGCCGTACAGGCGAGTTGGCTGCGCACTTGGACGTCGGGGTCGGTCGCGGCGAGTTCGACGAGTCGGCGTGCCAGACGTGGCGTCACTTTGTTCTCGTCGCCGAGAAAGCGCACGGCCCAGCGGCGCACGCCCGCGTCGCGGTGCGCCAGGCACCCCTCGGCGAACTCCTCGCCGAAGCCGCCGCTGACGTACAGCGCCCAGAGGGCCTGGAGCCGTTGGTTCTCGTCCTTCCCTTCGCTCACCAACCGCCGCAGGGGGAAGATGACCTCCGGGTCGCGCCGGTCGGCGAGGAGTTGTCGCGCCTTGCGGACGAACCAGTCGTTCGGGTGCGACAGCAGTGACATCAGCTTGTCACTCGACAGCTTCGCCAGGTCGAACGGGGCGACGGGCTTCGTCCCTTTCGCCTCGACCTTGTAGACGCGGCCGTTGCTGCGGTCCCAGTCGGCGTCGGGGTCGGGGTGCGCCGTCCGCTTGTCGTGCCAGTCGGCGACGTAGACGGCGCCGTCGGGACCCGTGGTCACGTCGCTCGGGGCGAACCAGGTGTCGTTCGCCAGGAGCAGTTCGCCGCCGTGCGCCGAGCGGAACGACGAGCCGTCGGGCGTCAGGTCGTGCCAGTAGACGCCGTGGCCGAGGAGGTCGGCGGCGACGTACTTCCCCCGAAATCGCTCCGGAAACGAGTCGCCCTGGTAGACGACGCCGCCGACGGTGACGTGGCCCCCGCGGAAGTTCTGGTGCGGGACGTGGTCGATGTAACCGAAGGCGAAGGGATTGTGCAGGGCGCCGTGCTTGCCGAACTGCTTCCAGTAGTAGCCGCCCTGGACGCCGTGCAGCATCGTGAAGCCGCCGACGTTGGTGCTGTACAAGAGGTGCCCGCGGCGGTCGAAGTCGAGGCCCCACGAGTTGCCGCCGCCCTCGCAGAACAGCTCGAACTTGCGGGTGATCGGGTGGTAGCGCCAGACGCCCTGTTGAAACTCGACGCCGCGGATATTCGAGGTCACGGTACTCCCCTGACAGCCGTAAAGCCAACCGTCCGGCCCCCAGGTCAGCGAGTTGGCGACGGAGTGGGCGTCGTCCATGCCGAAGCCGCTGAGGCAGACGTCGGGGTCGGCGTCGGGCACGTCGTCGCGGTCGCGGTCGGGGTAAAAGAGGAGGTACGGGACCTGCAAGACGTAGACGCCGCCGTGGCCGAAGGCGAACCCGGAGGCGAGGTTCAGCCCGCCCACGAAGTCCTTGACGCGGCGGACGCGGCCGTCCGGCCCGAAGTCGTCGAGGATTGTGATGCGGTCGGCGCCCTTCGGCCCCCGGGGCGGCGGCTCGGGGACGCGGTCGTAAGCGGTGCGCGAGTAGCGGTCGACCTTCACGCGCTTCAGGCCGGCGGGGTTGGGATATTGCAGGTACTGGATAACCCAAAGGCGGCCGCGCTCGTCGAAGTCGAGGGCGACGGGCTGGCGGATCGTCGGCTCGGCGGCGACGAGGCTGACCCGGAAGCCGTCGGCGACGGTCATCTTCGACGCGGCTCGGTCCGGGGCGTAGCCCTGCGGGAAGAGGGGCGCCGCCCCGGAGAGGCCGAGCAGGAGCAGGGCGGCGGTTGCGGTCGTGCGTCTCATGGGTTAACCCTCACGGCCGAGTCCCTGGCAAGGGAGCCCTCCGGGCGGTCTGCCTCTGTGGCAGGGTGTCGCGGATGCCCTGGGGGGGTGTCACGATTTTGGCGGTGGCCGTGACACCCCCTGACACCCCCTGACACCCCCTGACACCCCCCCACGCGCGGAGGACGCCCCGTCAGAATGACAGGGCGCCGGACGGATTCGGAGCCCTGACACGCGGTTACGGCTCAAGGGTCTGCTTCGTCACCGCCGCCCGGCTCGCCGCCGCGCGGTCCAGCGTCAGTGCGTGATACTCTCCCTTCGCCCACGGCCGCAGCTGGTCGCCGTAGTGCGGACTTCCGGGGTGGCCCGACTGACTCGAACAGTCGACCGCCCACAACGTCGGCGGTTCCTCGGCCATGTCGGCGATCAGCCGGTAGTTGGCGCCCAGGCGCGCCTCGAAGCGAACACCCAGCCCGGCGGCGCACACCGTCGTCGCGTCGCCCTTGACCGGCAGTCCGCCGTGGTCGAGCAGCGTCGCCAGGTCGCCGCGCCCCGACAGGACGTGCCGCAGCGGCAGCGTGTGCAGCTTGCCCCACGCCCAGCCGGCCATGTCGGCGCCGAGCTTCTCCGTCAGGAGCGCGAGCGCCTGGTACAGCGCCGCCCGGATCGCCTCCGCGCGGCTCGTCGCGCGGAACCAGCCGACGTCGTCGCGCTCCAGCAGCCGCGCCGCCAGACCGTTCGCCCCGCCGGCCAGCAGGGCCGCCGCGTCCCCCTCGAAGCGCTCGCGGACGACCGCCCGCACCCACAGGGCGAAAAACACGTCGAAGATCGTGGCGCCGACGCGGTCCGGCTCCGTGTGGAAGTCCCACGCCGCCAGGTGCCTTATGGCCTCTTGCACGCGCATGTCGGCGCTGTCCGCCAAGGTCTGAATCAGGTGCGGCACGCCCGCCGCCGCCCGCAGCGACAAGGCGTCCTGTTGCATGGCGACGCTGTCGGACCGCGCCAACGGCGCCTGGCCCTTCGCTTCGATCATCTGCCGAATGCGCCGCGCCCGCAGGCCGTCGGCCCACGTCCCGGACAGCGGATAGGGGAAGTCGTCCGGCGCCGGGCGATTGTTCGCCGTCGCGATCCACCCCCGAGGCGGGTCTTCCAGGTGCGGCATGTCCTCGAAGGCGATGAGCCCCTGCCACTGGTGCTCCGGGTCCCAACCCGGCCGGTAGCCGCGCTCCGACACCTTGCGCACCGGGATGCGGCCGACCGACTGCATCCCAATGCGGCCCTCGGCGTCGGCGTAGACGAGGTTGAACGTCGGCAGGTGCCACGGCCGCGTCGCCTCGCGGAACTCGGCGGCGGTCTTCGCCCGGTTCATCGCCAGCAGCGCCGGCAAGCCTCCCATGTGCGACGCCCCCAGCCAGCGCAGCGACACCGGCCCCGTCGACCGCGCCGGCGGTGGCAGCAGCTCGTCGACCAGCGGCCCATTGCGCGAATATCGGATCGTCTTCGTCACCGACGCGCCGCCCTTGACAGCGAAAACCTCCGCGCACTCGCGCCACGGCTCCCATTGTCCGTCGTAGAGGAAGCATCGCGGGTGCGCGGGGTCGGTCTTTTCCTGGTAGAGATCCCGCTGGGAGCAGATGTTGTTGGTGCAGCCCCAGGCGACGCGCTCGCCGCGGCCGAACATGACGGCGGGGATGCCGGCGTAAGCCATGCCGGCGACGTGGAACGAACCGCCGCACAGGTGGACCTCGTACCACCACGAGTTGGCGTCGAACGGCACGTGCGGGTCGCTGGCGACGAGCGGCTTGCCCGTGGCGGTGCGCGACCCGGCCAGCACCCAGTTGTTGCTCCCCTCTCCGCCTTGCGGGTCGCCGACGGCCTGGCCGACCGGCTGCAGCGGCCGCGCCGTCCGCGAGTACGAGCCGGGCGGCAGGATGCTCTCGTCGTCGGCCTCGCTTTCCAGGTAGGCCCGGTAAAGCGGCCCGTCGCCGAGGACGCGCTTCGCCAACTCCGGGATGACGATGATGGGGAATCGGCCGGTGAGATACCAGCAGAACTCGGCCTCGATCGTCAGGCAGTCGGCCGGCGACCACGGCTCGGGGCGGTAGTCGAGCAGGTCGAATTCGATCGGTAAGCGGTCGCCGCACTCCTCGATATGGGCGTTGACCCCGGCCGAGAACGCCGTCACCAGCCGACGCGCCTCGGAGGCAAGGATCGACCACTCGCGCTCGGCGATGCGGCGCAGGCCGACGGTGCGGGCGAGCAGGTCGAGTTCCAGGACGTTTTGGAAGCCGACGGACCGCGCCATCAGGTCCGTCTCGCGGCCGTCGGCGCCGAAGACTTCGGCGAGGCGGCCGGCACCGCGCCGGCGCAGGTAGTCGAGCTGCCAGAGGCGGTCTTGGGCCATCGCGTAGCCGAAGCCGAAGAAGAGGTCGTCGTCGCCGTCGGCATAGATCGACGGGATGCCCCAGGCGTCGCGCTCGACGCGCACGGGGCGGCCGACGGCGGCGCGGCGCGTGCCGGACGGGTCGGGGACGCGCGCCGCCGTCTCCTTTGCCCACCAGGCGCCGAAGTCGCCGCGGCTCATCCCGGCGGCGGCGCACGCGGTTTCGATGGGTTCGCCGGCGCCGAGGCGGCGCAGGATGTCGCGGGAAGCGGTCGTCATGGCTGTCTCCTCGTGGCCCGCATCATAACCGACGGGCACGAGGATGCAACCGGTGGCTCTACGTGGGCGGATCGAGGACTACCAACTCGACCCGGTGGTGCGGGCCATCCCGATGCCACGGGCAAGGGCGGCACGAGAAGAAGAAAGCCCGAAGGTCGAGCATGAAGCGAGATGAAGACGGCGGACTGTTCGGGTAGAATGACCCAAGCGCCTGAACGAAAGGAGAAGGACCATGAGCCTTAGTGAAGTCGTAATTGAGGGTACCCTCAAGCCCGATGGGACACTGGAACTGGACCAAAAGCCGAGCCTGCCGGCGGGCCGGGTGCAGGTGATCGTCAAGCCGCTTGTGTCACCGCCCGTAAGGCGCCGGGGATTGGTGGATGTCATCGACGAAATCCGTCGCGATCAGCTTGCCAGGGGCTGCCAGGGGCGCGGCGCCGAAGAACTAGCAGCCGACGAGGCCGAACGGAGGGCCGAAGAGGACGACTACGACCGGAGGATGCAGGAACTGTGGGCACAAACACAATCCGGACCTCCCCCGGAGAAGAAATGATGCTCTGCTACCTCGATACATGTATTGTGATCTACGCCGTGGAGGGCCAGGCGCCGTTCCAGCAGCGAGCCCGCAATCACCTTGCGACATTGGAGGCGGCGGGTCACAGCTTCGCCGTGAGCGACCTCACTCGGAGCGAATGTCTTGTCAAGCCGTTGGGGGCCGGCGACGGGCCTCTTCTGTTGCGGTACGGCAAGTTCTTCGTCGGCCCCCCTCTGCACACCATCGGGCTGACTTTGGTCATGCACGAACGAGCGTCCCTGATCCGGGGAAGCTACTGGTATGCGAACGGAAAGCGATACTCCCTGCCGGATGCCCTCCATTTGGCGGCGGCCATCGAGTTCGGGTGCGGCTCGTTCTTGACGAATGATCTCCGTTTGGCCGGATTTCCTGACAGTACCGTAGATGTGCTGCCATGAGCAACGTGCTGCTTCCTGTAGCTTCTCCCGTGCAGCTGCGAGCCATGTTTTCCTCGTCCCCAAGCTCTGCTTGGGAACGCCGGTCGGGAAGCTCTGCTTCCCGGCGGGTCTTCGCGAAGCGGAGCTTCGCGACCCCCGTCCCCAAGCAGAGCTTGGGAACGAGAGGCTGGAGTCTTCTCCCGGCGGGACTCACTAAGTCCGGTATTCGCCGGAGGAGAGCATCGCGACGGCGACCGCCTCGGCCGACCGGGTGGCGAGCAGCGCGTGCGTCCAGAAGTCGGCGGCGCCGGGGTCGGCCGCCCGGTGCAGGAAGGCGGCGTAGTAGCCGTCCACGACCCGGTGCGCCGCCTCCGCCGAGCCGAGGACGCCGGCGGCGAGGCCGACGACGTCGTTGCCGTAGGCGTTCGCCCACGAAGCCGCCTCGGCCGCCGAGGCGGGTCGGTTGAGAAAGGCGGTTGTAGAGCGACCGGACGTAGTCGGCCCCGACGCCGTGCGAGGCGCGGTACTCGGAGGAGGTGACGAAGCCGCGGGCGACGTCGCTTTCCGAGACGCCGGCGGCGAAGTAGCTCAGCCAGAAGTTCTTACCCCCGGCGTCGGCCGGGCGCCCGAAGAACGTCCGGTAATAAAAGGCCACCTGCTGGTCGCGGTGTTCGGCCGAGACCCAGATGCGGTCGGCGACGGCCGCCGCCCCATCCCGCTGGAGTTGGGGCAGCCAGTAGGCCAGGCCGTTGGCGTCGGCCTCGCGGCCGAGGACGTTGAGGTAGACGTTCCTCACGAGCAAATCGTCCGCGCTGTGCGTCCCGTCCTGATACGTCTTCGGGACCGGCACGACCGGCGCCAGCGGGCTGACGGCCGCTCGGTAGGCGCCGTTCCCGTCCGTGACGGTCGCCGGCTCGTTGTCCTCGCGGACGCCGTCCCGGTTGAGGTCGAGGAACACGACCGCGCCGGACTGCCTTGAGGGACTCGTGGTCTGATACCCGGAGGCGTTCGGGTCGCGGAAAACGTGTCCGTACAGGTGGCCCGAGCCCACGAGGACGGTCACCCGGGCCTCGTTCGAGACGGCGTGGCCGACGCCGCTGACGGTGTAATGGAAGGCGTCGAAGCCCCGGAAGCCGCCGGCCGCTTTGTAAATGACGGCTCCCGAGGCGGGGTCGACCGACACGCTGCCGTGCGCCGGCGCGTCAACGACGCGGACGCCCTTCGGGTCCAGGCCGGTCGTCAGGCTGCCCGGGTTGCCGTCGTTCGCCGTCACGGGGATCGCGGTGTCTTGCGTGTCGAGCGCGAGCGCGAAGTCGTCCCGAGCCAGGGGGCGAATGACGACGACGGTGACGACGGCCTCGTTCGACGCCGCGCCGCTGCCGTCGGCGACGGCGTAGCGGAACGAATCGGTGCCGGCGAATCCCGGAGCGGGCACATAGGTGATCGCCCCCGTAGCGGGGTTGATCGACGTGCTGCCGTGCGACGGCCCCTGCGTGACGGCGACGGAAGCGGGTGACAGGTTCGCGCCGGCCGCCGCGTCGTTGGCGAGGACGTCGATGACGGCGGGCACGCCCGCGCCGGTGCCGACGACGTCGTCGGCCGCCGTCGGCCGCGTGACCGCGCCCGCGGGGCGCTTGACGACGACGGTGACGGTCGCCTCGTCGGAGAGGGCGCCGTCAAGGTCGGTGATCGCGTAGCGGAAGGAGTCCGTGCCGACGAAGCCGGTCGCCGGGGTGTAGGTAATCCCGTTCGTGAAAGGGTCCGTCGTCGCGACGCCGTGGGCCGGGTCGTGAGTGACGAAGAGCGGCGGAGGGGGGGGGTATACTATGGAGGCCCCCGCAAACAGCTGGTCGGGACTGTCGTAGGAGATGTCGTTGGCCCTCACCATGACGGTCACCGGCGTGCCCGCCTCCGTGACGGCGAAATCGTCTGTCCGCGCGGACCGCCTGACCAGGACCGCCGCCGTCGCCGGGTTGGACGCCTGCCCGGCCACGTCGCGGAACTCATAACGGAAGGAGGGACGAGAACCGCCGACTTTGGGGCGTAACGCGAGTCATGGTCGATCCTCGTCAAAAGGTTTCTCTCTCGGAATGAGGAGATGAGTTTACCCGCACCGCGCCGGCGGCACAAGCGCCGGCAGGGAAAATCCAAGGAAAGGTGCGAGGCCGCGAGCGGCGCGTCTCGCCTTGACAGGGCGGCGCCGCTCCTTATGATCCCGCCCGCTCAGTGGACTTTATTGGATTCCTCGTGCCGGAACCTCGTCTCGGTCTGGCCGCGCCCTCCCTGCGGGCGCACCTCGCGGGAGGCGCCGCGGTGATACGACCCACGACACGCCGATTTACGCCCCTCGCGCTCCTGGCCCTCCTTGCCGCCGCGACGCCCCCCGCCGCGCGCGCCGACGACCTCGTCCGCCTGTCGCGCAACCTGCCGGGGGAGTCCAGGCCGCTCCAGATCGACGCCGACGAGATCACCACCTGGGTCGACGGCGACACGCGCGTCCTGCTGCTGCGCGGCCAGGTTCTCGCGCAGCAAGGCGTCGTCCGCGCCCGCTTCCAGGAAGGCGTCTTGCTCATCGACCTGCGCCGCTACCAGGCGACGCACGTCTGGGACGTCGATGTGTACGCCGAGGGCGACGTCAGCGTGCAGAACGGCCCCGACGTGACGGTCGGCCCGGCCGGCTTTCTCGACCTCCATACGCGCGGCGAATTGAAGCTGAACGCCCACAAGAGCAAGGTGAAGCAGGAGGCGCGGCCGGCCGAGGCCGTTTACCGCCGCGCGCTCGCCCGGCAGGCCGCGCTTCGCGGCGACGCGCCGCGCCTCGTCGCCGACGCGCGCCCCGCCGACGCCCCGATCGAGCGCGTGTCTTTCGACGAGCCCACGGCGCCGCCCCCGCTGCCGCGCCCGTCCACCCAGCCGGTGCAGGGCGCGCCGCCCGCGGAGCCGCCCCCGCTGCCAGTGCCGCCCCTCACGCCGGAGACTTCGCCGTCGGCCCAGCCGCCGCCGCTGCCGACAGTGCCGAACTCCCGCCCCGCCCCGGCGCCCGGCGTTTCGCGGCCACAGGGACCTCTCGCCAACCCGTTCGGGGGCAGTTCGCCGGGAGGGCCGCCGGTCGCGCGCGAGTACACCATCGTCCCGCGTAACCCGTCCGGCTTTCAGACCGACATCCGCACCGACCCGCGCACCGGCGAGCGGATCGTCGTCGCCGTCGGCGGCTTCCTCGTCAACGTCCGCGCCGGCAACGCCGACGTCCTCGACATCGAGGCCGACAAGCTCGTCCTCTGGACCACCGGCAACCCGCAGGAGTTGGTCGACAACCTGCGCACCTCTCAGGGGGCGCAGGGTAACCGCGAACTGGAACTTTACCTCGCCGGTAACGTCGAGATCCGCTCCCACGCCGGCAAGCAGTCGGAGACATTGCGCGCCGACGAAGTCTACTACGACGTCAACCGCAACGTCGCCGTCGCCGTCGGCGCCGACCTGGAGTTGCGCCAGGCCGGCGTCCCCGACCCCGTCCACCTGCGCGCCGACGAGTTGGAAAAGCTCTCCGCCACCGACTACCGCGCCCGCCGCGGCGAGTTCTTCTCCAGCCGCCTGCCGTCCGACCCCGGCCTGAAGATCGTCTTCGCCCAGGCCACGCTGGAAGAGAAGAAGGAGCCGCGCCGCTCGCTGTTCCGGCGGCTGCTCGGCCTCGCCGACGACAACCCGAACGCGGTGGCCGAGAGCATCGTCCGCGCCGACGAGGTCTTTCTCGAAGTCGAGAGTGTGCCGATCTTCTATTTGCCTTTTATCAAGGGCGACGCCCGCGACCCGCTCGGCCCGGTCCACAGCATCACCTTCGGCACCAACCGCGTCTTCGGCACCCAAATCGGCGTCGGCCTCGACACCTACGAATTGCTCGGCCTGGACCGCGTCGAGGGGACGCGCTGGCGTACCGACGTCGACTACCTGTCGCGGCGCGGCCCGGTGCTGGGCACGACGTTCGACTTCGCCGGCAAGAACCTGTTCGGCGTCCCCTCGACCTACGCCGGCATGGCGCGCCTCTGGGGTCTGCACGACGACGGCAGCGACATCCTCGGCGGCGGCCGCGGCGAGCGCGAGCACCACACCGAATGGCGCGGCCGCGCCGAGTTCAAGGTCAACGTCCTCGACCTGCCCTACGGCTTCAGCGCCCAGGCCCAGGCGGTCGGCCTGAGCGACAAGAACGTCTTCGAGCAGTTCTTCAAGCGCGAGTTCGACGAAGACCCGAACAAGGAGACGTTCGTCTACGTCAAACAGCAGCAGGACAACTGGGCGTGGACGGCCCTCGTGGAGCCGCGCCTGCGCGACTGGGTGACCGAGACGGCGTGGCTGCCGCGCGCCGACGGCTATTGGGTCGGCCAGTCGTTCTTCGACCTCGTCAGCTACAACGCCCACGCCAGCGCCGGCTACGCCCGCCTGACGCCGACGCACGTCCCGCCGCCGGCCTACCTGCCGACCGACGCCCGCACCGACACCGGCCGCTTCGACCTGATGCAGGAGGCGTCGATCCCGTTCGACCTCGGCCCGGTGCGGGTCGTCCCTTACGGCGTCCTCGACCTGACCTACTACACGCGCGACCGGACGGGGAACGATAACGGCCGCGTCTACGGCGGCGGCGGCGTCCGCGCCAGCATCCCCTTCAGCCGCCTCTACCCCGACGTCCACAGCCTGCTATTCAATGTCAGCGGCATCAACCACAAGATCGTGGCGTCGGCCAACGCCTACGTCGCCGACGCCACGGATCGGTATACGCGCTTTCCGCAGCTCGACCGCCTCAACGACGACGCCACCGACCAGGCGGTGCGCGACATCCGGCCGCTCTTGCCGATCCTCAACCCCGCCCACGGCCTGGCCCTGACGACGTCGCCGATCTTCGACCCGCAGCTATACGCGATCCGCCGCCTCCTCGACACCAAGACCGATACGCTGGACCGAATTGAGGTGGTGCAACTCGACCTGCGGCAGCGCTGGCAGACGAAGCGCGGCTTCCCCGGCAACCAGCACATCGTCGACTGGATGACACTCGACCTGTCGGCGTCGCTCTTCCCGCGGAAGGACCGCGACAACTTCGGCGAGACGGCGGCGTTCCTGGAGTACGACTGGGAGTGGAACGTCGGCGACCGGACGGCGCTGTACAGCACGGGCTGGGTCGACCCGGTCGCCGGCGGGCCGCGGGTGTTCACGGTCGGCGCCGCGCTCAACCGCACCGACCGCACGTCGTTTTCGGTCGGCTACCGCCAGATCGACCCGGTCGGCAGCCAGGCGGTGTCGGCGGCGGTCACCTACGTCTTCAGCCCGAAGTACGCGATCACGGGGAGTACGCTGTACGACTTCGGCACGAATCAAAGCCTGGCGAACTCGCTGATGCTGACGCGCGTCGGCAGCGACCTGCAAGTCACGCTCGGCCTGACGTACAACGCGCTGCAACAGAGCTTCGGCTTCACGTTCGAGATTTTGCCCAATCTGGTGCCGCCGGGGCGGCGCATCCCTGGCGCCGGCCTGGCGCCGGGCCTGTTCGGGCGCTGACGGGGCGGTCTCCTGGGAACATGTTACGGAGCCGTGAACTCCATATCCGGCGGCTCTTCCAGCAGATCCGCGATGTCCACCGCCTGCCCGGACGTCTTGTGCCGCGTTGCTTCGGCGGGAGCCGGCGCGGCGCCGTCCACCAGCCAGCGATTCAGCAGCGAGCGCTCCTCGTCCGAGATGCGCAGCTCCGCTTCCCGGCAACGGTGTTCGACGTTACGGGCGAAGGCACGCGCCAGGTCCTCCGGCCCGGCCGGCGTCGCCGTGCCCTGGAAGGCACCGGCGTAGTAGAGCCCTTGCAGCACATGACTGACGTCGGCCCGCGCCACCAGCACGCCGCCGCCGGCGCAGGCGTCACGCACCGCCTTCGACGTGCCGGTTCGCGAGTAGGGCGTGTTCCTCACTTCCTCGAAGATCGCGCGGAACAGCGCCTCATAGTCGGCGCCGCTCAGGAGCGGGGCGCCGGTGATCTGGTGGACGCGCCGGGCGAAGGGGTCGAGGCCCGGCACGTCGGGGTCGATCGCGCCGCCGCCCGGCGCGGCCGGCGCCTGGTGCCTTTCCGGGTCGTACACGTAAGGGAGTCCGCCCGTCGTCAGACGGCAGGTCGGCAGGTCCGCCGCCTGGAGCAGCGCCTTGAAGGTGCCGGCGCCGGCGTAGTTGGTCGCGCGCACCTCTTCGCCCAGGCGATTCCTCACCTCGTTGGCCAGCTTCGCCAGCGGCAGCGGGTGCGGCGACGCCTTGACGATTTCCTCGACGGCCTGAACGATCCGCCCGCGCAGCGCTTCCGGGGCGCACGCGCCGTCCCGCCCTTCGGCGGAGCCTTCCGCCCCGTCGGGCGCGGAGGGGCGCGCCCGCGCCGCGGACTCGAGGGCGCCGTTGACCTCCGCCAGGTCCGGCCGCAGCCGGCACAGGTGCCGCACCAGCGACTCCTGGCCGTAGTGGCCGAACCAATTACTCCCCTTAAATTCCGAAAATCTCAGGAACACGTTGAGCAGCTCGGGGCGCTCGACGCGGCCGAAGCGCGACGCGCGCTCCAGGACCGCGTCCGCGACGCGATTCAGGAAGACGTCGCCGAAGGCGTCCGCGGGGGGCGCGTGGCCGGTGGCGTCGCCGAGGAAGTCGTCGACGTCGATCAGGCAGTCGCACGACTTCTTGTAGGCGGCCGACGCCGGCCCGACCGCGAGGACGGCGGTACGCCGGTCGTGGGCGCGCAGCCGCACCAGCACCGGCGTGAAGTCGGCGTCGCCGGAGAGGAGGACGAACTCGTCGAAGCGCGTCTCGTGGCCGAGCGCGTCGAGGATGTCCATGACCATGTGAATGTCGGTGCTGGTCTTGCCGCCGGCGGTCAGCGGCGGGCAGTCTCGCACCTCATACGCCGACAGGGTAAAAAAGGAGCGGTAATGGTGGAAGGAACGCGGGTTGAGGTAGCAGCGGCGCATCAGGATGTCGCGCCGCGCCGGGGCGGAGCCGGACAGCGGCAGCGACTCGCGGATCCAGTTGTCCCAGCGGTCGACGTTGTTGGCGAACGCCTCGGCCGCCTTCGGGTCCTGGTCGCGCAGCCCGAGGTAGATGTTGTCGAAATCGACGAACACCGCCGTCCGCACTCGGCCGGGCGTGTCGTGCATGACGGGGACCTCCGAAGCCGGCGGGCGCTAGGCGCGCTTCGGGTCGGACGGGGGCCAGTAGCGCCACGCCAGCGCCCCGAGGATACAGGCGCCGCCGAGCAATGTAAAGAGCGTTGGCGCCTCCGTCTCGGGCGCGACGAGGTAGGCCCACAGCGGGTTGAGCAGCGGCTCGAGCAGCGTGATGACGCCGGCCTCCTGCGGGCCGACGGCGCGCAGGCCGCGCGCCATCAGCACGTAAGGGACGCCCATCTGCACCGTCCCGAACAGCGCCAGGACGCCGAGCTGTTGCGCCGTGAGGCTCGGCCAGCCCTCGCGGAGGAGCAGCGGCGCGACGACGGCGGCGGCGCCGAGGTGGTTGAGGACCGTCAGCCACGTCCCGGCGGCGCCGCGCAGCACGCGCAGGAAGATGACGACGCCGGCGTAGAAGAAGCCGCTCGCCAGCCCCAGGCCGAGGACGGGCAGGTCGCCGCCGACGCCCTCGCCGATGACGATGACCGCCACGCCGCACAGGCCGAGCCCCAGCGTCGCCCACCCCCGCGGGCTCGCGCGCTCGCCCAGCCACCAGATACTCGCGAGGAACATCCAAATCGGAGCGGTGTACTGCAAAAGGATGGCGTTCGCCGCCTTGCCGCCGGCCAGCGCCAGGACGAACGTGAGGTTCATCGCCGCGAAGGTGGCGATCATGCCGAGCATCGACGGGCGGAACGACACGTCGCGGCGGCGCAGCGTCGGCAGCAGGACGAGGCCGGCGAACAGCACGCGGTAGAAGGCGATGCTGAGGTCGGTCACGCCCTCCGGCTCGGGGCCGAGGCTCAGCGACGTCTTGTGCTTGAGGACGCACTTGAACGCCCCGCTCAGGCTCCAGAGGACGGCGGCGAGGACGATGTACAGTCGGCCGCGAGTCAGGGACGGGACGCCGGAGACTTCCTCGTTCATGCGGCGCTCTCTTGGCGGGCGCGGGCGAGCAGGTCGGCGACACCGAGTTGCTCGGCCCAGTGGTCGAGGTAGGCGTTGTCGAGGCTTGTCGCCTGCGTCTTCAGCAGTCCCACGACGTCGCGCCACTGCAACTCGGACACCTCGTTTCCCAGGCGATACCAGCGCAGCTTGAAGAGCAGAAGGTCCTCGGGCGAGTGAACCACGATCGGGCTCGCGGGAATCTCCGGCAGCGTCACCGCGCGGCGCCGCGACCAGGCCGTGTCCTCGAAGGCCGTGTCCTTGCGCACGAAGACGTCCACTTTGAACCCCGTACTCTGGTCGATGACGTTGAACGTCGAACGGGTCCGGTTGGCTTCCGCGACGGCCTGGGGGCTGACGTAGTAGCGCGCCCCGAGGGCTTCGACGAGTTGCTGTTCCTTGCCGCGGAACGGCTCCACGCTGATGTCGGCGTCGTTGGTCTGCCGCCCCCGGCCGTAGACGGCCGCGGCCATCGAACCGCCGAGGGCGTAGGGAATGCCGACCCGGTCGAGGACGTCGAGGACGGCGCGAAGGTCGCGAAACATTTCGGGGTCCATGACGATCCTCCTTGGGGCGGAAGGCAGCGTGACGCCGAAGTGCATCCGAATCCAGTCGTCGACGACGTCGCGCGGCGTGGCCGCAGGGTCGCGCAGGCGCACGCCGGCGGCGTGCAGGGCGCGGGCTTCCTGATACATCGCCCCGAGTCGGAGCCATTTCTGCCCAGGACTCATCTGGCGATAGACTTCGGTCAGCACGCGCTCCGCCTCGGGCGACGTGTCGCTCAATCGCCTCATTCGCCCTCTCCTCAGTCGTCATCCTCGTCCCTGGGGCGACGGCGCCGGCGCGGCCGGTCGTCCTCCTCCTCGTCTTCTTCGTCCTCCGCAGGGCGTTTCTTCTTTTTCGGCTTGGATGCGGGCTGGCTGTTGTGCCGGACGAAGGCGAGCAGAAGCACGCCGGCGCCTCCGAGGATAAGCAGCGCGGCCAGGCCGAAGCAGACGGCGAGCCAGGTGCCGCCGGACGGCTCGCGCCCCTCGTGGATCAGCAGGCAGGAGTCGAAGTTCGTGCCGGGGTAGCCCTCCTCCAGGAGCTTTCGCTCCGAGCGCCCGAGCGACTGGATGCGGTTGACGACCATCGCCCGGAGTTGCGGCCCCTTGCAGCGGCCGTCCAGTTCGCCCTTGTTCTTGGCCTTCGTGCTGACGATCAGGGCACGGATGTTCGGCCGGCCCGCCCCCGCCGCCTCGCCCGCCGGGACCGCCGGTATCCATGCCTTGGTCCAGCTGGGAGACCCGCGCTGCGTCTCGTAGACGATCAGGTCATCCAGCACGCGGAAGTCCTTCACGACGACGTTCGGGTTGCCGTCCGCCCCCCGGTCGATGAGGGCCTTGAGGGTAATTTCCTCCGGTTTATCCGAGGAGGCGCGGCTCAGCCGCCAGTCCTGGAAGCCGAGGAACCCGAAGACGCCGCCGAGGATAAGCAGAACGGCTCCGACTCGCCAAAGCATGACGCGCTCTCCCGCTCAGACCAACCCGGCGAGGACTTCGCCGAGACTCCTGTCCAGAATAGCAACCATCTCGTCGACCTGCTCGGCCGTCACGACGAGCGGCGGGCCGAAGGCGATCCAGTGCGGGTCGAAGCGGCAGAGGAGCCCGTTCTCCAGCGCCCGCCGCCCGACGCGCACGCCGAACGCCGTCTCATTCGGGAAGCGCTCCTTCGTCGCGAGGTCGCGGACGAATTCGATCCCCTGAAGTAGTCCCTTGCCGCGGATGTCGCCGACGACGCCGTGCTTCTTCGCCAGGCTCGTGAAGCCGTCGCGCAACCGCTGTCCCATCGCGCGGGCGTTGCCGCACAGGTCGCGTTCGAGGATCTCGCGCAGCACCGCCAGGCCGGCGGCGCAGGAGATCGGGTTGCCCTCGAACGTGTGCCCCTCCACGAAACCGGGGTTCTCGCCGGCCGGCCCCCAAAAGGCGTCGGCGATGGGTCCGCGGCAGATCATCGCCGACAGTGGGGCGTAGCCGCCGGACAGCCCCTTCGCCGTGCAGATCACGTCGGGGAGGACGCCGAACGTCTCGGCGGCGAACAAGTGTCCGGTGCGGCCGGCGCCGGTGATGATCTCGTCGAAGATCAGCAAGATATTATGGCGGTCGCAGATTTCTCGCAAGATCGGCAGGTATTCCGGCGGCGGGTCGATGATGCCGCCGGTGTGGCCGATGGGCTCGACCATGACGGCGGCGACGGTTTCCGGATCTTCCATGTCGATGACGTCGCCGACGAGCGTCGCGCAGGTGATGCCGCAGTCCGGGTAGCTCTTGCCGAAGGGGCAGCGGTAGCAGGTCGGCGGGAAGACGTGCAGGAAGCCGGGGGCCAGCGGCTCGTTGACCGTCTTGCGCGACTTCAGGCCGGACGCCGACAGCGAGCCCAGCGTCGAGCCGTGCCAGGAGAGATAGCGGCTGACGATCTTGTACTTGCCGGGGTTGCCGGTCCGCTTGTGGTACTGCCGCGCGAGCTTGATCGCCGCCTCGGTCACTTCAGAGCCGCCGCACTGGAACTTGACCGCCGACAGGTCGCCGGGAGCGAGTTCGGCGAGCAGGGTGGCCAGTTGCACCGCGAGCGGGTTGGTGCCGTGCATCGGCGGCGAGAAGCAGAGGGCGTCGAGTTGCTTGTGCAGCGCCTCGATGACGCGGCGGTTGTTGTGGCCGACCGAGACGACGTAGATGCCGGACAGGGCGTCGAGGTAGCGCTTGCCGTGGACGTCCCAGTAATGGACGCCGTCGGCCTTCGCCATGACGAGCGGGTGCTTGGACCACTCGGCCATCTGGTCGCGGACGAAGATGTGCCGCAGGAAGCGCTCCTCGGTCGTCTGGGCGTCGGCGATCAGGTCGGGAAAAGAGACGGTCATGGGGTGGACTCCCGGAGGATGGCCGCGCGCGGCTTGGCGTTCGCGCCTCTCACAGTCGATAAACGGCGCCGCCCGCCGGTGCGGTCACTTCGCCCGAAAACTCGCGGGCGGCCTCGGCGATCAGGTCGGTCTGGCGCCCGTCGTAGCGGTCGGACAGGTGGACGAGCGCCAGCCTCCTGGCGCCGGCGTCGGCGGCGCCACGGCCCGCGCCGCGCGCCGTGCTGTGGCCGTGCAAGCCGTCGGTCAACTCGGGGTCGAGCGTGGCGCAGTAGGCCGCTTCGTGAAACAACAGGTCGGCGTCCCGCGCCAGGGGGACGACGTTCGGGCACGGTGCCGTGTCGCCGGTGAAGGCGATCACCTTGCCGTCGACCTCCAGGCGCACGCCGGACACCGGGGCGAAGTGCGAGTGCTGCATCGGCCAGGTGCGCAGCGTCAGGCCGGGGCGTAAGACGACCGCCGACGGCTCCTCGTCGGGGAAGAGGACGCGCGGAGCCGCTACGGCCAGGCGGGCGACCTCGCCGAAGGTGTGCTGCAACAGCGTGTTGAGCGAGGCCCAGGTGAGGCGGCCGGCGACCGTCGGCGGGAACGTCTCCGGGCGCCTCCCCTTAGAGATCCACCACAGGAGAAACATCGGGTAGCCGAGCGTGTGGTCGCCGTGGCGGTGAGTGACGTAAACGTGCGTGACGTCGCCGGGGGTGCGGCCGACGGCGTCGAGTTGCTGCAAGATCGCGGGACCGCAGTCGATCAGGAGCACGGTGTCGCCGGCGCGGACGAGGTACGACGAGTTGGTGCCGCCGCGCATGGGGACGGACGAGCCGCTGCCGAGGACGATGACTTCGGTCATGGGGACTCCGGCTTCACGCCGTCGGCGGGGTCTCACTCTCCAGGATCCGGTTCAGACAGTCCCACTCCTCGGGGAGGGGAGCGGCCCAGAGCCACGCGGCGTCGATCCAAAAACCGGGAATGACGCGCGAGGACACGCGCCCCCGCGTCGCGGTCGTCGTCGTATAGCGTTTGCCCCGGCGGCGGTCGACGAGGATCTCTTCCGCCGCGAGGTCGATCAGCCAGATTTCTTTCACCCCGGCTTCCTGGTACGCCGGCCGCTTGTCGTTGAGGTCTTCGGCGCGGTTCGACGGCGAAAGAATTTCGGCGACGAGGTCGGGCGCCCCCTCGAACTGCTTCTCGGTGAGCCAGGTGGGCACGCGGCTCCGTTCCAGGAAATACAGGTCGGGGCCGAACTTGCGGCCCGTCGCCAGGCGGACGAGCGAGTCCGGGCCGAGTACCGTGCCCAGCTTCTTCTTCCGGGCGAAGACGCGCATGACGCTGCGAAGGAAGCCGCCCACGTCGTCGTGGCACGGCGAAGCGGGAGAATGCACGACCATCACTCCGTCAATGAGTTCCGCGTTCGTGTCCTCGTCCGCCAGTTCGTCGAACAGTTCCTCGGTCACGTCATAGAGGTAGACCTTGTACGCGAGGTCCGCCGTGCGCGGGCGGCCGGCCTTCGGTACGAAGTTCACTTCAACGGTCATGCGCCCCTCCTTTCGTCCCCACAATACCCTACGGATGACCCCTAGCCGAAGAGCGGTTGTTGGGGTGGCGCTGGAAAGCCTTCGGGATTTGCTCTGATGATGTCAATGGCGTACTGAATGTCGTGAGCGATGAGAATACCCGTGTTCTCCCTAACAGTCAGGCTTGTTTTCTTCTCTCCATCATAGACGGGTATGGCGTCGTGTGGATAGCTCGTAATGACACCAGCGATCTTCGGCCGCTTGATGCAACCTTCAAGGTAATAGAAGAGCGGTCCGCCAGAGAACCCCCTGTTGTTGTGTCCATCCACGATGATTGATTGCACATTGTTAATGTCTCTCACAATTGCTGATACGATACCTTTCTTGACGAAGGGGAAAGCAAATGGCGTGATGTTCGGAATGTATGCATGCATTCCAAGTGGATAGCCCAAGAAGAAGACGTCTTGCGCAAAGATAATTCCCGCCGTGCCTAACTCAACTGGTACGGAGTGCGTCAAATGTCTGTCAGGGCAGAGGATGGCAATGTCAACCTCGGCGGGCTCACAGAGAATCCGTCGGGCCGTCATGTCTTTCCATTTTGCTTCGTGCAAGTATTCGATCTCAACTGTGGGACTGCTGCCAAAGACGGCGTGTTTGGCAGTCAACAGATATTGGCGTCCGTCTACCTCAACGGTAAAACCCGAAAAAGTAGGAGTCTTTTGCTTTACCCGTATGCACAAGGTTCGCATATAAACATTGTCATTCATGCCAAATCGTGACATCATCGCTCCTGTTTTTGCGTGTCGGCGTTGAGGGAAGTTAGTAGGAAAGAGGACCGCTGTTCCCTTATTATCTCTCCGTGTGGGTCATCTATTTGCCTTTCTGGGCTTCATTCCACTTTCGCTCATCAACAGGTACGTTTGAAATTGTCCATAGAAGGTATAGGAAGTATGGACCCAGCGTGCAGGCGATGAGGACCATAGAAACCGAGCCGTTGTTATTTCGTGAAGACCATGCAGTTATCCCAAGCGTAAATGCAACGGACCATGCGTAAAAGATGACTTCGGCTTTGTGATTGTCGATGCTGTTTTTCCATTCCCTTAGAAGTATAGTTGTTTCCTCGCTTTGCTCAATAGTAGGTGGGGCTTCAACAACGTCGGAGGGTTTCTTTTTTGTCGCTATGGGCCGTTCTTTCGCTCCCCTTTGGTGTCTGCGGATGAGCGCCGTTGCTACACTGAACATGCCGGAGATTAGTGCGGCAATTATTGTTTCCATCTTGCACTGCTTTGAAGTAAGGACGTAGTGCTTCAGATCTTGCGTTCCCGTCGCACATGAAGGAACCGCCGTGCCATATTTGGCACGGCGGCTACGGCCTTCTCCACTCAGCCTCCATGAGTGATCTGGCGGCGCAGGTTCTCCCCGTGAGGTGTTAGCCAGACACTCACAGGGTCTTCCGCCGTTTCTTGTTCGATCTCGATAAGGTCGAAGCCCTTCAAGAAGGTGAGCGCCTTCAATGTTTGATCTTCCGTCAAGTTTAACCCCTTCAGGAGTTCTGATAGCGGTACGGCGCCCTTGGCTTCATAAGTCTTGACCTTTCCAGTAAGCCAATTCAAGATTATTAGCTCTGTCGTGTTGGTCTTGATATCCATGCTTTTCCCCCGTGAATTTCCCTCATGCTCATCTGCGCGAGTGTATACGGCATTCTAGCCCCAGACAACTTCCCTGACAAGAGGACGTCTGCTGGGCCGCAAAAATTGAACGGCGCTCAATTTCCGTCTCAAATGAAGAAGTCGCCGTACCACAATCGGCATGACGACTCGCCTCTCTCTTCTCGTCCTATATTAACGTTATTCAATCCCAAAAGATGCCTTCAGAGATTCCTTCATCGCCTTCATCATGTTAAGGAGTATCGTGCCATGTGGCAATTATTTGACCGCCACTATCGCTCTTTGTAGAGGCTAAATCAAGACACAGTGGGTCACCACTCTCGTTCTGGGTAATAGGTGTCCACCCGACATTCCACCAGTCCCCGAGCCGGACGGCAGCGGGGTTATCCCAGGATCTCGCGCAGACAGGTCAGCACGTTCGGGAGCGGGTCGGCCCACAACCACGACACCTCGACCCGGAAGCCGGGGAGGAC
>JBBROG010000105.1:0-26397 GCA_038229635.1 Gemmatales bacterium
CGCCCTTGCTGTGGGCGTAGGCGACCGCCTCGCAGACGCGGCCGAACAGCGGCAGCAGCTGCGCCAGGTCGGCGGGCGGGCCGGCCCGGCTCGTCAGCAGCTTCGCCAGCGTCCGCCCCTTGACCACCTTCATGACGACGTAGGGCCGGCCGTCGGGCAACTCGCCCGCCGCGTGGACCGGCGGGATGCCGGGGTGCTGCAGCTGACTGGTGACTTGCGCCTCCTCCAGGAAGCGGCGGCGCGGCTCGGCTCGGCGGCTGAACTCGGCCTTCATCACCTTGACCGCGACGTGCCGCCCCAGCTGGTCGTCGCGTCCGCGATAGACGACGCCCATGCCACCCTCGCCGAGGACCGCCGTCAGGCGGCAGCCGGGGACCGACGGCAGGTCGTCTGCCGCAGTACCGCCGGGGCCGGGCGGCGTGGGGTCGGCGGCACGCGGAGTCGGTACGGGCAGCATGAGGCCGGCCGCGCGCAGGGGCGGCCCGCGCGACAACTCCGCCAACGACCGCAGCGCATCGCGACAGTCGAAACAGACCTCGACGTGCAGCTCGACGTCGCGGTCGCCGTCGCGGTCCAACTCGTCGTTGAGGTAGCGGAACAGGGTATCGCGGTCGGGATGGGCGCTCACGACGCTCCTCCTTCGGTCACGGTGCTGCCGCCCCGCAAGGCGTCGATCGCCTCGCGGAGCTTCTTGCCGACGCGGCTGCGCGCCTTGAGGACGGCGGCGACCGGCAGCCCCAGTTCGGCGGCCGTCTCCTCGGCGGTGCGGCCGTCGACGGCCTGCCGGGTGAAGGCGCTCCAGGCGGACGGGTCGACTTCGGTCTGAACCTGGCGCGCCGCCGCGCGGGCCAGTCGCTCTTCCCCGATGAGGTGGTTGCTGAGGTCGTCGACGAGGCTCCGCGCGGCTTCGGGGGCCAGGGCGCGAGTTCGCGGGACGTCGGCGACGGCACGGGCGACGAGGTCGTGCAAGTGCGTGCGGTAGCTTACGGCGGGGTCGCCGGGCGAGACGCGCGGCGACAGGACGAGGCGGTCGAGGACGTCGCGCGCGACGGCGTCGGCGTCGGCCTCCGCGAGGCCGTGGTCGCGGCACCAGGCGAGGAGCAGGGGGCGGTAGCGCTGCCGGAACGCCTCGGTGGCGCCCCCGGTCGCGAGTTCGTCGGCGAGCGCCAGGAAAAGGCCGTCGTCGGTCGTCGGGACGTCGTCGTTCATGGAACCACGCGGGGTCGAGGAGTCGTCCGGCCAGCGGCGGCCGGGCGACGTCGATCCTACTCCGAGTCGGTCGGAAACGCAACGAAGAGTCGAAAAGTGAGGCGCGTGAGGGTGCGTGCGCGGATTCGGGTGGTTGGTCCTTTAAGTTCCGTCGGGCGCTCTTAGCCGCGCCGCCAGCACACGCGGGTGCCCCGAGCCGTCCTTGATCGTCGCACCCAACTCGAACTCCGCGCGGGCGGCGAGGCGCGCGCGCGCCCCCGCCTCCTGCGGCGAGCCGATCTCCACGAGGAGGACGCCGCCCGGCTTCAGGAAGTCGCCGGCCCCGCGCGCGATCCGGTCGAAGACCGCGAAGCCGTCGGCGCCGCCGTCGAGGGCCAAGCGCGGCTCGTGGTCGCGCACGCCCGGCTCGAGCCCGGCGAGGTCCGCACTCTTGATGTACGGCGGGTTGCTGACGACGAAGTCGAACCGCTCCCCCGCCGGCAGCGGCGCGAACAGGTCGCCGAGGAGGAACGTGACGCGCCCCGCGACGCCGTGCTTCTCCGCGTTGCGCTTCGCCACGGCCAGCGCCTCGGGGCTGACGTCGACCGCCGTGACTTGCCCCCCCTTGTGCTGCTTCGCCACGGCGACCGCGATGGCGCCCGACCCGGTGCCGAGGTCGAGGACCGCCGGCTCCGCCAGCGGCTTCGCCAGGCGCAGGCACTCGACGACCAGTTCCTCCGTGTCCGGCCGCGGGATCAGCACACTCGGCCCGACCTCGAAGGCCAGCGAGAAAAACTCCTTGCGGCCGACGAGGTACGCGACCGGACAGCCCTCGGAACGCTTGCGCACCAGGTCGCGGAAGCGCTGGCGGACGTCGTCCGGCGCCTCCTCCTCGTAGCGCGTGTACAGGTGAATGCGCTCGCAGCCGAGGACGTGCGCCAGCATCACCTCCGTGTCCAGGCGCGGCGATTCGACCCCTTTTTGACTCAGGAATCGCGTCGTCCAGGTGAGCAGGCGGCCGAGGGTCCACGGCTCGTCGATTTTCGCTTCCATGAAACCGCTCCCGCGGAAGGGCGCCTTGAACGATCCTTGTCGATCGACATTCGGCGGTCAAAAAATCAGGAAGGGATCTGGCCGAGGCGCAGCTTCTTGTCGTAGTCCTTCAGCGCCTGGACGACCTCGGTCAGGTTGCCGGCGACGATGGCGTCGAGCTTGTAGAGCGTGAGGTTGATGCGGTGGTCGGTGAAGCGGTTCTGGGGGAAGTTGTAGGTGCGGATGCGCTCGCTGCGGTCGCCGCTGCCGACCTGGCTCTTGCGGTCGGCGGCGCGGCGGGCACGCTCCTTCTCGGCCATCGCTTCGTAGATGCGGCTGCGCAACATGCGCCAGCACTGCTCCTCGTTCTTGTGCTGGCTGCGCTCGGTGCGCGACTCGGCGACGACGCCGGTCGGCAGGTGGACGAGGCGGACGCCGCTCTCGGTTTTGTTCTGGTGCTGCCCGCCGGGGCCGCCGGAGCGGAAGGTGTCGCGGCGGATGTCGTCGCGCTTGATGTCGATCTGCACCTCGGTCGGCTCGGGCAGGACGGCGACGGTCGCGGCCGAGGTGTGGATGCGCCCCTGCTGCTCCGTCTCGGGGACGCGCTGGACGCGGTGGCCGCCGCTCTCGTAGCGCAGTTCCTGGTAGACGCCGTCGCCGGCGACGCTGAAGCTGACCTCCTTGAAGCCGCCGTGGTCGGTGGCGTTGAAGTCGAGCGTCTCGATTTTCCAGCCGCGGTCCTCGGCGTAGTGCTTGTACATGCGGTAGAGGTCGCCGGCGAACAGCGCCGCCTCCTCGCCGCCGGTGCCGGCGCGGATTTCGACGATGACGCTGTCGAAGTCCTCCGCCGGGTCGATGAGGAGCAGGTCTTCGAGCTTCGTGTGCAGAATTTGTCGTTTCGCGCGGAGCCCTTGCAGCTCTTCCTCGGCGTAGGCGCGCATGTCGGGGTCGCTCTCGGCGGCGAGGAGTTGTTCCGCGGTGGCGACGTCGGCGGCGAGCTTCTTGTATTCGAGGTACGGCTTGACGAGCTTGGAGACGCTGCCGTGCTCCTTGGCGACCTGCGTGAAGCGGGCGCGGTCGTTGATGACGGCGGGCTCGGCGAGTTGCTTTTCGAGGTCGTCGAAGCGCGCGAGGGCTTCTTCAAATTTGGGCCACATACGGCGTCGTCCTCGGGGTCGGCCGGGGGTTGCTCGAAGGGCGACCGACCCGAGGTCGCGGCCCTCGACGTTCAGAAGCGGGGCATGACGGAACTCCTGGCTCTTAGCTGTTAGCCGTTAGCTCTTAGCCATACGACGGAGCCCGTTCGGCTAAGAGCTAAGAGCTAACAGCTTAGAGCTATTTCGGGGCTTCGGCCTCGACCTTCTTGCGTTTGTCCCAGTTGTACTTGCGCTGGAATTTCTCGACGCGGCCGGTGGTGTCGACGAACTTCATCTTGCCGGTGAAGAACGGGTGGCAGGCCGAGCAAATTTCGACGGTGATGTTCTTCTTGGTGCTGCGCGTGGTGAAGCGGTTGCCGCAGCCGCAGACGACGGTCGCCTCGACGTATTGGGGGTGGATGCCTTCTTTCATGGCCCTCTCCGGGGTTTCGTGAGTGAGATGTGACATTCTAGGGCCGGAGGCGGGCCGGCGGCAAGGTGAGACGCCCGTTCGGGAGCGCGGCGGGTGCTCCTGCCGATTTTGGCAACTCCGGGGGCGGGCGTCGTCCTGGCAGGGGGGGCAGGTCATGCTGAACCCCCTAGGCATCAGGTTAAGCGGTAATAACGAGAAAGCTCCTGCGTAAGATGGTGTTTACCAGACCCCATCCGACCCAGGAGCTTCCCGTGGCCACCCCGGAACGCTTTCGCCTGGCGGTCGGAGGAAGGTGTCCGGCTCCGGCGAGGTCCCTTCCCCGCCGCCGCATTTCTCCCTCCTTCCCGAGTGGGGGCTCCTACGACAGTCTCGGCAAGGCCGGCAAGATACACAAACAAATCCGCATAGGACGATCACTTTCCCCTTGTAAGACTCCGCCCCTAGCCCTTATTCTTTCGATATCTTACCCAGACTGCCCCCGTCCCGAGGAACCCCGGAACTCCCGGACGAGGGTCCCAAACCGCGATTCCTTCCCCGGCGAGGCTCGGGCGCCCGCAGCGCCGGCCCTACCGGCTCCCCGGATATCGAGAGTAAGGAACGAGACACATGACTCGCAACGGCTGGCGCGACTGGTGGACCAAGATTCTCGCCCCGGCCGCGCGGCGGTCCGCGCCCTTGCGCCGCCCGGCGCCGCGGCGTCAGCCCGCGCCGCGCCTCGAAGCGCTGGAAGACCGTACCCTGCTCGCCTCCAGTATTACCGTCATCGCCGGCGTCTTCGGCAGCGGCACGCAGGACGCGGTCCTCCTGAGCCAAGGCGGCCAAATCGTCTTCGCCGACCCGGACCTCGGCGCCAACACGGTCAGCACCGGCGCCCTGGCCTCCCTGCCGCCGACGGCGGACGTGCGGATCGAGGCGGCCGGCCCGATTACGATCAACGACCTCGGCGGCGCCTTCCAACTGCCGACGGCGGCGGGCCACGGCGTCACCTTCAGCACCGCGACCGTCGGCGGCGGCGCCATCACTTTCGCCAACGTCGGCAACACGCTGAGTACCTCGGGCGCTTCGCTCGTCTTCACCGCCGCGACCTCCTTGAGCCCGGCGAACCTCGACAGCCTCGGCGGCGCCATCACCCTCGCCGCCGACGCGATGAACCTCCCGGCCGGCGGCACCATCACTTCGGGGGCCGGTCGGACGACGCTGCGGCCGAACACGCCGGGCACGAAGATCGACGTCGGCGGCGCCGACGCGGCGGGGACGCTCGGCCTGACCAACGCCGAGTTGCGCACGGTGACCGCCGGCGTCCTCCAGGTCGGCGACGCCGCCAGCGGCGACATCACCGTCAGCGCGCAGATCAACCTCACCACCGCCGACGCCCTGTCGCTGCGGACCAACGGCGTCATCTTCGAGTCGGTCGGCGACCTCAAGGTGAGGAACCTGGCCCTGCGCGCGGCCGGGGACATCACGGCGACGAACACCAACGGCGTCGACGTCCTGGCGGCGGTCAGCACGACCGGCGCCGTGATGTTCACCGAGGGCGACGGCGTGACGATCGGCAGCGTGGACGGCCTCGACGGCGTCCGCACGACCGACCGGACGATCAACGTGGTGGCGGCGGTCGGCGGGCTGACGGTGGCCGACACGCCGGCCGCGGTCGACGTCGGCGCCGGCACCGGCACGGTCACTCTGGGGGCACACGGCGCGAACCAACTCCTCACGCTCGCGGCCGGGGCCGTCGTCGCGGGCGCCGGCGGCGTCGACCTCGTCGGCGACAACATGACGCTCCTCGGCAACGCGAATGCGTCGACGGCGGCGGCGACGGTCGGGCCGTTCTCCCCTGACGCGAAGATCCTCCTCGGCGGCGCCAACGCCCCCGGCGTCCTGGGGCTGGACGGCGCGTCCCTCAACCGCGTCGCGGCCGGCGTCCTCCGCCTGGGCTTCGCCAACGTCGGCGACGTCCTCGTCGTCGCGCCCATCGTCCTCACCAGCGCCCCGACGCTGTCGATCACCACCCGCGGCACGGTGGCGGAGCCCGGGGGGCAGCTGTCCGTCGCCAACCTCCGGGTCACGGCGGTCGGCCCGATCTCCCTTAACGCGACGACCAACAACGTGGGCACCCTGGCGGCCGTCGTCAGCGGCGCCGGCAACGGCATCACCTATAACGAGGCCGACTTTATCGACATCGGCACCGTCGACGGCGTCGACGGCCTGACGACCAACAACGGCCCCATCGGGGTCGTCACGCAAAACGGCGGGGTGACGGTCCACGACACGCCCGCCGCCAACGACGTCGATGCCGGCACCTCGACGGTGCTGCTCTCCGCCGGCAGCGTCGGCAACGACCGCGTTCTGACGGTCGACGCGGGGGTCCGTGTCCACGGCGGCGGCGGCGTCACCCTCATCGCCGACCACCTGACGCTCGCCGGTACCGTCGACGCCGGCGCCTCGGTCGCGACCCTGAAGCCGTTCGAGGCCGGCACGCTCGTCGACGTCGGCGGCGCCGACGCCCCCAACCAACTCGGCCTGTCGCTCGCCAAACTCGCCCGGGTCACGGCCGGCTCCTTCGTCCTCGGCTCCTCGACCAGCGGCGCCCTGACGGTCTCGGCCTCCGTCGGCCCGGCGCTGACGAATACGCTGACCCTTGTGAGTGGCGACGGCATCGGCCAGACGGCCGGCTCGCTCCTCAGCGTGCCCAATCTCGCCCTCCAGGCCGCCAAGGCGATCACGCTCACCGAGGCCAACGGCGTCACGAGGCTGGCGGCGAACAGCGGCGGCGGCGACGTCCGGTTCACCAACGCGACGGCTCTGACCGTCGCCGGCGTCAGCGCGACGGACCACGCTATCACCCTCATCGCCACGACGGGCGGACTGACCGTCGCCAACACGCCGGCGGCGAACGACGTCGACGCCGGCACCGGAGCCGTCACGCTTCAGGCCCAAGGCGCCAACCAGGTGTTGACCGTGGCCGCCGGCGCGGCCGTCCACGGCGCGGGCGGCGTCACCTACGTCGCCGACAACATGACCCTCGCCGGAGCCACGAACGCGGGCACGGCGACGGCGGCGCTGCGTCAATTCACGGCCGGCCAACTCCTCGACCTCGGCGGCGCCGACGCCGCCGGCACGCTCGGCCTGACGTCCGCCGAAATCAATTCCGTCACGGCGGGGATCGTCAAAGTCGGCGACGTCGCTAGCGGCAACATCTCGGTGACGGCGGCGCTAGCCCCGGCCGGGACCGCGGTGCTATCGCTGCAAACGGGCGGCGCCGTCCTCGACGGCACCCCGACCGAGCAGACCGACGTCACCGTGCCGACGCTGGTGATTCGCGCGGCCGCCGGCGTCGGCGGCGCGAGTGACCTGAACGTCGCCGTCACCACTCTGGCGCTGGCGAACACCGCGAGCGGCAGTGTTCTGGTGACGTCGGCCGGTGGCCTGATGATCGGCGGCGGCGACGGCCTGAGCGGCGTCGCCAGCGCCGGCGCCGGCAACGTCATCCTCCAATCGGTCGGCGGTCCCCTGGTGATCGACCAGGCCGTGAGCGACACCAACGGCGGCGGCATCAATTTCGTCACGGCGGGCGCCAACGGCTCGATCGCACTGACCGCCAACGGCTCCGTGACCGCGGGCGGCGGCAGCGGCGGCATCGCCTTCAACGCCTGCGCGGCGACGAGCGGCGGGTCGGTCACCCTCAACAACGGCCCGAGCGCCGTCGACGTCAGCGCCGCCGGCACCGGCGCGATCACGGTGATGGCCGCCACCTCCGCGACGGTCGCGGCGAACGTCGTCCTCCAGTCCGGCACCACGACGGCGGGCAGCGGCGGAACGATCACACTCGAATCGAACTGCAACACGCCCGCCGGCACGGCCGACGTCGCGCTGGGCAACGGCGCTCAAGTGCTGACGAACGGCGGCATCGTCGTCACGACCGACCCCGACGCCAACGGCGTCGGCGGCATTTTCACGGCCGGCACGGGGACGGCCCTCGGCGCGCCGGGCGGCGGGGCGGCGGGCAACCTGTCGCTGACGACGGCCGGCGACGTGACGCTGGGCGTCCAGAAGGCGGTCGGCACGCTCACGCTCATCGCCTACGGCAACCTCCGCGACGACGGCGACGACACGACCTTCGTCCAGGGACACGACATCGTCCTGAGCGCGAAGGGCGCCGTCGGCGGCGACGCGAAGATCGGCGTCGCCGACGTCCTCGGCCAGACGGCGGCGTTCAAGGCGGCGGTCGATTTCAGCCTTCAGGGAGGCACGCTGACCGTCAACCAGACGGCGTCGGGCAACGTCCAACTCCGGAGCGTCGGCGGCCCGCTGGCGACGGGCCGCGTCGTCCTCGGCGGCGCCCCGACGGGTACGGGCAAGCAACTCGCCCTCCTCAGCTCCGGCGGCGCCCTGACGGTCGACGCGGCGCTGACCGTCGCGGCCGCGGCCAACGCCGACTTGCTGCTGGCGACGACCGGCAACAACAACATCCAGGTCCGCGCGGCCGTCACCGACGCCGGCGCTTCCGCGACGACGACCCTCGTCGCCGCCGGCACCGGCACGATCACCGGCCCCGCGACGGCCGACGGCGTCGCCGACGTCGCCGGCCCCTCGATCAACCTCGTCACCGGCGGCGGCAAGATCGGCGCCGACGCGGCGCACCCGCTGGAGGTCGACGCGGCCACGCTGAACGCCGCCAGCGCGAACGGCGATATCTTCGTCACCGACACCGCGGGCGGCGTCGCGGTCGCCGGGGTGAGCGCGGGCTCCGGCAACGTCACGCTCAAGACGACCGGCGGCGCGCTCACGAGCGCGACCGGCGACGGGACGGCCGACGTCGTGGGGAGCGTCGTCACGCTCGGCGCGACCGGCGGTTCGGTCGGCGGCGACGCGACTCACCCGCTGGAGATCGACGCGACGACCCTCAACGCCGACGTCCAGGGCGCCGGCTCTCTCAACGTCCTCGACACGGCGGGCGGCGTGAGCGTCGCCCTGGCGCGGACGCAAAACGGCTCGATCACGCTGACGGCGGCCGGGACGGGAGCGAACCTGGCGCTGACGACGGTCAGCGCCCCGAGCAGCCCCGTCGTGCTGAGCGCGACCGGGGCGATCACCGGCACGACAGGCGGCACAGCCGACGTGACGGGCTCCGTCCTGTCGGTCCTCAACGGAACGGGCGTGGGCACCGCGGCGGCGCACCTCGAAACGGCTGTCGGCAGACTGAACGCCAACGTCGGCGCCGGCGGCCTCTTCGTGGATAACGTCGGCGGGTTAACCTTCGCCGCCGCGAGCGGCGCCGGCGCCGTCACCTCGGCCGGGCCGGTCACGGTCACGACCACGGCGGGGCTCACCGTCCAAGACAACGTGCAAGCGACGACCGGCGACGTGACCTTGTCCGCCCTGGAGCGGTCGCCGGCCGGGTCGGGCGACGACGTGACGGTGACCGCCGGCAAGACCGTCGGCGCCGCCGGCGGCAACGTCAGCCTGCTGGCCGGCGACACGGTGACCGTCGCGGCCGGGGCCGTCATCACGGCCAGCGGCTCGGTGCTGCTCAACGGCGGCGTTAACGACAACGGCGACGGCGGCGGGGTCACTCTCCTCGGCACGGCGACGGGCGCCCCCGTGACGGTGCAGGGCGGCACCGGCGGCGACACCTTCACGATCAACACCGGCGGCGCCAGTCCGGTGACTGTCCAGGGCCTCGGCGGGGCCGACACGTTCAACGTCACCCCGTCGCCGACGGCGGCGATCGCGGTCGACGGCGGCGGGCAGGTCGGCGACCAACTCAACTTCGACGCCTCTGGCCTGGTGCTGCGGACGACGCCGGGCAAGCTGTCGGCAACCGGCCGGCAAACGGTCAGTTACAGTACCGTCGCCACGACGTTCGTGAACAACGCGGCGACGGTGAACGCCTTCGCCGGACCGGACACGGCCGACCGCGGCGCGCTCGCCGGCCTGACGGCGTCGCGGCGCTTCGTGCAGGCCCTTTACCTCGACGTGCTGGGCCGCGCCGCGTCGGCGGGCGAGTTGAGCTTCTGGGCGGGGCAGCTCAACGCGCAGGGCACCAACGGCAACGCGGTCGTGGCGGCCATCGAGCAGTCGGCGGAGGGGCGCGACCGCCTGGTGCGGTCGTGGTACACGAGCTTCCTCGGCCGCACCGCCAACGGCACCGAGGAGTTGGGCTGGGTCAACCGGCTGCGCGGCGGCGACAGCGAGGAGAACGTCCTCGGCGACATCCTCTCCACGAACGAGTACCTGACGAAGGCGGGCGGCAGCAACGGCGCCTTCGTGAGGCGGCTCTACGGCGACCTGCTCGGCCGCACGCCGAATGACGGCGACGTGGCCTTCTGGTCGGGCCTGGCCGCCGGCGCGGGCCGCGGCGCCGTCGCCAAGGCGTTCCTCGGCTCGGCGGAGTACCGGGCCTACGCGGTCGACTCGTACTTCGTGACGCGGCTGCACCGGGCGGCGCCGCCGTCCGTGCGCGACGCCTTCAGCGCCAGCCGTCTCGACCTGTACAGCCTCCGCCTGGTCGTCGAGTCGAGCGCGGAGTTCTTCGGGGTCGGCTGAGACTCCCCGGCGGAACCGGCGGCCGTATTGAGGGTTTCATCAGCCAGACGAAGGGGGGGCGACGAACGGGTCGCCCCCAACCGCCGGCGCCTGGAGACCGCTACGATGAGACGCCATATCGGAAGAGGCCGTCACGTTCCCCTCGCGACCGTGCTGTTGGCCCTGATCGTGCAGGCAGCCAACTCCGGCGACGCCGTCAAGCCGGATGCCGTGGCGCTGGCGAAGCGCGTCGACGACGCCGTCAATGGGCAGCTCGCCGCCGAAAAGGTCGTCCCGTCCGCCCGCGCCGGCGACGCCGAGTTCGTCCGCCGCGTTTCCCTCGACCTCACCGGCGTCATTCCGCCGGCCGAGAAGGTCGCCTCCTTCCTGGACAGCACCGACCCGAGCAAGCGGGCGACGCTGATCGAGGAACTGCTGACCAGCCCGCGCTACGGCCGGCACCTGGCCGACACCTGGCAGCGGCTCATGCTGCCGAGGGATTCGGACAACCGCCGCCTCCAGGCCGCGCCGTTCGTCCAGTGGCTCGAAGAGAAATTCAACGCCAACACGCCGTGGGACCGCATGGTCCGCGATCTCCTCACCGCCACCGGCACGCAGGAACAGAACGGGGCCGTCACCTACTTCCTCGCCAACCCCACGACCGACAAGATGACCGACTCGGTGTCGAAGCTGTTCCTCGGCGTGCAGCTCCAGTGCGCCCAGTGCCACAACCACCCGTTCACGACCTACAAGCAGAACGACTACTGGGCGATGGCGGCGTTCTTCACGAAGGTGCGCGCCGACCGGGTCAACAAGGCGGCGAAGAACGGCGACTCGCCCGGCATCAACGAGAGCGGTCGGGGCAAGGCGGCGCGCCTGCCCGAGTCGGCGAAGACGCTGCCGGCGAAGTTCCTCCAGGGCGAACAGCCGAAGCTGAAGGGCGGCGAACCTTACCGCCCCGTCCTGGCGGACTGGGTCACGTCGCCGCGCAATCCGTTCTTCGCCCGCGCGATGGTCAACCGCGTCTGGGCTCAACTCTTCGGCCGCGGTCTCGTCCACCCCGTCGACGACATGCACGCGGGGAACGCGCCGTCGCACCCCGAGTTGCTCCAGGAATTGGCCGACGCCTTCACCGCGAGCGGGTTCGACGTGAAGTTCCTCTTTCGGGCGATCTGCAACAGCGAGGCGTACCAGCGGAGTAGCAAGCCTGCCGGCGACAAGGCGGCGGACGAGCGACTGTTCGCGAGCATGGCCGTCAAGCCGATGACGCCGGAGCAGCTGTACGACTCGCTCGCGTCGGTCCTCGGTCCGGCCAAAGGGCAGGGCGACCGCCCGGGCAAGGGGGGAATGAAGGGCCTCGCCGCAGGACCGCGCGAGCAGTTCGTCGCCTTCTTCCAGGCCGACGAGAGCGCCGGCCCGACCGACTACCACGCCGGCATCCCGCAAGTGCTGCGCCTGATGAACTCTCGGGAGATGAACGCCACGCCGGCCGTCGTCGGCGCCGTCGCCAGGGGCGGTAAGGAGCCGGCGAAGGTGATCGAGCAGATTTATCTGACGACGCTGTCGCGCCGCCCGACCGCCGCCGAGGCCGCGCGCCTCGACGCTTATGTCGCCGAACACAAAGGCGAGCCGCGTCAGGCTTACGGCGACGTCCTCTGGGCGCTGCTGAACTCCAGCGAGTTCGCGCTGAATCATTGACCGACTCACCAGCCCGAAGCGCGAGCGAGGGCGGAGGCGCCCTCGCTCGCGCTTCGGGCTGGTCGAGACGCACCCTCACCGAACATTCAAGGACTTCCGCCATGAGTCTCCGCACTCTCGTCTCCGGCCTGTCGCGCCGCGACTTCCTCAAGCTCTCGACCGCCGGCGTGTCGGCGGTGTCGCTGTCCGGCTGGATGAACGTCCTCGCCGCCCGCGCCGCCGCCCCCGGCGCGAAGCACAAAGCCTGCATCCTCCTGTGGATGGACGGCGGCCCGAGTCATAAGGATACGTTCGATCTCAAACCGGGCACGGCCGACGGCGGCGACTTCAAGCCGATCCCCACGTCGGCCCCCGGCGTGCAGATCAGCGAGCACCTGCCGAAGGTGGCGAAGGTGCTGCACCACGGCGCCGTCCTCCGCGGCATGAGCACCGGCGAAGGCGCCCACGGCCGCGCCAAGGTCTACCTGCACACCGGCTACAAGGAAGGCGTCGGCGGTCTCGTCTATCCGAGTCTCGGCTCGATCGCCTCGCAGGAGATCGGCCGCGCCGACTTCCCGCTGCCGAACTTCGTCTCCGTCGGCAACCGCGGCTACGGCTCCGGCTTCCTCGGCGCCCGCCACCAGCCGCTCGTCGTCAACGACCCGGCGCGCGGCGTCGAGAACCTGCGGCCTCTGGTGGGCGAGGGGCAGTTCCACGACCGCGTCGGCCTGCTGGAGGAGATGGAGTCGGCCTTCCACCGCGAGTACAAGGCCGGCAGCGGCGCCGCCCACCGCACGACCTACCAGCGGGCGGTGACGCTGATGCAGTCGAAGGAGGCGAAGGCGTTCGACCTGTCGCAAGAGTCGGCGGCGGCGCGGTCAGCCTACGGCGACACGAAGTTCGGCGACGGCTGTCTGCTGGCGCGGCGCCTGGTCGAGACGGGCGTGTCGTTCGTGGAGGTGGCGCTCGGCGGCTGGGACACGCACCAGGATAACTTCGACCGCGTCAAGAAGCTGTCGGGGACGGTCGACGCGGCGCTCAGCGCCCTCGTCGGCGACCTGAAGGAGCGCGGCCTGCTCGACAGCACGCTGGTGGTCTGGATGGGCGAGTTCGGCCGCACGCCGAAGATCAACAGCCGCGGCGCCAAGCCGGGCCGCGACCACTACCCGCGGGCGTGGAGCAGCGTGCTGTTCGGCGGCGGCGTCAAGGGCGGCCAGGTGATCGGCAAGACTGACAAGGAGGGCGCGACGGTCGTCGAGCGCCCGGTGTCGACGGTCGACTTCATGGCGACCGTCTGCAAGGCGCTCGGCATCGACTACACGAAGAAGAACGTCGCCAACGGGCGGCCCGTGCGTCTGGTGGATAAGGGCGAGCAGGTCGTCAGCGAGCTATTCGCGTGACTCGCCCGCGCCGCGGCGCAACGCCTCCTCGAACGATTCGAGATGCAGGTACTGGAAGAAGTGCGAGGTGCCGGCGTCGCGGCGCGTCGGCCGGCGGCGGCGCCAGTGCGGGCTGTAGACGACCTTCATGATTCGCGGCTTCAGCACCGTGTCGAAGTGGTCGCCGACCTCGACGAGGACGTACTTGCGCCGCCCGCCGTCGGCGCGGTTCAGGTCGATCACCGCATGCGCCGTCGTGCCGGAGCCGGCGAAGTAGTCGAGGACGACGGCGTCGCGACCGGCCCAGGCGTCGAGGCAATCGCGGACGAGGTGGACCGACTTGGGGTAGGTGAACGCGGCGGAGCCGACGAGGTCGTCGAGCAGTTTGCTGCCGTGCGACGTCGCCGAGTGGGCCGGGTCTTTCCAGAGCGTTTTCGGCTTCTTGCCCGGCGGCATGCGCGACTTCTTCACGACCTCGATACGCCCGGCCCGCGCCAGGACGCCGACCTCGCCGGCGGCGATCTCGCGCCGCGCCCCCTCGGGACTGACGCGCCAGATGCGCCGCTCGCCTCGGGGGTCGACGGGCCACACCTCCACGGACTCGGGAAAAGGCTCGACACCCACCCGCCCTCTTTCGAGATCGACGTAGAGCGGAAACCACTGGTTCGGCCGGTCCTCCGGCCGCGAGTTGCCGCCGCGCCGCCGCAGGTTGTCCCACAGGAAGCGGCCCTTGAGGTCGCACTCGGTGTAGCGAGCCGCCTCTTCCGGCGTCAGCGGGCGCGGCCGCACCCGGACCAGGGCGGCGTCGCGGGCGTAGACGTGGCAGTAGTCGTGGCTGCGCGCCGGCACGCCGGGGCGCAGATTCTGCCCGGCCGGGTTGACCTCGACGGCGAACGTCGTGACGTGGTTGGCGGCGCCGAAGACCTCGTCGAGCAGGAGACGCAGGTGAGCGGTTTCCGTGTCGTCGATGGCGACCATGAAAACACCCTTTTCGGACAGCAGTTCCCTGCCGAGGGCCGCGCGCTCGCGCATCAGCGACAGCCACGCCGGTCGGCGGTAGCTGTTCTTGTAGACGAAGTCCTCGTCGGAGGTGTTGTACGGCGGGTCGATGTAGACGCAGTCGACGCGGCCGCGGTAGCGCTCTTGCAACAGGGTGAGGGCCTGGAAGTTTTCCCCGCGCACGAGGAGGCCGTCGAGGGCGGCGTCGAGGTCAGCGAACGAGGCGAGCAGGCGAGCCGTGAAGTCGGCGCCGAAGAAGCGCGTGTCGAGGACGAGGAACGGGTTGGCGCGCAAGAAGGCGGCCGTCAGCGGGAACGTGGAGCCGTCAACTTCCTCGATACGAAAAAGGCGCACCCACTCCTCGCGCTGGGCGTCGTTCGCGGCGACCGCGGGATACAACTCCGGCGGCACGCGGTCGAGGGTGACGCCGTAGTGCGTTTCGAGGACGGACGGCTTTTTCAGCCACAGCGCCTTGCGCGCGTCTTCGGCCCGTTCGAGGGGGGCGATGGCCTCCCGCCCGAGGCGGCGGACGTCGGCGGCCAGGGCCACGCGCTCGGCGAGGCGGCCGGGCGCCATCCCGGCGAGGGCGTCGAGCGACAGCAATTCGTCCTTCAGATAGGCGTCGAGGGCGCGACGCAGGTCGCCGCCGAGGTCCTTGGCGATGAAGAGGCCGTCGCCCCTGCGCCGCTTCTCTCGTCGGGTCGTCGGAACGTAGTAGTGGCCGGCGCCCGTCTCGGACGGCAGGGAGGCTCCGGCGTGGCGGCGCAGGAAGCGATCGACGTGGGAGCGGGCGGCGTCGGTCACGGCGGCGCCTCCGCCGCTTTCGTCCCCGCCAGCCAGCCCGTGCTCCAGGCCGCCTGGAAGTTGTAGCCGCCGATGGGGCCGTCGAGGTCGAGCACCTCGCCGGCGAGGAACAGTTCCGGCACCTTCTTGCTGCGCATCGTGCGCGAGTCGACCTCGTCGAGCGTCACGCCGCCGGCCGTCACTTCGGCCTTGCCGAAGCCGAGCGTTCCCTTGACCGGCAGCCGCAGCCGCTTGACGCCCTGCACCAATTTCGCCCGGTCCGGCTTGCTCAGCGCCGCCGCCTTGCGGTCCGCCGTCATCCCCGATGCCGCCAGCAGGGCGTCACACAACCGCCGCGGCAGTTGCGTCCCCATCACGACGGCGAGTTGCTTCTTGCCCGACGCCAGCGATTCGCCCCTCAGAAACTCGTCGACGTCCGCCTCCTTCACGGAGGGGAGAAAGTCGATCTCCAGCGCCAGCGATTCCGGCCGGGGGTGTCCGGTGACGGCGCGGCTGACGTCGAGGACCGCCGGCCCGGTCAGGCCGAAGTGGGCGAACAGCAGCGAGCCGCGCCGCGCCGCCAGACAGCGGCCGCCGTCGAGGACCCGCAGCGCCGCGTCGCCGATGGTGACGCCGCGCAGGTCCGCCACCCAGGGGACGTTGACGGTGATCGGCACCAGCGCCGGCCGCGGCGGGACGAGGGCGTGCCCGAACTTCGCCGCGAAGGCGTAGCCGTCGCCGGTCGTGCCGCTGCCGGGATACGACTGGCCGCCCGTGGTCAGGATCACCCGGCGGGCGAGGACGACACGGTGAGGCGTCGTCAGCGCCATGCCGGGATCGCGACGTTCGAGATCGAGAACCGGCTCGGCGAGGGCGAGCGTCGCGCCGCTGCGTTGCAGGCGGCGCAGCAGGGCGCCGAGGACGTCGGCGGCCTTGTTGCTCACGGGGAAGACCTTGCCCGTCTCCTCGACCTTGGTGGGGACGCCCTCGGCGTCGAAGAAGGCGACGGTGTCGTCGACGCCGAACGCCGCCAGCGCGGAATGGAGGAAGCGCCCCGGCGGGCCGTAGGCGTCGACGATGCCGCGGTTGTCGGTGGCGTGCGTGACGTTGCAGCGCGTGCCGCCGGACATGAGGATCTTGACGCCGGGCTTGCGGTTCTTCTCCAGCACAAGGACGCGGCCCCCCAGCTCGGCGGCGCGCAGCCCGGCCATCAGCCCGGCGGCGCCGGCCCCGATCACCACGACGTCCCAGACCGCGTCTGTCATGTTACTCCGTCTATTAGGTGATTTATTTGCGGGGACTGCTCACGCGAGGCAGAAGACGCGGCAGCGCCTGGGCCAGCTGGTCAATTTCCTCCTCCGTGTTGTAGAAGTGCGTCGACACGCGAATGAGCGGGCCGCCGAAGCGCTCGACGACCGGCGCCTCGATCCGGTACTCCTCCCACAGGCCGCGCCGCAGCACCTCCGGGTCGACACCCGGCGGCAGGCGGAACGCCGTCAGCGAGCCGTGCAGCTCCGGGTGCGTCGGCGTCGCCGGGCGCAGCCCCGCCAGGCCGTCGAGGCGCCGCCGCGTGTGCGCGACCAACTCCGCCATCCGCCCGCGAATGCGCTCCCAGCCGAGTTCCGCCTGGAAATCGAGCGCCGACGGCACCGCCAGCCACGGGCACGGGTCGCGCGTCCCCTCGAACTCCAGCGCCCGCAGGCGCGGCGTCGAGCCGAACTCGTCGCGCTCGTCGAGGCGCGTCCGCTCGTGGTGCCAGCCCCAGCTCACCTGCAACGGCCGCAGGCGGTCTTCGCTCCCCTTGCCGAGGTACAGGAAGCCCGAGCCGGTCGGCGCGAGCAGCCATTTGTGACAATTCCCGGTGTAGAAGTCGGCGCCGATCGTGTCGAGGGCGACCGGCACCATCGCCGGCGCGTGGGCGCCGTCGACGGCCGTGAGAATGCCGCGCGCGCGGGCCTCGGCGCAAAGCTCCCGCGCCGGCAGGACGAGGCCGGTCGGCGACAGGACGTGGCTGAAGAAGAACAGCCGCGTGCGGTCGGTCATGGCGGCGCGGGCGGCGGCGACGACCTCCTCGGGCGACTCGGCCAGGACCGGCAGCGGGAAGGTCCGCAGCGTCAGCCCCTGGAGTTGGGCGGCGCGCTCCCAGCACCAGTGCATGGCGCCGTACTCGTGGTCGGTGAGCAGCACCTCGCCGGGGGATGCCAGGCGCAGGCCGGCGGCGACGACGTTGATCGCCGCGCTGACGTTGGCGGTGAAGGCGAGCCGCCGCGCGTCGCCGCCGAGGAACGCCGCCAGCCGCGCCCGCGCCTCCCACAAGAGCGGCGGCGCCTGGCGGACGAGGAAGTCCATCGGCTCCTCGGCGAGGCGGCGGCGCAGCTCGGTGGCGCGGTCGAAGACGGGGCGCGGCAGCGGGCCGAACGAGCCGGTGTTGAGGTTGATGGCGCCGGGGTCGAGCATCATTCGCGAGCGGGCGTGCGACCAGAAGGCGTCAGGCATGAGGGACTCGACAAGGAGGAAGAAGGCCCGATGGCTCCGGGAAGAGTCGGGGGCGTCGCGGTATTGTAGTGACGAGCCGTTCCGAGCAACAATGGGGGCGAGGGCCGTGGCATCGCCTATGATGTTGAGAGGTCGGTGTGTTACCAGCCCGAAGCGCGAGGGAGGGCGCATCCGCCCCTCGCTCGCGCTTCGGGCCGGTAACGTCTGGCGCTCTTTTTAAGAGCGCCTAAAAGAACTAACCACAGAGAACACAGAGAACACAGAGAAAGACAGAAAGAAAAGAGGGAGAGGGCCGCGAAGAGGCGCGGTCAAAGGCCCTGGGCGGAATGGTTTTTTCTCTCTTTTTCCTCTTCTCTGTGTTCTCTGTGTTCTCTGTGGTTAGTTCTTTTAGGCGCTCTAAGAGCGGCCGGGAGTACAAGCTGTGAAAACGATCGACCTCTCGTCGGAGTCTCCCACGCTCAAGAAGCTGCTGGTGCTGGCGGGCGACGAGAATCTTCTCCTGAAAACGGCCGAGGGACGCGCCTTCTTGCTGGTGGAACTCGACGACTTCGGCGAGGAAATCGCCCGAACCCGACAAAACGAATCGCTCATGCGGACACTGGAGGAACGGTCGGGCGAGGCGAAGACCTACGGCCTCAGCGAAGTCCGCAAGAAGTTGAAGTAGGGTCCTGTCAGGCCAATCAACCGGAGCCGTGCCGTGAGCGACGTCATCGAGGCCGCCTCCGTCCTGCTGACGCGCGGCCCCCTCTCGCCGGAGCTGTTCGTCGTCCGCCGCGGCGACGCCCTCCGCTTCTTCGGCGGCTTTCTCGCCTTCCCCGGCGGACGCGTCGACCCCGGCGACGGCGACCTCGGCGCGCCCCGAGCCGTCGCCGCCGCCGCCCGCGAATTGTTCGAGGAAGCCGGCGTCCTCCTCGCCCGCCGCCCCGACGGCACCTTTCCTCCGGCCGGCGCCGACCTCGACGCCCTTCGCCGCGACCTCCTTGACGGCCGACTCGTCTTCGCCGACCTCCTCGCCCGCCTCGGCCTGACGATCCGCGCGGACGACTTCACGCCCGCCGGCCGACTCGTCACGCCGCCGTTCGCCGCGGCGCGCTTCGACACCGCCTTCTTCGTCGCCCATCTGCCGCCCGGCCAGGAGGCGCGCGTCTGGCCGGGCGAGTTGGACGACGGCTTCTGGACCGGCGCCGCCGGCCTGCTCGACCGCTGGACGCGCGGCGAAGTCCTTGTGTCGCCGCCGACGCTCTCGCTCCTGGAGGCGAGCCGCGGCCGTCCCGTCGACGAGCTGCCCGCCCGCGCCGCGCCGCTGTTCGCCGCCCTCGACGCGGGGACGATCCCGCCGATCTTCTTCGCCCCCGGCGTGCAAATGCTGCCGCTGCGGACGATGGCCCTGCCGCCGTCGACGCACACGAACGCTTACCTCGTCGGCACGGAACGGACGTACCTCCTCGACCCCGGCCCGAAGGACGCCGACGAGCAGGCCCGTCTCTTCGCCGCCCTCGACGCCGCCTCGGCCGGCGGGCGCCGCCTCACCGCGGTCGTCCTCACGCACCACCACCCCGACCACGTCGGCGCCGCCGCCGCCTGCGCCGCGCGCTACGACGTCCCCGTCTGGGCGCACCCCTGGACCGCCGAGGCTTTGCGCGACCGCGTGAAGGTGGGGCGGCTGCTGAACGACGGCGACCGCGTCGACCTCGGCGCGGCGCCCGACGGCACGCCCGGCTGGCACCTGGAAGCGCTCCTGACGCCGGGCCACGCGCCGGGACATCTCGCTTTCCACGACCCACATTATCGTCTGTTGTTCGCGTCGGACATGGTGTCGACGCAGACGTCGATCGTGATCGCGCCGCCGGAGGGCGACCTGGGCGTCTACCTGGATTCGCTGCGTCGGCTGCTGACCTACGACGTCCGCCTGCTGCTGCCCGCGCACGGCGGACCGACCGCGCGAGCGCGGCAGACGCTGCTCGACGCCCTCGAGCACCGGCGGCGGCGCGAGGAGCAGCTGCGGGCGGCACTGACCGACGAGCCGCGCGGCGTCGCCGACCTCGCCGCCGAGCTGTACCGCGGACTGCCGGCGAAGCTCGCACGCCTCGGCGAGTTGCAGACGCTGGCCGGGTTGGAAAAGCTCGCACGCGACGGGTCGGCGGAGCGCGCCGGCGACGGGTGGCGCCGGCGCGCGACCGTCGAATGTATCCATCTCCCGAACGTACTCTTTAGCGGATCGGATTTTTTCCTTGCGCGGGTCAGTCCCGCAGCCCCGCCTGTTTCATGAGCTTGGCGGCCGCCTCATACGCCTCGCGTACCCAGTCGACAATCTTGTCCGGCTCCGGGGAATACTCCAACTCGACGCTCAGCGCGCCGTCGATGCCGAGCGCCTTGATCTCGCGCAGGTACGGGGCGAAGTCGACCACGCCGCGCCCCGGCGGCAGGTCGCCGTGGACCTTGCCGTCGCAGTCGCTCAGGTGAACGTGGATCGCCTTCCCCTTCAAGCGGCGCAGCTCCTCCGGCGCCACTCGCGACAAACACAAGTGCGACACGTCGATGTTCGCCTTCACCGCCGGGTGGTTCACCTCGTCCAGGAAGCGAACCATGCTGTCGACGTCGTTCACCAGCGACAGCTGGAACGGCTCCAGCTCCAGGGCGATTTGCACCCCGAGGACGGCGGCGTACTGGCCCAACTCGCGCACGTTGTCCGCCGCCGTGCGCCACTGCTCCGCCGGCGGAATGACCTGCTTCTCCCAGATGTACTCGCCGAGGACGAGCAGGACGTTCGCCGCCTCGTACTCATGGGCGAGGTCGAGGTACGCCTTGCACCGTTGCAGGTGGAAGCGCTGCACGCTGGGGTTGAAGTCGACGAGGCCGACGGCGACGCAGGCGAGGCTGACGATGGGCAGGCCGGCCGTGTCGCACTCGCGCTTGATGAGGCGGCGCTCCCTGGCGCCCATGTCGAGCGGGTCGGCGAAGACGTCGATGGTGTCGAAGCCGATCTCCTTCGTCATGCGAATGCCGAAGGCCGTCTCGCGCCCCGCTTGCGCCCACGCCGAGTTGATCAGTCCGAGTTTCATGGGTCGTTGTCCTCACGGTCCGTTGACGCCCGGCCCCGAGTGTCCGATAGGGAGGGTCGGGACGCGAGCCCCAAACTCTGGTCTTCCCCTGTTCGTGTCCCGCTTACATAATGCACCCCATTCTGTCCCCGGCGCGGCGGCGGCAGGGCCCGAGGGGGCGCTGCCCGCGGCCGCGGTAAGGGAGGCCGACGGTGCCTGACCTGAGTGACTACTGGCCGTTCGTCGCGGCGTTCGCCGTCCTGGTCGGCGGCGGCGTCGGTCTGCCGCCCATCCCCGAGGAGCTGCCGGTCGCCGGCGCCGGCATCTGGGTGGCCAACTCCACCGACCTCAGCCCGCTGCGCTGGCTCATCCTGCCGGTGTGCATCGCCGGCATCCTGCTCAGCGACCTCATCCTGTACGGCCTCGGCCGCTGGTGGGGCACGCGGCTGCTCTCGTGGGGGTTCATCGCCCGCCTCCTCACGCCCGAGAAGCGCGCCCAAATCGAAGGCAACTTCCACCGCTACGGGTTGCGCATCCTTCTGCTGGTCCGCTGGCTGCCCGGCATCCGCAGCCCGATGTTCATCACGGCCGGGCTGATGCGGCTGCCGGTGGCGCGCTTCGTCGTCGCCGACGCTATCGCCGCCTCGGTCGGCCACACGGTGATCTTCTTCCTCGCCTACTGGTTCGGCGACCAGTTCAAGGACCTGCTCCAGCGAGCCGAGGACCAGGTCGGCTCGCGCGTCAAGCCGATCGCCATTTTGGCCGGCATCCTCGCGGTGGTGGGCTACCTGCTGCTGCACCTGCTGCGCCGGCCGGTGACCACGGCCGACCCGAAGGAACTGCCGATCATCGGCGGGCAGGTGGCGGCGACCATCGAGCATCGCGGGGCGGGCTCGCGCGTCGTCCCGCCGCCGCCGGACGGGCAGGCCAAGGAGCCGTGTCGCGACGAGGCCGCGACGGTGAGAGAGCAGGGAGCCGAGCGGCGGCCCTGACCCGGCGCGCCGAGTCACTTCGGCCGCGCCACGGTCCCGTTCGGCCGCAGGTGCTGGACGTAGGAGCGGAAATCCCTCTCAAATTGCGGCAGGCGCGTCGCGTCTTTGCCGACCAGCCCGCAAAACGCCCCGACGGGGTCGCTTTTGTGGTAGGTGGCGCGGGCGTAGGCGTCGAGCGCCTTGGTGCCGAGGACCTTGTGCTCGAAGGCGAGGTAGGACGCCAGCGCCCATGAGGTCAGGTAGTAGCGGTCCGACGTCTGCCGGTCGCCGGCGTGGGCCACGACGAACTGCTTCCCTCCCGAGCGGAGCAATTCCGCCAGCGGCACGAGGTCGTTCGCCGCCAGCGCCGCTTGCGCCTTCTTCAGCCGCTCCGGGTCGGCGTGGCCGATGCGCACCTCGTCCGCCTCGAACAGCGCCGTCTCGAAGATCTGCGCCAGCCCCTCGTTGAGCCAGCGCGGCACCTCGTCCTGGTCGTTGGGGTAGACGAAGTTGCCCAGGTAGGCGTGGAACGATTCGTGATACAGGCGCTGAAAGAGCGCCCGCGTCGCCTCCTGGAACAGCTTCTCGTTGGCCTTCTCCGTCGCCTCGATCTGCGCCCGCCCTTCGGTGATCGGCCGCAGCAGTTCGCGCGGCACCTTCCTTTTGTAGAGTTTCGTCAGTTCCGCCTCGCGCAGCTTGAGGTCGTCGCGCAGCTTCTGGTGTTCGCGCCGCGCCGCCTCCAGTTGGCCGCCCAGCCGCTCCAGGTCGCTGCCGCAGACGATCTGGTTGCGCGACGGGTCGTAGAAGGCCGGGTTGAAGAAGGTGTAGCCGCGTTCCTTGAGCAGCACCTGGTAATCCGCGAGCGAGCCGGCGAGGAGAATCGTCGTCGGCTTGGCCGCGTGCTGCCGCGGCGGCAGGGTGCGGGCGTAGGCGTTGTAGACTTGGGCCAGGCGCACGGCGGCGCGGCGGAACAGATCCTCGTTGACGTTCGATTCCAGCGTGAACAGACCGCCTTCGTAGCGGAAGGCGGTCTTCCGGCCGCCGCGGCCCCAGGCGATCCGCTCCAGTTCCAGCCTGCGGATGCGCTCGGCCAACTCCTTGCCGGTGACGTCGAGCGCCCGCAGGCGTGCTTCGAGGACGGCGCGGTCCGCGTCGTCGAGCAGTTCGACGGACGCGATCTCCTTGCTCTCGTACAGGCGCGTCTCGACGCGCGTCCGCTCGCCGGGCTTGCGGACGACGAGGCGCAGTTCGACGAGCGGCGCCTTCTCGCGGTAATCGACGAGCAGCCCCTTCAACACCTTCTGCCCGTCCTTGAGGACGACGACGTCATACCGCCAGTCGTCGGCCTGAGCCTTGGACCCGGCGGCGGAGAGGAGCGTCGCGGCGAGGGCGAGGAGGGTGCGCCACGCCGGCAGGGCTTCACGGGGAGACGGTGGCGCCATCACAATCGGACCTCCGGAGTGAGGAGGCGTGTCCGCACCGGCAACGGGAGGGCGACCCCAGCTACTATAATACGGCGAGTCGTCCTTGCCAACGACGCGACGGCACCCCCCGAGGCACTCATGGCGGCCACCGATTTCGTCCTCGCCCTGACCGGCGCCAGCGGCGCCCCCTACGGCGTGCGCCTGCTGGAGGTCCTCCTGGGGCTCGGCCGCACCGTGCATCTGACGATCAGCCCGGCCGCCGTCGAGGTGATGGAGCGCGAGTTGGAGCGGACGGTGCGCCTGGACCGCTTCGACCTGCACGACTTGCTCGGGGGTGCGGAAGAAGGTCTGCCGGGGAAGGTGCTGTACCACCACCACCGCGACTTCTCGGCGGGCATCGCGAGCGGGTCGTTCCTGACCGGCGGCATGGCGGTCTGCCCGTGCAGCATGGGGACGGTCGCGGCCATCGCCCACGGCCTGTCGCAAAACCTGATCCACCGCGCCGCCGACGTGCATCTCAAGGAGCGGCGCAAGCTGATTCTCGTGCCGCGCGAGACGCCATTACATATCGTACAACTCCGCAACCTCGTCGCCTGCGCCGAGGCCGGCGCCGTCGTCCTGCCCGCCATGCCGGCGTTCTACACCCGGCCGCGCACGCTGCAAGACCAGGTCGATTTCATCGTCGGCCGCGTCTGCGACCAGCTGGGCGTGGAGCACGGGTTGCTGAAGCGGTGGAGCGAGCCAGGTTCGACTGCGCCCGAATTGTGAGCGAATTCGCACCTCACATGTGCTGCCGTAGGCAAGCTCGGGTATGTCCTCGTCTGGGCAACAGAGCCTAACTTGTTAGGCCGTGGGCCTCGCTCCCTGGATCTGCTCTATCAGGAGATCCACGAACTCATCGAACCCTTCCGCCTGCCGCCCCACCCGCCCGACATCCAGCGCGATCACCCCCGCGTCGGTCTGGAACCGCGCGAACTCGACCGGCCGGATGTTGGCCAGGACCACCAGCAACCCGACCAAGGCCAGCGACCCGAGCACCCCCACGACCCACGGCCGGACGAGCGCCTCCGGACCACCGCCCAGGGACAGACTGGCGGCCCAGCAGGCTGCCACGAAGAGGGCGAACAGCCCGTAGCGGAACAGCTGCCCGCGGACCCACTGCCGGGCCGGGTCCGGGTGGAGGATGGACAGCGGGATCACCGCGTCGAGCCGGCCGAGGTACAGGCCCTTCCCGGTCACTCGGATGCGGTCCGGGAACAGCGCGAACCGGCGGCGCAGCTCGAACCGCGCCTCCTCATACGTCGCGATCGGCTTCTCCATCCGGCGCCCCTCGCGCTGAACAGGCAACCCCGCGAATCCTGGTGTCGGCCACACTACCGCCGATCTACTCGGAGAACAGGTGTCAGGTCCCAGAGAGTAACGCTCGGCATCCAGCCGCCCACGGCCAACGTCTTGCTCTCCGGGCCGAACGCGAGGCCCGTGACCCACTGCTCGAGCGTGAAGGACGTGATTTCCTGACCTGTCCCCGTGTCCCAAATGCGGACCGTCTTGTCCCAGCCGCCCGAGGCCAGGTACTTGCCGTCCGGCGAGAACGCGAGCACCTGAATCTTATCGGAGTGACCCTTCAGTTCGGCCTTCACCCGGCCGGTGGACAGATCCCACAGGTTGACGGTTCTCGCGGGATCGCTGGCCCAACCCTTGACGCTCGCCAACATTTTGCCGTCTGGCGACATGGCCAAAACCTCGGTGCCCTCCGGCTGGGGCAGGGGGTTGCCACGGAGCTTGCCGGACGGAAGATCGTGCAGGGTGACGCGCGGCTCCGGCTTCTCACCACTCTGGGCCCCCTGGCCGGCGGCCGCCCATGTACCGTCGGGACTGAGCACCATCACTTGCATGTTCGAGAAAATGCCGTATCCCTCTGCCTTCATGGCCTTCGACACCACGTCCCAGACCTTGAGCGGGCCTGGGTAGCCGGTCGTGACCAGGCTCTTGCCGTCTGGAAGGAAGCCGACGGCCTTGTAGCTCATGGGGACGGGCTTCGTGTCGACGATCGCCCACTGCTCCTTGCCACCTGGGACTTCCCAGACATTCACGGGCCCGCCGGACCTCCCGGCGGCCAGCCACTTCGAGTTCGGGCTAAAGAGGAGCGAATTCACCTCGTATCCGTCCTTCACCGTGCCGCCGACCGTCAACGTGTGGAGGGCCTTACCGCCGGCCACGTCCCAGAGCTTGATCGTCCCGTCCTTGCAACCGGCGGCGAGGTATTTCCCGTCCGGTGTGAGCGCGATTCGTTCGATCTGCTTGGGGACGTGCTCGAACTGCTTCACCATCGTCGGACCCGTGGCGGGCAGGGCCGACGGTGTCTGAGATGCGACAGGTGGCGGAGGGCCGCCGGGTCCAGTATTCGCGGGCGCTGTCGGTGCTGACGAGTTCCCACCGCACCCGACAGCGAGTAGAGAACCCAGCAAAACGATCAGGGGTAGCACGAAGATGCCCTTGCAGTACGCGCGGCCGCTGCTCATGGTGTGATCCTCCGCGAATGGGTGCGTCGCGAAGGAGCGGCCCGTTGCCCTCGCGCTCAAGACCGCCTTGGCGGACGCCTCGGGAATCCCACCGCGATTGGAAACGGAGAGCCCTCCGATGTCAAGAAAAATGTCAGAAAAGTGAGTGCGTGAGTACCTCTTAGCGCAGGGGCCTCGCCGTCTCGACGCGCGGCGTCAGCGACGCGCGGCCGTCTCGGACGGGCGGCCTCTGCTCCCGACTGATCGCTGATTCTTCAATCCGCCTTACGCCGCAGCGCCTCCAGTCGCCGCCGGATCTCCGCCTCGAAGCCGCGGTCGGTCGGCTCGTAGTAGCGGCGCGCCTCCGGCAGGTACTCCTGCTCGACGTGGCCGCCCTCGTAGTCGTGGCTGTACTTGTAGCCCTCGCCGTGGCCGAACTCCTTCGCGCCCTGGTAGTGGCTGTCGCGCAGGTGCTTCGGCACCGCCAGCGTCCGCCCTTCGCGCACGTCTTCGCGCGCCTTGCCGATGGCCAAAGTCGCCGCGTTCGACTTCGGCGCCGTCGCGACGTAAGTCACCGCCTGCGCCAGGTTCAGCTGACACTCCGGCAGGCCGACGAACTCGACCGCGTGCGCCGCCGCGCTCGCGACGAGCAGCGCCTGCGGGTCGGCGTTGCCCATGTCCTCGGAGGCGCCAGCTACTGGAAGGCCATGCACGACCGCGCCCAGAAGCGCGAGGCCGTGCTCCAAAGGGAGAACGAACGACTCCGCGCCCAGCTGCGACTGCGCGAGCAACAACTCTTCGGCCGCAAGACC
>JBBROG010000106.1:0-26256 GCA_038229635.1 Gemmatales bacterium
CAAATACTCCCCCTCGTGGTGGTTCCTCAGACTCCTCCACCCCTCTTTCGCACGCCGCGCGCCTGGGGTTTATGGGCGGGTCCGGGGGGGCCCCCACCCCACCCCCCCCATGTGGTGGGGTGGGGGGGGGGGGGGTGGGGGCCCCAAACCTCCTGCGGCTTCGCCCCTCACCCCCAACCCCTCTCCCCAAAGGGGAGAGGGGAGAGGGAGGGAGCCCCGCGATTCCCCTTGACGCTCCTCTGGCGCGGCCGCTAGGAATAGGGGGTTGCAAAAGGGTGCGTAACACCCGTTCAGGAGAGGATTTTCGCGCATGCCCGGCACCTGTGTGGTCGGCCTCCAGTGGGGCGACGAAGCTAAAGGCAAGATCGTCGATCTTCTCACCGAGCGCCACGACGTTGTCGTCCGCTACAACGGCGGCGCCAACGCCGGGCACACCGTCGTCGCCGGGGGCAAGACGTTCAAGTTTTCGCTGCTGCCGACCGGCGTCATTCGCCCCAGCGTCCGCTCGGTCATCGCCAACGGCGTCGTCGTCTACCCGCCGCGCTTCCTCGAGGAGGTCGCCACCATCCGCGCCGCCGGCGTCCCGGTCGGCGACAACCTCCTGCTGAGCGACCACGCCCACGTCATCTTCCCCTACCACATGGAGGCCGAGCGCCTCAGCGAGCAGAACAGCAACGGCAAGATCGGCACCACCGGCCGCGGCATCGGCCCCTGCTACATGGACAAGGTCGCCCGTAACTGCGCCGTCCGCGTCGGCGAATTGCTCTATCCCGAACATCTGCGTGAACGGCTGCGCTCGATCGTCGGGCGCAAGAACTTCGTCCTGGAGGCGCTGGGCCGCTGGAGTCGCCACGAGGCGAAGCAGTTCGACGCCGACGCGCTGTGCGACGAGTATCTCGGCTACGGCGAGCAGCTGCGGCCGCACGTCGCCGACACGACCCGCCTCCTGCAAGAGGCGCTGCGCGACGGCAAGCGCATCCTCTTCGAGGCGGCGCAGGGGAGCCTGTTGGACGTCGATCACGGCAGCTATCCTTATGTGACCAGCTCGAACAGTTCGGTCGCCGGCGTCTGGAGCGGGACCGGCGTGCCGGCGCGGCAGATCGACCGCATCATCGGCGTGGTGAAGGCGTATGGCACGCGCGTCGGCGGCGGGCCGTTCCCGACGGAGTTGGACGACGGGCCGCAGGGCCTCGGCCAGCGCATCCGCGACACGGGGCGCGAGTACGGCACCGTGACCGGCCGGCCGCGCCGCTGCGGCTGGTTCGACGCGGTGGCGGCGCGCTACACGACGGCCCTGGCGGGAGCCGACGAGATCGCCGTCATGCTGCTCGACGTGCTGAGCCCGTTCGACGAGTTGAAGGTCTGCACCGCCTACGAGAAGGGAGGCGAGCGCGTCGACTGGTTCCCGAGCGACGCCTTCCTGTTGGAGCAGTGTAAGCCGGTGTACGAGACGCTGCCGGGCTGGAAGGTCGACGTCACCAAGGCGCGCAAACTGTCGGACCTGCCGGCGAACGCGCGGCGCTATGTCGACCGGCTCGCCGAACTACTCGGCGTGCGCGTATCGGTGATCTCGGTGGGGCCGGACCGGGAGCAGACGATCCTTTGCTGAAAGGGCTCCGAAGACAGAGGAGATCGCTCATGGCGTACAGCGACTTCGACCTTCTGACGGTGCAGGAACGGTTCGGCCTGACGCTGGTCGAGGACATCGATCTCTTCGCCGCCGTAACGGAGATGGTGCCGGGCGAGCGGCTGAGACTGATGCTCGCCGAGTGGGCTCCCGCGGCTCTGGCGATGAACACCGAGAAGGCGCGCTCGGAGATGATCACTGCGCCCATATTGATGGACGCCGTCGGCAGAATCGGGCGCCGCGTCCGTTTGTTCTCGGGCATGGCGTTCGACGTGGACAAGGAACGCGGGCTGAACGGGACGTGCGACTTTATCCTCACGCGCTCGCCGGAGCACTACTTCATCGCGCGGCCCGTGGCGGCCGTCGTCGAAGCCAAGCGGGAAGATCTCATCGCCGGGCTCGGCCAGTGTGCGGCGGCGCTCGTCGCGGCCCAGATCTTTAACGAGAGGAGTCGCGAAGGGATCGGGGGACCGCTGTACGGCGCCGCGAGCAGCGGCAACCTTTGGCGCTTCATGCGCCTGGACGGCGACCAGTTGATCATTGACGGGCCGGAATACCATCTCGACCGCGTAGGAAAAATTTTGGGTATCCTGACCGCTGTCGTGACGAGAGAAATCGCTTCCGGGGAGAAATGAAGACCTTCACCCCCGAAACCCTGGAGCGCATCAAGGCCGCCGGCCTCGACCCGGAGCGGCTGCCGCGCCACGTCGCCGTCATCATGGACGGCAACGGCCGCTGGGCGCGCCAGCGCGGCCTGCCGCGCGTCGAGGGCCACCTGCGCGGCGTCCAGAGCGTTCGCGCCACCGTCGAGGAGTGTTGCCGTCTCGGGATCGAACAACTTACCCTTTATTGCCTCAGCGTCGAGAACTGGAAGCGGCCGCAACACGAACTCGACTTCCTCATGACGCTGCTCCACAAGTACCTGCTCGACGAGCGCGCCGAGATCATGGCGCAGAACATTCGCTTCGGCACCATCGGCCGCCGCGCCGGGCTGCCGGACAACGTCCTCGCCGAGATCGACGAGAACATTCGCCTCAGCTCGGCCAACACCGGCATGACGCTCTGCCTGGCGATCAACTACGGCGGCCGCACGGAGATCGTTGACGCCGTCCGCGCCCTCGCCGAGCAGGCGCGCCAGGGGACGCTCGCCCCCGAAGCCATCGAGGAAGAGACCGTCAGCGGCGCCCTCTATACCGCCGGCATGCCCGACCCCGACCTGCTCGTCCGCACCGCCGGCGAGATGCGCGTCAGCAATTATCTCCTGTGGCAGATCTCTTACGCCGAATTATGGGTGACGGACCTGTGCTGGCCGGACTTCGACCGGGCGGCGCTGCACCAGGCGCTGCGCGACTACGGCCAGCGCGAGCGGCGCTTCGGCGGACTCAAGGACGACTGACATGCTCAGGACGCGGCTGTGGATGGGCGCCGTTCTCATGGTCCTCAGCGTCGGCGTGCTGATGGTTGATCGCTCCTTCGCCCCGTGGTACCCGTTCCTCTTTTTGCTCGTCGCCGTGCTCTCCCTCGTGGGCGCTCACGAAGTGCGCCTCCTCCTCGACGAGGAGCGCCGCCCGCCCGCGTGGCTGGCGTTCGGCGGCGTGGCGGCCCTCGTCCTCGCGAACTGGCTGCCGCACGTCGCTCCCGGCCTGCCGCCGTCGCTGGCGGACTCGTGGCGCGTGATCGCGGGAACCTTTGCCTTCGTCGTGCTGTCCGCTTTCTTGAGGGAGATGGCGGTCTACCGCGAGCCCGGTCATTCGACGATCCGGGTCGCGCTGGCCGTCTGGCTCGCCGCCTACCTCGGCCTGCTGACGAGTTTTTTCGTGCAGCTGCGCTGGCTGCCCGACGCGGAGGGATACGAGGGAATCTCGCGCGGCACGCTCGCCCTGGCCCTGGCGATGTTCGTGCCGAAGTTCTGCGACGTCGGCGCCTACTTCACGGGGCGCTTCCTGGGCCGGCACAAGATGACGCCGGTCCTGAGTCCCAAGAAGACGTGGGAAGGCTTCGTCGGCGGCATGGCGGCGTCGGTGGCGACGACGCTGGTCGTCCACAACCTCGGGTCGGTGTTCGGGAGTGTGGCCTCGGCGGTCGGCTTCGGACTGGCAGTCGGCGTGGCGGGCGTCCTCGGCGACCTGGCGGAATCTCTCGTCAAGCGCGATTGCCAGAAGAAGGACGCCTCGCAGGTGGTGCCGGGCTTCGGCGGCGTCCTCGACGTGGTCGACTCGATCGTCTTCGCGGCGCCGGTGGTTTATTGGTGGATCACATGACGCCGCTCGCGGCTTCGCACGTGCGAAGCCGCGAGCGGCTTTTCGGGGTATTATGAGCGAACTCACCATCCAACTCGACAGCCGCGACGAGGCGGTCTTGCTGTTCGGCAGCCGCGACCGCTACCTGCGCGAGATCCGCGACGCCCTCGGCGTGCAGCTCGTGGCCCGCGGCGACACCATCATCGTCAAGGGCAAGGACGAGCAACTCGCCCAGACCGAGCGCGTCTTCGTCCAGCTCCGCCAGATGCTCCATCACCAGGGGCATCTCTCGACGGAGAACGTGCGCACCGTCCTCGAAGTCGTCCAGCAGGGCGGCGACCGCCTCGACACGGCGAGTCCGACGCCTGAGAAGGCGCCGGCCGCCGCCGGCCGCTTCGTCCGCCCGCGCACCGACGGTCAGGCGCGCTACGTCCGCGCCATGCGCGAACACGACATGACGCTGTGCGTCGGCCCGGCCGGCACCGGCAAGACCTACCTCGCCGTCGGCATGGCGGTCAGCCTGCTGCGCGCCGGCACGGTCAAGAAGATCGTCCTGGTGCGCCCGGCGGTCGAGGCCGGCGAGCGCCTCGGCTTTTTGCCCGGCGACATGGTGGCCAAGGTCAACCCCTACCTGCGGCCGCTGTTCGACGCGCTGAACGACATGATGGACGCCGAGGCCGTCAAGCGCTACATGGACAGCGACATTATTGAGATCGTCCCGCTCGCCTTCATGCGCGGCCGCACGCTCAACCAGGCCGTCATCATCCTCGACGAGGGCCAGAACACGACGGTGGCGCAGATGAAGATGTTCCTGACGCGCATGGGCGAGGGGTCGAAGATCATCGTGACCGGCGACGTGACGCAGGTCGACCTGCCCAAGCAGACGCGCAGCGGCCTCAGCGACGCCGTCCACCGGCTGGGCGACATCGAGCAAATCGCCCTTGTCTATCTGGACGAAAACGATATCGTCCGCCACGCGCTCGTCCAGCGCGTGTTACGGGCCTACGAGGAGGAAAAGGCCCGGAAGAAGAAGGAGTGACAGGGCGCCCGGCCGTGCCGTGCGGCGGGGCGCCCGCCTTATGTTTGGTCCACAAAAGAAGTCGTCGCGGCTGACCCAGTGGGACGGCCGCCGGCACTCGACGCGCCACGGCGAGCCGTTCCTGCCGCGCCTGTGGCAGCGGAGTCTTTGGCTGCGGCTGTTGCCCGTCTTCGTCGCCGTCGTCGCGGCTACCCTGCTCGTGCATTCCGCCGGGCCGCCCATCTCCTACCGCGTCGGCCAGGTCGTCCCGCACGACCTCCGCGCCCGCGTTTACTTCGACGTCTTCGACGAGGCGCTGACGGAGCGCCGCCGCGAGGAGGCCGTCGACCGCCTGCCGCCGGAGAAGCGCGACGACCCCGAGGCGCGCGAGCAGGCGCGCCTGGCCGAGCCCGACGTCGTCAAGCCTTACCCGCAGGGGGCGCCGCTGGTGCAGAGCGGCCAGCCGGTCCGCCCCGAGCAGCTGGCCCTGTTGGAGGAGGAGCAGCGCGCCTTCTGGCGCAGCCAGGACCGCCTCGCCCACCTCGGCCGCGCCCTCGGCGTGCTGCTGACCCACGCGCTGCTCGCCTCGCTCGTCGTCCTCTACGTCGCGCGCTTCCAGCACGGCCTCGCCCAGAGCCTGCCGAAAATCGTCGGCGTCTGCGTCCTGGTGATGCTGACGCTCGGCCTGGCCCTGCTCCTGAGCAGCCCGCCCTGGTACGCCGTCCTGGTGCCGCTCACGGCGATGGCCCTGATCCTCACGATCGCCTACAACCCGCCGTTCGCTCTGCTCATGTCGCTGACCGTGTCGCTGGCGACGAGCGTCGCCCTCGGCTTCGACCTGAACTACCTCCTTGTGCAGGTCGGCGGCCAGGCGACGGCGGTGCTGTCGCTGCGCAGCGTCCGCACGCGCACGCGGCTCGTCGAAGTCGGCCTCGGCTCCGGAGTCGCCCTGCTGCTCATGACGGTCGGCGTCGGCCTGCTGTCGGGGCAGACGACGCGCTTCATCGCCTTCGACGCCGGCCGCCACCTGCTCTGGGGCACCCTCGCCGGCTTCCTCGTCTCCGGCGGCCTGCCGCTCGTCGAGCGCTGCTTCACCATCGTCACCGACATCACCCTGCTGGAACTTGCCGACGGCTCGCACCCGCTGTTGCAGGAGTTGATCCGCCGGGCGCCGGGGACGTACACGCACAGCATGACGGTGGCGACGCTCGCCGAGCCCGCCGCCGAGGCCATCGGCGCCAACCCGTTGCTGGCGCGCGTCGGCAGCTACTTCCACGACATCGGCAAGATGCTCAAGCCGCAGTACTTCATCGAGAACCAGAACGGCGAGAACCGCCACGACGGGTTGGAGCCGGCGCTGAGCACGCTGGTCATCATCGGCCACGTCAAGGACGGCGTCGCCCTCGCCGAACAGTACGGCCTGCCGCGGCCGATCATCGACTTCATCCAGCAGCACCACGGCACGACGCTGGTGGAGTATTTCTACCGCGAGGCGATGAAGCTCCAGGAAACGCTCGGCCAGGGGCACGTCGAGCTGGAGCCGTCGTTCCGCTACCCCGGTCCGAAGCCGCGCAGCCGCGAGAACGGCATCGTCATGCTCGCCGACGCCGTCGAGAGCAGCAGCCGCGCCCTCGGCGACCCGACGCCGGGCAGCCTGCGCAAGCTCGTCCACGACCTGATGATGAAGCGCCTCCTCGACGGCCAGTTTGACGAGAGCGGGCTGACGCTGACCGAGTTGCACGTCGTCGAGGAGACGATCTGCAAGGGGCTGACGGCGCTGTACCACTCGCGCATTAAGTACCCCGAGGCGCCGAAAGAGCAGCCGCGCAACCTGGCGTCGTGAGGCGTCCCCGCCGGCCGGGGCGGGTGGCCTGTCTCACGGTATTGCGCACCCCCGAATGAGACAGGGTCGCCCTTCGTCCATCACTTCGCGGGTGAGGTTGGAGGACGAAGACGAGGTGATGTTTTTCGTCAACAGCGTAGGATACCGCCACGGGCAGGTTTCAGGATGAAAGAAAAAAATCCCCCGTGGAGGGCTGACCCATGTCCCCGACACGTCTCGACGCTTTCCCTGACAGTCCTCGGTCGGTCGGCCTTCCGCGGGCGCGCGTCGCCTGGCTCAGCGCGACGGTCGCGCTGATGCTCAACGTGGCGGCTGCTTCGGCGGACGATAGCCCGGCGGTAAAAACCGACCTCCACGGCGACTCGTTGCCGCCCGGCGCCCTCGTCCGCCTCGGAACGGTACGACTGCGGCAGGCGTACCCTCAGGCCGCGTTCCGCGACAACGCGACGCTGGTCTCGGCCGGCCATGACGGCTACCTCCGGGCGTGGGCCGTCGATGGGGGCAAGCCGCTGTCGTCGCATCGCTACCGCGACGACTTGCGGAACTCCCAGCGCCTCGCGATGACCCCCGCCCTGTCGCCGGACGGAAAGACACTCCTGGCCTGCGACCGCAACACGGCGCGCTTTGTCGATTCCCCCGGCGGCAAGGAACGGCGCGCCATTCCGTTGGCAACCGCGCGCACGGACAGTATCTGGCGGGTCGCCGTCTCATTCGACGGCAGGCTGGGCGCCGTCGCCTTCTACAGCGCGGCCTCGGAGCAGGGCCTTCTCGTCTGCGACTCCGCCACGGGCCAGGTGACACACCGCTGGACCACGAACGGGATCGTCGACCGCCTGACGTTCTCGCCGGACGGAACACTCCTGGCCGGCGACGTCCGGAAAACGCTTCGCTTGTGGGACACGGGTACGGGCAAGGAGGCGGCCGCGCTCGCGACGGACGTCTCGAGCCTCGCCTTCTCCCCGGACGGCAAAACCTTGGCGATCCACGACCGGGAGACGATCAAGCTTTGGGAGTTCGCCGCCGGCCGCGCGCCGGTCGCGCTCGCCGCCGACGGCGTCGGCGGCGTCTATTCCCTCGTTCTCTCCCCCGACGGCAAAACCCTGGCGGCGGGAGGACTCGAGGGCATCAAAGTCTACGACCTCGTCGCGAAAAAAGAGGTCCGCAAGATCCCGGACCGTCATGTCGACATCCTGGCGTTCTCGCCCGACGGGCGGACGCTGGCCGCGTCGGGCAGGAGTTCGATTCGCCTGTGGGACGTGGCGAGCGGGCGGGCTCTGCACCATCGCCCCGGCCACCGCGGCAGCGTCTCCTCCCTCGCGGCCTCCCCGGACGGCAAGCTCATCGCCTCCTGTGCCAACTTTGACGCCGAAGTGTATGTGTGGGACGCCACGACCGGCCAGCCGCTGCACCGCCTCCGCGGCCACGAGGGGAGTGTCGGCCCGTGCGCGTTCTCGGCCGACGGGCGGCAGCTGGTCACGACCGACGGCGCCCGCACGATTCGCTTCTGGGACGTCGCCGCCGGCACGGAACCGCGGCGGCGGCGGGTCGAGGCCCTCGCGGAAAAAGAAGGGACGACGTACGTCCAGTCGCTGGCTCTCTCCTCGGACGGCAAGCGCCTGGCCGCGATCAGCGTCATCCTCGGGACGGACGAAGACGGCGGCCTCCGCTACGACGTCTGGGACGCGGTGACGGGCCGAAGCCTCCAGAGCCGCCTCTTGCCGCGCCATGTTTGGGGATCTCAGTTCACTCCGGACGGCGCCGCGGTCGCGCTGACTGCGAGCGGCGGCGCCGTCCTCCAGGAGACCTACGCGGAGCGCACGCTGACGGCGTTCCCCGGCGAGCTGCAGTCCCCGCTGGCTTTCTCCTCCGACGGCCGGGTGCTGGCGGCGCTGGACGCCACGAACGGCGTCCCCGTCAACAAGCGCCGCATCACGGTGCGCGAGACGGCGACGGGCCAGGAAGTCGCACGTTTCACCACGGACCACACCTGGCACCTGGCCGTCTCCTCGGACGGGCGTTTCGTCGCCGCGAACGGAAGCGACGGCTTGCGCCTCTGGGACGTCGCCACGGGCAACGCCCTCCCCTGGCGCCCGCCGGAGGACGGCGCGGGCTGGGCCCTCTCGTCGGCCGAGTTCGTGCCGCTCTTCCTCCCCGGCCGCCCGGTGCTGGCCACGGGACTGACCGACGGGACAATTCTCCTCTGGGACGTGGCCGAAGCGACGCGGGCCGCCGTGGGTGCCGTCCGCGCCCCGGACCGCGACGCCTGCGCCGGCCTCTGGGCCGACCTCGCCGCCGACGACGCCGGCAAGGCGTACCGCGCCGGCCTGGCGCTCGCCGCGGGGCGGGGGACGGCGGTTGACTTTCTGAAGGCACGACTGCGCCCGGCTCCCCACGCCGACGGGAAAAAGATTGGAAAATGGATCGCCGAACTCGACAGTGACGAGTTCGAGACGCGCCGGGCCGCGACGGCGGGTTTGGAAGGGCTGGGCGAGGCCGCCCTGCCGGCGCTGCGGCGCGTCCTGGAGGGGAAACCGTCGCCGGAGGCGGGGCGCACCGCGAAACAGTTGCTCGAACGCCCGCGTCCGGTGCCTCCGCCCGACGCTCTCCGCGAATGGCGAGCCGTCGCGGTGCTGGAACGGATCGGCTCGCCGGAGGCGCGTGACGTGATGAGGACGCTGGCCCAAGGGGGGTCGGGCGCGCGGCTGACGGAGGAGGCGAAGGCCGCGCTGCGTCGGCCCGGCTCGTAGGTCAGGATTCCGCTCCTGACAGTTTGACACATGATCGTCGGCGGGTTATTCACTGTCTATCAACCTGTTGTTAGCCCGCGTAGCGGGCGGCGGATCGTAGCCCCGGGTGGAGCGCAACCCGCGCAGCGGGTGCAGCGCAACCCGGGGAACCCATCCGGGGACGTGTGAATTGTGTTGAACCCGCGTAGCGGGTGACGGATCGTAGCCCCGGGTGGAGCGTACTCGCGCAACCCGGGGAACACGACCGGGGACGTGTCCCATTTCCGTCACCCCCTCCGGGGGTTCCAAATATCGACACGTCCTCGTTATGATCCCCGGGTTGCGTGTTCCCCGGGTTTCGCGAGTACGCTCCACCCGGGGCTACGATCCGCCGCCCGCTACGCGGGCTAACAAAGGGGTTGCCGGATAGGCTTAGACGTGGACGGCGAGATGCACGGGAGAACGACATGCTGACGCTCCGCGGAAACGCCCGCCCCTTCTGCAACGGCGTGACGCGCCGGGAAATCCTTACCGCCGGCACGCTCGCGGCGCTGGGCGGGATGATCGACCTGCCGTCGGTGACGGCTCTCGACCGAAGGCGCCCCGCCGGCGCCCGGCCCGGCCGCGCGAAAAACGTCATCCACCTTTACCTGCACGGCGGCGCGCCGACGCAGGATATGTTCGACATGAAGCCCGCCGCCCCCGTCGAGGTGCGCGGCGAGTTCAAGCCGGCCGCGACCAGCGCCCCCGGCATCCGGATCTGCGAGCACCTGCCGCGCATGGCGAAGTGGATGCACAAGGCCGCTCTTGTCCGTTCGGTCAACCACAAGGCCGGCTGCCACAATTGTCTGCCGAGCTTCTGCGGCAGCGAGCAGCCGGTCGATATCAACGAACTCGTGCCGCGCGACAGCTACCCGCCCGGCATGGGCTCGGTCTGCGAGTACCTCAAGCCGCCGGACGTGGAGTTGCCGCACTACGTCGCCCTGCCGACGGCCCTCGGCTGGGGCTTCGCCATCAAGCGCCCCGGCCCCTGGGCGGGCTTCCTCGGCAAGCGCTGCGACCCGGTCGTCAGCGACTACCAGCCCGTCCTCGAAAAGAACCCGGCTCTCGGCCGTCAGCCCGTGTGGGTCGGCTCCCCGACGCTCGCGGACACGGTACTGCCGCCCGAGTTGACCGCCGCCCGGCTCGACGGCCGCAAGGGGCTGGCCCAACAACTCGATCAGATCGCCCGCCGCGTCGACGCCATGCCCGACACCTTCGACCGCACCTGGCGGCGCGCCTTCGGCCTGCTGACCGACGCGAAGCTCCGCCGCGCCTTCGACCTGTCGGCGGAGGACGTGCGCGTGCGCGAGCGCTACGGCCGCCACCTCGTCGGCTCGTCGGCGCTCGTCGCCCGGCGGCTCATCGAGGCCGGCGTGCGCTTCGTCGACGTCTACTTCGACGGCTACGGCACCCGCGCCCCGCTCGGCTATGACACCTACTGGGATACGCACAGTAACAATTTCGGGCAGCTCAAGAAGGCCAACCTTCCTATCCTCGACCAGACCTTCGATGCCCTGATGAGCGACCTGGAGGCGCGCGGGCTGCTCGACGAGACGCTGGTGGTCGTCAACACCGACTTCGGCCGCACGCCGCGCGTCAACGGCAGCGCCGGCCGCGACCACTGGACCTTCTGCTACTCGGCGCTGCTGGCGGGCGCCGGCGTCCGCGGCGGCACCGTCTGCGGCGCCAGCGACGCGCAGGCCGCCTACGTGAAGGACCGCCCGGTGCGGCCCGCCGACGTCGTCGCCACGGTCTTTGAATGCCTCGGCATCGACCCCGATACGCCGGTCCACGACCGCACCGGCCGGCCCGTGCCGGTGGCGAACGGCGGGCGGCCGATCTGGGAGATTCTGGCGTGACGCGCGGCGGACTGACCTCGGCGCCGGGGCGACAATTGCGGATAATCGCGCGGAAGCGACGCCGGGCGCGCCGGCGACAGGGAGGAGGCTCTAATGTCCCCGCTCGACCAAGTGAAGGATGTGATTCCTACTTACGAACTCATCGATGAGGACGGTGAGCCCTTGGAGACCGCCTGGCACCGCTACGCGATGAATCTGCTGCTGGAACTCATCGTCTTCGTCTACCGCGGCCGGGACGACTACTACGCCGGCGGCAACATGTTCATCTACTTCAGCCCGGACGAGGCCTTCAACAAGGACTTTCGGGGGCCGGACGTCTTCCTGGTCAAGGGCGTGAGCCACACGCCGATCCGCCGCTACTGGGTCGTCTGGCTCGAAGGCGGCCGCTATCCCGACCTCATCGTCGAACTCATCTCGCCCAAGACGGCGCACGTCGACCGGACGACCAAGAAGGACATCTACGAGAAGGTATTCCGGACCGCCGAATACTTCTGCTACGACCCGGACACGCGGGCCTACGAAGGCTGGCGGCTCCACGACGGCCGTTACCGGCCCATCGCCCCGGACGGGCGCGGCCGGCTCTGGAGCGAACAGCTCGGGCTGTGGCTGGGGACGTGGGAGGGCGTTCACAGCGCCTATCACGACGTCTGGCCGCGCCTCTTCGAGGCGAACGGCGAAATGGTGCCGACCTTCGCCGAGGCCGCGGAGTTGCACGCCGAGATCGAGAAGGAGCGGGCGGACGAAATCGAGCGCCTCGCCGAAGGCGAGCGGCTGCGGGCGGACGAAGCGCGCCGCCTCGCCGAGGGGGAGCGGCGGCAAGCGGTCGAGGCTCGTCGCGTGGCCGAAGGGGAACGGCGGCGCGCGGAAGAGGCCGGCCGCATGGCCGAGGAGGAGCGGCGACAAGCGGGCGAGGCTCGTCACGCGGCCCGGGAGGAGCGGCGACAAGCGGACGAAGCTCGTCGCGTCGCCTTGGAGGCCGGTCGCGTCGTCGAGGAGACGCAACGGCGGGCGCAGTCCTTGGAAGCCGAGATCGCCCAACTCCGCGCCCAACTCGCCGCCCGCGTGCCGCCGCCCGCGCCCTGACATCCGTCACAACGACGCCGAGGCCGGGCGCAGCCGCCCCGCCAGGAAAACGCTGCAAATCATGGCGGTCATGGCGACCAGCCCCACCAGGCCGAAGTGCCTCAGCGGCGCGGCCCCGCGGTCCTCGCCGCCGACGATCGCGGCGGACACAAGCGGCGCCACGGCCGCCGCCAGCTGCTGGACCGACGAGTTGAAGCTCATGAAGCTCCCCCGGTAGCGCGGCGCCGCGCTCGCCGTCAGCAGCGCCATCGCCGGCACCATGCGCCCCGCCGTCGACACCATGAACAGCGTCGTCGCCAGCAGCGTCACCGCCAGCGGCCCGGCCGGCAGGTTGGTGAGCAGGAGCGTCGGCAGCAGCGTGAACAGGGCGAGGACCCGGAACGTGACGAGCTTGCCGTAGCGGTCGGCCAGCCGGCCGATCGGCGTCATCGTCAGCAGCGTCGCCGCCCCGCCGAACAGCCAGACGTAAGGCAACTCCGTCTTGGCGCGGCCGACGTTGTTGACCAAATACAAACTGAGGTAGGGAATGATCGTAAAGGTGCCCATCACCAGGGCGGCCATGAGGGCGTAGGCGCGGAGGTGGCCGGGGTGAGTCAGCACCGCCCACGGGCTGACGGCGGGGCCGGCGTGGCGCGTCAGGTGGCCGCGCAGGGGCGGCAAGAAGCGCCACGCCAGCAGCAGCACCGGCACGCACAGGACGCCCAGCGCGGCGAACGGCGTCCGCCACCCGGCGTAGTTGGCCAGGAGCAGCCCGGCGGGCACGCCGACGATGGACGCCACGGAGAAGGCGGACATGATAATGCCCATCGCCTGCCCGCGGCGCGACTCCGGGAGGACGTCGCCGATGACGGCGAGCACGGTCGCCCCCATCACCCCGGCGAACCCGCCCGCCACCGCCCGGCCGAGGACGAGGACGACGTAGCCCGGCGCGGCGGCGCAGAGCAGCGTCCCCAGCGTGAAGCCGGCGTAGAGGACGAGCAGCGCCCTTTTGCGGTCGAAGCGGTCGAGAAACCAGGCGGCGAGGAGGCCCGACGCGCTGGCGGCGAATCCGTAGGCCGAGACCATCCCCCCGAACTGCTCGGCGCTGAGGCCCAGGGCGCCCTGGAACTCCGGCCCGAGCGGCATGACGATGACGAAGTCCATGATGTGCGTGAACTGCACCGCCGCCAGCGTCAGCAGCAGCCCCCACTCGGACCGAGTGAGCCACGACGCGGCCGGCGGCGCCTCCTCCTCGGTCGACGAAATCTCCTCGGTCGGCGTCATGGTCGTCCCTACCTCCTCGGACCGGGCGGCGCGGTCTTTTCGCCGGCGGCGGTCGACGGCATCCCGCCACCATAACAAGCCGCCCGCGAGCCGCCAAGCCAAGCCCTCGGCCGCTCGCGGCTTCGCCCGTGCGAAGCCGCGAGCGGCACGGCAAGGGCGGGTGTTCCGGGGAAGCCGGGTTGGATAAGAAAGACCTTATCTTCGCTTCACTGTGGCTTGAGGGGCCGTCGCTATCATGACCCCTGTCGTCCCGAGGCCGGCCCGGACGGCCGGCCCGGCGGACGTCGCAAGAGACCCCTTTCAGGAGATTGTCGATGCGTAAGACAGTGAGTTGGGCCGCGGGCGTCGTGTGCCTCGCGGCGGTCGTTCTCACCGCCGCCGCCGGCGAGAAGAAGATCGACCTGGACAAACTGCCCGCCAAGGTCCGCGACGCCGTGAAGGCCAAGTTCGACGGGGCCACACTCGTCGAGGCCGCCGAGGAGACCGAAAACGGCAAGACGCACTACGAAGTCACGATCAAGTACAAGGGCCAGAACATCGACGTGACCACCGATCCCGACGGCAAGATCGTCTCCGTCGAGAAGGAAATCAAGGCCGAGGACTTCCCCAAGGAGGTCCGCGACGCCCTGGAGGCGAAGTACCCCAAGGCGAAGATCACCAAGGCCGAGGAGATCACCAAGGACGATAAGATCACCTACGAGGCCCTCATCACCACCGCCGACAACAAGAAACTCGAAGTCGTCCTCGACCCCAAGGGCAAGATCCTTGAGGAAGAGAAAAAGGACGAGGAGAAGAAGGACAAGACGGACAAGAAGGACAAGAAGTAAGCGTCCTTTTCCGCTCTCTCCCCTCTCCCCTTTGGGGAGAGGGGAGATCCGAACGAGGATGGCATGGGCATCCGCATCCTGGTCGTCGAGGACGACGCCGAGATCGCCGACTTCCTCGTCCGCGGCCTCCGCGAGGAGGGCTTCTCCGTCGCGCACGAGGCCGACGGCGACGGCGCCTGGCACGCGCTGCGGGGCGAGGCGTGGGACGTCGTCCTCCTCGACTGGTGGCTGCCGGGCGCCGACGGCCTCACGCTGCTGCGCCGCCTGCGCCAGACCGACCGCACGACCCCGGTGCTCTTCCTGACCGCCCGCGACGCCGTCTCCGACCGGGTGCGCGGCCTCGACGGCGGGGCCGACGACTACCTCTGCAAGCCGTTCGCCTTCGAGGAGTTGCTGGCGCGGGTCCGCGCCCTGGCCCGGCGGCGCGACGGCGGCACCACCGTCCTCAGCTTCGCCGGGTTGCGCTTCGACCTCGCCACCCAGCGCGCGGAGCGCGACGGCCACGCGCTCGACCTGACCGGGAAGGAACTCGCGCTGCTGCTGTTCTTCCTGCGCCACCCCGGCGAAGTCCTGTCGCGGACGCGCATCTACGAGCACGTCTGGGACGACCGCTACGACGGCCTGTCGAACACCCTCGAAGTCCACGTCATGGAGTTGCGCCGCAAACTGGAGGCGCGCGGCCCGCGCCTGATCCAGACGCTGCGCGGCCGCGGCTACCTCCTCAGCGACCCGTCCCGGCCGAGCCCGGAAGAGGTCCCGTGAAACTCGCGACGCGCCTTTGCCTGTTCTTCCTGACGGCGCTGGCCCTCGTCCTCGCCGGCTTCTCGGCCGCGCTCTACCTGCTCGCCCGCGCCCACCTGGAGCGCCAGGCGGCGGAGCGGCTGGAAGCGGCCCTCGATACCCTCGCCGCCGCCGTCGAGGTCGAGGAAGACGCCCTGGAGTGGGAGCCGCGCGAGCGGCGGCTGACGCTCGGCCAGGACGCCGCCGAGGAACAGCCTCGCTGGGAGGTTCTCGATGGGGCCGAAAAGGTCCTGGGCCGCTCGCCGAACCTCGGGGCGTCGGCGTTGCCGTCGGGTTCCTCGTGGCTGTCGGGCCGGCGCCAACTGCGGTCGGAGCGGTGGAGTGAGCGCGCGGACCTCCCGGAGCCAGTCCGCGCGCGCCGGTACGAGGAACTGGTGCTGACGGCCGCCGTTTCGCGCGCCCCGGCCGCGGCCGCGCTCCGCAGCCTGGCGCTGGCGCTGACCGGCCTGTCCGGCGTCGTCTGGCTGACGGCCGCCATCCTGGGCTGCGCCCTGAGCCGCCGCGCCCTCGCCCCTCTGAATCAGATGGCGCAGGCCGCGCGGGCGACCAGCGCCGCCGACGCCGAGCCGCGCCTTCCCGTGTCGGCGACCGGCGACGAGTTGGAAGACCTGGGCCACGCCTTTAACGACCTTCTTTCTCGTCTGCGGCAGTCGTTCGAGCGGCAGCGGCGCTTCACCGGCGACGCCTCGCACCAACTGCGCACCCCGCTGACGGCGATGCTCGGCCAGGTCGAGGTCGCCCTGCGCCGCGACCGGCCCCCCGAGGAATACCGCAAACTTCTGACGCGCGTCCACGTCCAGGCGGGGCACCTCCATCGGATCGTGGAAGCCCTGCTCTTCCTGGCCCGCGCCGACGCCGAGGCGACGCTCGCTTCCCTGGAGGTCATCGACCTGGCCGAATGGGTGCCGAGCCAACTGGCGCGCTGGTCCGACCACGCCCGCGCGGCCGATCTGCGGCTCGATCTCGCCGACGGGGCCTTTCTCGTCCACGCCCAACCGTTGCTCCTGGCCCAGTTGCTCGACAATCTCCTCGACAACGCGCTGAAATACAGCCCGGCCGGCACGCCCGTGACGGTCGCGCTGACGGGCGTCGCCCTGTCCGTGGAGGACGCGGGAAACGGCATCGCGCCGGACGACCTGTCGCACCTGTTCGAGCCGTTTTACCGCTCGGCGTCGGCGCGCCGCCTCGGGCTCGGCGGCGTCGGGCTCGGGCTGGCGACGGCCCGGCGCATCGCCGCGGCGTTCGGCGGCACGCTGACCGTCGAGAGCGCTCCGGGGCGGGGGAGTCGCTTCACGCTCCGCCTGCGCCGGGGAGAGGGCTTGACTTCGGCCGCGCCCGAAGTGCAATAAGGAAGTGCCGGAACTCTCACGGAACTCGTCGCCAAGGAAAGGTGTGACCCATGACGCGCGTCCCTCTCGTCTGTCTGCCCCTCTTCGCCCTCCTGATCGCGGCCGACGACAAACCGCTCGGTGAGAAGGAGAAGATCGAGGCCCTCATCAAGCACGTGGGGGATCTCGACGGTGCCGTGTTCGTCCGCAACGGCAGCGACTACGACGCCAAGACCGCCGCGCGTTTCCTGCGCGGCAAGTGGGACAGGGCGAGCGACGTCAAGACCGCGCGCGACTTCATCGACAAGGTCGCCACGAAGTCGTCGACGAGCGGCAAGCCGTATCTGATTCGTCTCAAGGACGGCAAGGAAGTCAAGAGTGCCGACTACCTCGTAAATGAGCTAAAGAAACTGGAGGGCGGCGCGAAGCCCTGAATTAGCCCCGGAGGGGCGGCGGATCGTAGCCCCGGGTGGAGCGTACTCGCGCAACCCGGGGAACGCGTGTAACCCGGGGAACACGCGCGTGTCCCGACGAAAGGTTGGCATGAGCAGGCTCGGGCGACTCCGCGAACTCCTTCGTCTCTCCTACCGCGTCGGCCGGCGGGAAGGCGCGGCGGTCCTGGCGTCGCTCGTCTGGCGGAGGGTCGCGCGGGGGGTTGGTTTCGCCTCCCCCAACGCCCCCGGCGAAGTGACCGACGAGGACTACGCGCGCTGGTCGCAGGCGCGGGAGCCGTCCGCCGAGCAGTTGGAGTGGCAGGCGCTCGCCGCGCGCGGCCTGGCCTATCGCCCGCTCGTCAGCATCCTCACGCCCGTCTACAACGTCGCGCCGGACGTGCTGCGCGAAACCATCCTGTCCGTGCGGCGCCAGTCGTACCCCTTCTGGGAGTGGTGTCTGGTCGACGGGGGCTCGACGGTCGCGGGCCTGCGCGAACTTCTTCGGGAGGCGGCGGCCGAGGACGGGCGCGTGCGCGTGGAGTTCCTGGGGCGCAACGGCGGCATCGCGGCCAACACCAACGCCGCGCTCGCCCTGGCCGGCGGCGACTACGTCGCCCTCCTCGATCACGCCGACGTCTACGCCCCCAACGCCCTCTACGAAGTCGTCCAACTCCTCAATAAGGATCGCGCGCTCGACCTCGTTTATTTCGACGAGGACAAACTGAGCGCCGACGGCCGCCGGCGCCACGCGCCGTTCTTCAAGCCGGCCTGGTCGCCGGAGACGCTGCTGTCCGCCAACTACCTGACGCACCCGGTCGTCCGCCGCGAGTTGCTGTCGCGCGCCGGCGGCTTCCGCGGCGAGTTCGACGGCGCCCAGGACTGGGACGCGGCGCTGCGCTGCACGCGCCAGGGGGCGCGGGTAGCGCACGTCCCCAAGGTGCTCTACCACGGGCGACAGATCCCCGCCTCCGCCTCGGCGCACTCGGTCGCCAAGGAGGGGGCGTACAAGGCGCAGGCGGCGTGCCTGGGACAGCACCTCCGCGCCCTCGGCCTGCCCGAGCCGTCGGTGACGGAGCAGCGCGGGGGAGCCTGGCGCGTCGGCTGGGCTCACTCGTCGCCCAAGGCGTCGCTCGTGATCGTGACGCGCGACCAGGCGGACCTGCTGAGGAAGTGCGTCGACTCCCTCCTGAGCCTGACGGATTACGACCCTTTTGAGCTGGTCCTCGTCGACAACGAGAGCGCGGACGCGCGGACGCACGCCTACTACCGCGAACTGAGCCGCGAGCCGCGCGTGCGGGTCGTGACGTACCCGCGGCCGTTCAACTACTCCGCCGCCAACAATGTCGGGGCGCGGGCGGCGACCGGGGACGTCCTCGTCTTCCTCAACAACGACGTCGAGGCGACGCACGCCGACTGGCTCGCCGAGCTGGTGCGCTGGGCGGAGCGGCCCGAGGTCGGCGTCGTCGGCGGCAAGCTGCTCTACCCGGACCGGACGATCCAGCACGCGGGCGTGGTCGTCGGCCTGGGGGCCTTCGCGGCGGACCACGTCTGCCGCGGCCGCCCCGAGTATTACGCAGGCGCGGCGTTCGGCTCGGTCGATTGGTATCGCAACTACCTGGCGGTGACAGGCGCCTGTCTGGCCGTGCGCCGGTCGGTCTTCGAGGAGCTGCGCGGGTTCGACGAGGCGTACCGGCTCTGTTACAGCGACGTCGACCTCGGCGTCCGCGCCGCCGACCTCGGCTACCGCAACGTTTATACGCCCTTCGCGACCCTCCTTCACCACGAAGGCAAGACGCGCGGCGACTCGACGCCGACGCCGGACTTGCTCCGCGCAGCGCGGCAACTGCTGGCCTTCACCCTGACCGGCGACCCGAACTTCAACCCCAATTTCTCGCGCGCGTCCGCCGTGCCGCGGCTGCGCGAGGAGCCCGATCCGCCGGCGGCGCTGGCGGACCTGTTGGCGCGGTTCGGGTCGGACGAGGAGCGCGGCCCCGAAGGCCGCCGCGAGATCTATTGCCCTGGGCTCTATGCCCGGACGTCCCCGTATGTGATGCGGCCCGTCGAGTACGAAGGGAGAGGCGACGGCGGGCGCGTCCTGCTGGCCGTACCCGACCTGAGCGGCGCGCCTGCGTCGGCCGGACGGTTGCGGCTGGCGCGCGCGGCCCGCGCCGCCGGGTTCCGCGTGGCCGTCGTCGCTCCGGCGGAAGGGCCTCTCGCCGACGCTTACGCCGCCGAGCGCATCCCCGTCCTCGTCAACCCCGCCCTGGCCGAGGTGCCGGCGCGGTTCACGGCCGAGTTGAGGGAGTACGAGTTGGTGGTCGCCGTCGGCGACGTTTTCGCCCTGCTCGTCCTGGAGGCCGGGCGCGCCGGCGTCCCCTCCCTCTGGCTGACGGAGGGCGGGCACGGCGCGCGGCCTCAGTCCGCTCAGGCCGTCGCCTACGCGGAAGCCGCGCGCGCGGCGGGGGAGGTCGTCGACGCCCTGAGCGCGGAACCGACCGAGGCCGACGTGCGGAATGTGCTGGCCGTCATGGGGCGCCTGACGGCTCGACGGCTCTAATGTTCGCGGAGGGGAGTAGTAGGTTGTCGCGCGTGTCCGTCCTCGTCCCGGCGTACAACGGCCGCGCCTACATTGCGGAGGCGCTGCGGTCGGTGTTCGCGCAGACGCGCCGGCCCGACGAGGTCCTCGTGGCGGACGACGCCTCGACGGACGGCACGGCCGATGTCGTCGAGGAAGTAGCACGCGACGCGCCCGTCCCGATCCGTCTCTTACGCCAGACGCGGAACAGCGGCGGCCCGGCGCGGCCGCTCAACGCGGCTCTCGAAGCGGCCTCGGGCGAACTCGTCGCTGTCCTTGACCAGGACGACATCCTGCTCCCCGGCCACCTGGAGGAACTGGCCGGCGCGCTGGAGCGGGAGCCCGACGCGGCGCTCGCCTTCGCCGCGTGCGGCGCTTACGGCAACCCGGAGGCGCCGGGGGCGCGCTGGCAGCCGCCGACACTGCTGCGCCGCCTGGAAGCCTTGGGGAGTCGCAAAGAGGGGTATTTCCATGTGGACGGCCACGCGGCGGCCCGGCTGCTCTTGACCTGGGGGAACTACGTCGTCGGCTACCCCGGCTTCGTCTTCCGCCGGGACGACTGGCGGCGCAAGGGCGGACTCGACGAGGGGCTGCGCGTGGGGTCCGATTACGACCTGCTGCTCTGGCTCTGCCTGCGCGGGCCGGTCGTCTACCTCCCGCGGCGCCTGTACCTGCGGCGCACGCACGGCCGTAACCTCACGGCCCGCGGCATCACCAGCGCCGTCGAGGTCGCCCGCGTCGTGCGGCGATACCTGGGCGCGGTCGCGGCCGACGACGCCGACCCGCGCTTCCGGGACGACCTCGGCCGGCACTACCTGCGCCTGCTCGGCAACCTGGGGTGGGTGCGCCGCCACGGCGAGGCGGCGCGCCGGCTCCGGGAGGCGACTCGCGCCCGAGGTTGGAACGGCGAGACGCCTTGGGCCGTCGCCCGCCTCGCCTTCACCTGGGCCTGGTGCCACCTGGGCCGCAACGGCGTCGTCCCACGCGACGGGGAGGTGGAAGAGTTTTTGGACCACTTAAACGCGATCGACGCCCGGTGCGGCGCGGAGTGAAGGGACATGGCCGAAGTCACCGCCAGCGTCGTCGTCTGCGTCTACAACCGCGCCGGGCAGGTCGGGGCCTGCCTCGACAGCCTGCTGCGCCTGGAGTTCCAGGATTTCGAGATCGTCCTCGTCGACGACGGCTCAGCCGACGACACGCCGCGGGTGTTGGAGGAATTCCGCCTCGCTCATCCGGGCGGGGCGGTCGTCGTCCGCAACGAACGCAACCTCGGGCTGTCGGCGGCCCGCAACGTCGGCATTCGGGCGGCGCGCGGCCGACTCGTCTTCTTCACCGACTCCGACTGCGTCGTTGAGCCGGGCTGGCTCGGCGCGATGGTGCGAGCCTTCGACCGGCCCGAGGTGTCCGCCGCCGCCGGGCGCGTCCTCGACGCCGAGCCGCGCAACCTCGCCGAAAGGGCCTACGTCGGCACGACGCGCCTCGGCGGCGGCACGGCACAAGGGCGCGGCCTGGTCGGCAACAATATGGGTTTCCGCCGCGAGGTCGTCGCCGATCTCCTCTTCGACGAGGCGCTCACCTACTACGCCGACGACGACGACCTCGCAAGGCGTCTGCTCGCCGAGGGCCGGCGGATCGCCTTCGTCCCCGAAGCCGTCGTCCGCCACGACCACCCGACGGACTTCGGCAAATACCTGCGCACCGCCTTGCGTCAGGGTCAGGGCTCGGCCCGCTACTGGTACAAGCACGGCGTCTACGTCGGCCGCGACCTGCTGTTCCTCGTCGCGGCCCTGGCGACTTTACCGCTCGGCTTTTTCGACATTCGCCTCCTCGCCGTGCCGGCGTTCTGCCTGACCCTCCAGGCCGCCGCCCTCGTCTACGCCGAAGTCGCTTTCAAGGGCAAGAGCCTCGCGACGGCGCTGGCGGTGCTTCCCCTCAACCTGCTCTACAGCCTGTGCAAGGCGTGGGGCGTCGCGCGGACGCACCTTCACATCCTTCTCGGGCGGGAGAAGGCCGTCATCGACTCGAAGCGGCGCTGGCGCGAGCGGCTGCGGGCGGCGCGGTAGACGCTCTTACTTCACACCCAATCCCACCCCGAAAACGGGCACACGCCCGCTTGCCGGGCCGACGACGTCCGTCCGCCGGGCGTCGCCCGGTGTGCCGACGCTCCCTTCGGCCGTGGCGAAGTCGCGGTAGACGGCGCGCCCCGGCCCGTCGAACGTCTCCACGAACAGGCGCGGCCGCAGGTCCCACGTCTGTCGCTGAATCGGCAGCGTCGGGACGCCCGCCGGCCGCGTGCCGTCCGGGCGCCGGCCGCGCACCTGCAGAGCGTAGCGGCCCGCCTGCTTGACGACGACGTCGACCGCCTGCTCGTACACCGACGAATGGAGTTCGTTGTCCAGTCGCTGCGGCAGGCCGGACGAGGCGGCGACGACCTCGAAATCGTCGGCCGGTTGCTTGACGCCCGAGGGGTCGGACTGGCGCAGAACGACGACGTCGAGCGGCGTGAGCGGCTCGCGGTAAACGTCCTCGCCGCGGCGCAGGAACTCGGCGTCGTGAGCCTCGCGCCACTGCACCGCCACGCGCAGCCGCGCCCCGGCGGGCAGGTCGGCGACGGCCTTGCCGCCGGCCGGCTCCCAATTCAGGAAGGCGAGCGTCGGGCTCCACAGCCCGGCGGGCAACTCGTCGCTCGGCGGCCGGAACGCCAGGAGTCCGCCCCTCCCCGGATCGTGAAACGGCCCGACCCACGCCTGGCCGCGCACGTCGGGCGCCGCTTGTAGCCAGGGGTACGGCTTCAAGGGGCGGTCGTCGAAGTAGCGGGCCAGGGCTCCGCCGCCGTCGGCCGGCAACCCCTCGTTCCAGGCCAGGCCGCACACGACCGTTTTGACCTTCCGCAGGGCGCGCAGGCTCTCTTCGAGGGCGACGTAGCGCGACAGGCGAGCCTGGAACTCGCGCTCGTCCTGGTCGAGCTTGGCCTGGTTGGCGCGATACGTTTGACGGAGCTTCTCGAGGTCGTCGGCCTCGCCGACGCCCTCCAGGGCGGCGCGGCGTTCTTCGAGCAGCCGGGCGTGGCGCGCGGCGAGCAGGTCGCGCTCGGCGTCGAGGTCGGCGTTACGGCGGTCGAGGTTAAGCGACTGCGGGGCGTCGCCGCTGAGGGCGCGGGCGACGGTGAGCAGCTGGTACGGCGCCGCCGGGTCGACGCGGATCAGGAGCAGTTCCGCTCCGGGCGCCACCTTCGTCAACGCCTCGGCGAGTTGCGTGCCGTGACCGACTGCCGCGGCGCCGCCGGGGACCGGGTCGGGCAGAAGGCCGGCGTTGCGCTCGGCGGTCAGGTCGAAGAGCGACGTCGCCTTCAGCAACCCCTTGCCGGCGAGGGCCTGCCAGCCGCGAAAATCGCCGTCGATGAGGGCTATCCTCACTCCGTTACCTCTCCGAGCGACGTCCCTGAGGTGTTCGAGCCCCTTACCGCCCAGCGCCTCCGGGGCGATCTTCTCCCCGTTCGCGCCGAACGGCCGTGCTTGCGCCGAGCGCGGCAGGCGGACCGTCGAGACGGCGGGAGACGCCGCCAGCGCCACGGCCTGACTCGGCGGCGCCACCACGGAGACGAGCGGTCCGAGACGTCCTTCGAGGACGACCCCCGGCGCCGCCCGCAGCAGCTCGTTCTGCCAACTCACGTCCGCGTCGCGCGGGGCGAGCCAGAGGATGACTTCCATGCGCTGCGGCTTGTCGGCGTCGGCGCCGCCGAGGAGGGCGCGGACCTCCGGCGTCAGTTTCTCCTGTCCCTTCGGGGCGGCGGCGGGCTCGGCGGGCGGCTTCGGCAGCGGCAGGTCGGGCATGACTTCCACGACGAGGAGCGGCCAGCGCGTGGCGAAGGGAGCCGGCAGGTCGGCCCCGTTCGCCTGCGTGCGCAGGTCGTCGAGGAGCAGGTCGAGTTTGCTCGCGGGGACGGTGCCGACGAGGCGCGAGAAGGCGCGCGTGTCGTAGCCGGCGGCCTCGCGGAAGCCGAGCTTCGCCAGAACGCCGCGTGCCTGGTCGGCGAGCAGGCGCTGGCGCTCCAGGGCCGGGCCGTCCTCCGACTCCATACGGCGCACGGCGTCGAGGCCGTAAAGAAAGCGCCCCGGCTCCGGCGTGAGGATGCCGTTCAACTCCAGTTGGACGCGCACCGTGGCGTCGCCCTTCGGCACGTCGCTGCCGGCCGGCTGGAGGCGGACGGCGCGGACGTGGCGTTCGAGGAGGAGCTTGCGCGCGTCGGCGGAAGCGATGGTGCCGCTCATGCGGTTGACGGCACGGTTCTCGGCCTCGTCCTCGGGGCCTTCGCCCTTGGCGAAGCCGAAGCGGCGCAAGAGATCGACCATGTCGCGGAATTGAGCGACGCGCTGGTTGCGGAAGGCGTCGATGTCGTAGCGGACGACGACGTCGTACTTCGCCGGGGGGGGCGGCGCGGCGGCCTCCGAAGTAGGGGCGGCGGCCGCCGCGGCGGAAGTCAGACAGGCGAAGGCCAGGAACGCCCAGGGAGAGCGGCGGGTATTCATCGGGACATTCTCACGAAAGCATACGAAACCCGGCGGAAGGCGCGGCAATCCACCCGTTCGCATTGTGACAGGCGCCGGGCCGGTCTGCCAAGAGTGCCGTGCCGCAAGTATGCCACGCCGGGCGCCGCGAATCGGCCTTGCACGCCCGCGGTTCGGACGCCAAAGTGACACGGCGCGCCCGACGCGACGGATGTGCCGGAGACGCCGAATAAGTCGGCTTTGACTCCAATGCGGGAGGAAGCATGTCGTTCGCGGGTCAGGTGGCGGTGGTGACGGGGGCGTCGAGCGGCATCGGCTGGAGCCTGGCGAAGGTACTGGCGGCGGCAGGGGCGCGCGTCGGCCTCGTCGCCCGGCGGCGGGAGGAGCTGGACCGCCTCGCGAAGGAGGTCGCGGCGTCGGGCGGGACGGCGTTCGCGGCGCCGGCCGACGTCGGCGACCGGGGGCAAGTCGTGGCGGCGATCCACGCCGTGGCGGCGGCGCTGGGGCCGGTCGACCTGCTCGTCGCCAACGCCGGCGTCGGGGCGCCGACGCTGCTGGAGCCGTTCAACGTCGCCGAGATGGAGAAAATGTTCCGCGTGAACACGCTCGGCGTCGTCTACGCCATCGAGGCGGTGCTGCCGGAGATGCTGCGGCGCGGCCGCGGCCACCTGGCGGCGGTGTCGTCGCTGGCGGCGTACAAGGGGCTGCCGGGCGAGGCGGCGTACTGCGCCAGCAAGGCGGCGGTCAACTCCTTCCTGGAGGGACTGCGTATCCAGCTGCGCGGCCGCGGCGTCGCGGTGACGACAATCTGCCCCGGCTTCGTGAAGACGCCGATGACGTCGGTGAACGACTTCGCGATGCCGTTCGTCCTGGAGGCGGACGAGGCGGCGCGGCGCATCGCCGGGGCGCTGCGGCGGCGCGTGAAGGTGTATAACTTCCCGTGGCAGACGGCGCTGCTGATGAAGCTGACCCGCTGGCTGCCGGACTGGGCGATGGCGCGGACGATGAGCCGGTACAACGAGAACCCGCCGGCGCCGGCGCCGGGGATATGAGGGAGCGCGATTATGACACTTCCCCTCGCGGGCCGCACGGTCGCCCTGGCGGAAGGGCGTCAACTCGAAGAGTTGGCCCAAATGCTGGAGAAGGAAGGGGCGACGACCTGGCCCTGCCCGCTTGTGAGCATCCTCGACGTCGCCGACGCGGCGCCGGTCGTCGCCTGGCTGAACGAGCTGATCGCCGGCCGCTTCGCGCTGCTCATTCTTCTGACGGGCGAGGGCCTGCGCCGCCTGCTCGGTTTCGCGGAGCGCGCCGGGTTGAGAGACGCCTTTCTCGCCGCCCTTCGCAAGGTTCCGACGCTGACGCGCGGCCCGAAGCCGGGAAAGGCGCTCAAGGACGTGGGCCTATCGCCGACGGAAGTCGCCTCGGCGCCGACGACGGACGGCGTCATCGCGACCCTGAGAAATCACGACCTCAAGGGCCTCACCGTCGGCGTGCAGCTTTACAGCGCGAGCAACCCGCCGCTGACGGACTTCCTGGCGTCGGCCGGCGCCGAGGCGCGGACGGTGCTGCCCTACGTCTACGCCCCGAAGAGCGACGCGCCGCGTGTCCTCGACCTGATCGACCGCCTGGCTCGCGGTGAGGTCGACGTGCTGGTCTTCACCAGTTCGCCGCAGATCGACCGGCTGTACGAGGTGGCGGCCGAGAACGGCCGCGAGGAGGCACTGCGACAGGGGTTGGCGCGGACGTGCGTGGCGGCGGTCGGGCCGATCGTGGCGGAAAACCTTCGTGAGAGAGGGGCGAAGGCGGACGTGTGCCCGGAGCAGGGGTGGCAGATGAAGAACCTGGTGCAACACATCAAGCGGGCGATGGGTGGCCAGGAGGATGGCGAAGTCACACGTTCGTTCCGGTCCTGAGTCGTCGTTCCGTGGGTGGACGTCGTCGTTCCGGGGGTGCGCGAGTATGTGACCCCGGCGCTACGTTCCGGGGGTGCGCTGCGCGACCCCCGGCTGAGGGATGCAACCCCTGCGGGGTAAAAGGCCCCCGGACCTACCCCGAAGGGGTTGCATCCCATAGCCGGGGGTC
>JBBROG010000107.1:0-26213 GCA_038229635.1 Gemmatales bacterium
AAGCGGCCCTGCTTGCCTTTAATCATGTCGGTCAGCGACTTCAGCGGGCGGTTGCTGCTGCCGAGGACCGGGCGCTTGCAGCGGTTGTTGTCGAACAGGGCGTCGACCGACTGCTGCAACATGCGCTTTTCGTTGCGGATGATGACCTCGGGCGCGTTCAGGTCGACCAGCTTCTTGAGCCGGTTGTTGCGGTTGATAATCCGCCGATAAAGGTCATTCAAGTCGCTGGTGGCGAAGTTGCCGCTGTCGAGCAGCACGAGCGGGCGCAGGTCGGGCGGGATGACCGGGATGCACTCCAGGACCATCCACTCCGACTTGTTCTGCGGGCCGCCCAGCCCCGAGTCGCGCAGCGCCTCGACCACCTTGAGGCGTTTGACGTAGTCGCGCTGCTTCTGCTTGGACGGCTTGTCCTTGGAACTCTCGGCCTGGAGCTTGTCGCGCAGCTCCTTCGACAGGTCGACGAGGTTGAGTTTTTCCAGGAGCTTCTTGACGGCCTCGGCGCCCATCTCGGCCTTGAAGCCTTCGCCGTACTGCTCGCGCGCCTTGCGGAAGTCGTCTTCCGTGAGGAGTTGCTTCTCCTTGAGCGGGCTGTCGGCCGGGTCGACGATGACGTAGTCCTGGAAGTAGATGATCTTTTCCAGGCTGGTCGTCTTCATGTCGAGCAGCGTGCCGAGGCGGCTGGGCATCGCCTTGAAGAACCAGATGTGGACGACGGGCGCGGCCAGTTCGATGTGGCCCATGCGCTTCCTGCGCACGCGCGAATGCGTCACCTTGACGCCGCAGCGGTCGCAGATCATGCCCTTGTACTTCATGCCGCGGTACTTGCCGCAGGCGCACTCCCAGTCCTTCTCGGGGCCGAAGATGCGCTCGCAGAAGAGGCCGTCTTTCTCGGGCCGATACGTCCGGTAGTTGATCGTCTCGGGCTTCTTGACCTCGCCGAACGACCAGGAGCGGATGTCGTGCGGGCTGGCGAGGCTGATGCGCACGGCCCCGTAGTCGTTGATGCGGTCGTAGGTGGTTTCGCCGGCGGCGTTCTGATTGCTCATGGCGTAGCCCTCCAAGGGGCTATTAGCTATTAGCTATTAGCTGTTGGCCAAAAACCATACACCTTGATGGCGATGGATTCCCTGGGAGCGACTCCCCGTTTGGCTAACAGCTAACAGCTAACAGCTAACAGCTATTAGATTCGCTTCTTTTCCAGCTGCATGTTGAGAGCGAGGCCGCGGATCTCATTCGTCAAGACGTCGAAGCTGGCGGGCGTGCCGGCCTCCAGGGTGTTCTCGCCCTTGACCATCGACTCGTAGATCTTCGTGCGGCCTTCCACGTCGTCGGACTTCACCGTCAGCAGTTCCTGGAGGATGTAGGCGGCGCCGTAAGCCTCCAGGGCCCACACTTCCATCTCGCCGAAGCGCTGCCCGCCGAACCGGGCCTTGCCGCCCAGCGGCTGCTGCGTGATGAGCGAGTACGGCCCCGTGGCGCGGGCGTGGACCTTGTCGTCGACGAGGTGGTGTAGCTTGAGCATGTAGATGTAGCCCACGGTCGTCGGCTGCTCGAAGCGCTCGCCGGTGCGGCCGTCGTACAGGTGCGCCTTGCCGCTCTCCGGCAGGCCCGCCTCCTTGAGCGCCTTGCGGATCTCCTCCTCGCTGGCGCCGTCGAACACCGGCGTCACCGCCTTGAAGCCGAGCTTCGCCGCCGCCCAGCCCAGGTGCGTCTCCAGGATCTGGCCCACGTTCATGCGCGACGGCACGCCGAGCGGGTTGAGCAGGATGTCGACCGGGGTGCCGTCGGCGAGGTACGGCATGTCCTCAATCGGCAGCACCTTCGAGATGACGCCCTTGTTGCCGTGCCGCCCGGCCATCTTGTCGCCGACCGAGATCACCCGCTTGGTCGCGACGTACACCTTCACCATCTGCTGAACGCCGGAAGGCAACTCGTCGCCGCGCTTCAGCGAGTTCAGCTTGCGCTCCTTCTCGTCCGTGAGGAACATGATGCGGTCGTGGTGCTTCTGGTAGATGTCCTGCACCGGCTTCATCTTCTCCGGCGAGCGCAGGTCGAGCTGCGCCAGGCGGAAGACGGACGCCTGCTCGGCCAGCGTCTTGTCGTCCTTCTCCGACGCCAGCGCCTTGCTGGTGTTATTCGGGTCCTTCAAGTCCTTCTTGTCGAGGACCGTGCCCAACTCGGCGGCCATCGAGCGGAACTGGTCGGCGATCTGCTTGTTGAAGCGATTCTCGACGTCCTTCGTCTCCTTGTCGAACGCCTTGCGCTCCTCGTCGGTCATGCTGGCGCGGCGGCTGAAGCGCTGCGTGTCGATGACGACGCCCTCGCAGCCGGACGGCACCTCCAGCGAGTCGTTTTTGACGTCCTCGCCGGCGCGGCCGAAGATCGCGTGCAACAGCTTCTCTTCCGGCGTCAACTCGCTCTTCGACTTCGGCGACACCTTGCCGACGAGGATGTCGCCCGGCACGACGAAGGTGCCGATGCGGACGATGCCGGTGTCGTCGAGGTTGTTGAGCGCCTTCGGCGACACGTTGGGGATGTCGCGGGTGAACTCCTCCTTGCCGAGCTTCGTCTCGCGGATCTCGATCTCGAACTCCTCGATGTGGATCGAGGTGTAGGTGTCGTTCTGGACGAGGCGCTCGCTGATGATGATGGCGTCCTCGAAGTTGTAGCCGTCCCACGACATGAACGCGACGAGGACGTTGCGCCCCAGCGACAACTCGCCGGAGTGCGTCGCCGGGCCGTCGGCGAGGATGTGTCCCTTCTTGACCTTCTGACCCACCCGGACGAGCGGCTTCTGGTTGAGGCAGGTGTGCTCGTTGAGGCCCTGGAACTTGCGCAACACGTACTCGCGCTCGTCGACCTTGATGCGGTGCCCGTCGACGTAGGTGATCGTGCCGGCGTTCTCGGCGCGGACCACCATGCCGCTGTTGCGCGCGACGTCCCTCTCCAGACCCGTGGCCACGAGCGGAGGTTCGGTCACCAGCAGCGGCACCGCCTGGCGCTGCATGTTCGAGCCCATGAGGGCGCGGTTGGCGTCGTCGTGTTCGAGGAACGGGATCAGGCCCGCCGAGACGCCGACCATCTGCTTCGGCGAGATGTCGATGAACTGCACCTTGTCGGAGCTGGTCGGGCCGAAGTCGCCGCCGTAGCGGGCGATGATGCGGTCGGCGCTGATCTTCTCGCCGTCGGTCGACACGTCGGCCGGCGCCAGGTAGGCCAGCGCCTCCTTGTCGGCTTGCAGCCAGGCGATGTCGTCCTTGCCGGTGCCGAGCTTGCGGTTGTGAATCTTGCGGTACGGTGTGATCAGGAAGCCGTAGTCATCGACCCGGGCGTAGATCGACAGGTGCGAGATCAGGCCGATGTTCGTCCCTTCCGGCGTCTCGATCGGGCAGATGCGGCCGTAGTGCGAGATGTGGACGTCGCGCACGTCGAAGCCGGCCCGCTTGCGGTTCAAGCCGCCCGGCCCGAGGGCGGACAGGCGCCGCTCGTGCGTCAGCTGCGACAGCGGATTCGTCTGGTCGACGACCTGCGACAGCTCGCCGCGGCCGAAGAAGTACTCGATGGCCGCCGAGATCGACTTGGGGTTGATGAGCGTGCGCGGCGTCATGTCCTGCTCTTCGCGCATGCTCATGCGTTCCTGCACGGTGCGGCGCAGCTTGAGGAAGCCTTTGCGCAGCTCGTCGGCGGCCAACTCGTCGATGGTGCGGACGCGCCGGTTGCCGAGGTGGTCGATGTCGTCGATGTGGGCGGCGTCGGCCGGGTCGCGCAGGCGCAGGACGTAGCGGATGGCGTTCAGGTAGTCCAGCGCGTGCAGCGTCATCTCCGTCTCGGGGATGTCCTGGTCGAACTTCCGGTTGATGCGGAAGCGGCCGACCTTGCCGAGGCGGTAGCGGTTGGGGTCCTGGAACTTCTCCTTGAAGAGTTCCTTCGCCTTCTCCAGTTGCGGCGGGTTGCCGGGGCGGAGGCGTTGGTAGATCTTCAACAGCGCCTGCTCGTGCGTCTTGGTCGCGTGGTCCTCCTTCATCGAGTCGAGGATGAGACGGTCCTTGACCTTGCCGAGGACGCTGACCTGGCCGACCTTCGTGGTCAGGAGCTTGTCGAACAACTCGGCGGTGAGGACGTCGCCGGCGTCGAGGTAGACTTCGCCCGTTTCCGGGTCGATGATGTCGTCAACCGGCATGGCGCCGACGAGGCGCTCGCGCGCCTCGGGGTTGACCTGCGCCTCCTCCGTGGGATAAAAGGCGCGGAGGATCTGGCCGTCGGAGGAGTAGGCCGGGTCCATCGCCCGCAGCAGCGTGACGGCGGAGAACTTGCCGGACTGGTCGATGCGGACGCTGAGCGTCTCCTTCTTGGTGACGTTGATCTCGATCCAGCTGCCGCGCTCGGGGATGACGCGGCAGGAATGCAGGCGGCGTTCGCCCTCCATTTCGGAGGTGAAATCGACGCCGGGGGAGCGGTGCAGCTGGCTGACGACGACGCGCTCGGCGCCGTTGATGATGAACTCGCCGCCGCCGATCATGATCGGCATGTCGCCGAGGTAGACTTCCTCCTCGACGGACTGCTCCTTGTTGAGGCGCAGCCAGACGCGGAAGGGGCGGCCGTAGGTGAGGCGCAGCTGGCGGCACTCGTCGGGGCCGTAGCGCGGCTTGCCGAGTTCGTACTTGACGTACTCGAGCGAGAGCTTCTTGCCGGGGCTCTTCTCGTAGCTGTCAATGGGGAAGATTTCGCGGAGGACCCCTTCCAGGCCCGAGGGGATGCGCTGTTCCGGCGGGGTGTCCAGTTGCAGGAAGCGCTCGTAGGAGCGCAGCTGGATGTCGCACAGCGGCGGCACTTCCGAGGTGTCGCCGAAGTGGCCGAAGTTGCGGACCTGGTCGGGAACAATCGTGCGTAGGGCCGGGATAGGCATGGCTCGTGTTCCTCTCAATGCGTTCGGTTCGTCGGTCTGTCCTGACGACGTCGGGGCGCGGCCGGACACGGCGGGGGGTGCGCCGGCGTCGTGTCGAGGCCACGGTGGGGGCGGCCGGCTAGGGACAGGGGACGAAGCAGGATGCGTTCAACAAGGCGATCGGCCCCCCGGCGCGGCGGGGGGGTCGTCTCGGCCGGCTCCGGGGGGAGGCCGGGCGCGTGCGGGAGGAGAAAGACTGGCTGAGGTGTGGCACGCTGTCTTCCACCGAGGTTAAATAATGTGACGGCCGGCCACGGGGAGCCGGTTCTCATCGGCCCCGAGGAGGACGTCCGGGTCCGTCCGCGAGCCGACGCCGTGCCTCAACTCTGTCCGTCCGGGCCGCGCTAAGCCGGGACGGCGCGAGTCGAACCCGTGAAAAGCGAGCCCGGCCGTCCGAACCGCGCGGCTGAAAGAAGAGGCTTGGAGAGTCTCGGTCTTCTTTTCCTTCCGCACGAATTCGGACGGCCGGGATAGCGTGTATCACGGGCCAGAAGGTATTGTATCATGCAAGTCAAGCGCCGTCCAGGAACAAAATGGGAATTTCCCAGATGGCGCGAAGACCGCATCGCAGCTTTCTCCCCTCTCCCCTTCGGGGAGAGGGGAGAGTTCAGCTTACTTGACCGACGCCTTGGCGCCGCCGTCCTCGAGCTTCTTGCGCAGCGCCTCGGCCTCGTCCTTGGTGACGCCTTCCTTGACGGTCTTCGGGGCGCCTTCAACGAGGTCCTTGGCCTCCTTGAGGCCCAGGCCGGTGATCTCGCGGACCACCTTGATGACGTTGATCTTCTTGGCGGGGTCGGCCAGGCCGTCGAGCGTCAGTTTGAACTCGGTCTGCACCTCGACGGGGGCGGCGGCGGCGACCGGAGCCGCGGCGACGGCGGCGCCGGCGGCGGCCGGCTTGATGCCGTGCTTCTTCTCGAGGTAATCGCCCAGTTCGACCGCCTTGCCGACGGTCAGGGCCACGATCTTATCGCCCAGCTCCGTGATTTCGGGAGCCCAGGTCCCGTTACCTTCAGCCATTGCCGATTTCCTTTCTCGTGTCTGTTTTCAACGCGCGCCCGGCCGGGGCCGGGTGTTATGGTGTGAAGCGTGTGCGTAATAGCCGTTTGGGAAAAGCCGCCGCTTGCGGCTTCGCACTGTTGCGAAGCCGCAAGCGGCTCATGTCGCGGCCGGCGCGGCGGTCTCCGCGGCGGCGGGGGCTTCTTCTTCCTTTTTCTCGCCGAGCTGCTTGATCTGGCTGGCCACCGCCGCGGCGGGGCCGGTGATCTGGCCGAGCAGGCGACTCGCCGGAGCCAGGGCCATCGCGATGACGTTGGCGATCGCTTCCTGCCGCGTCGGCATCTTCAGGGCGCGGTCGAACGGCACCGGCAGCCCGTCGGCGACGGCGCCCTTGACCTTCACCTTGTCCTTGTACTGCGCCAGCGTCTTGGGGTTCTTCAGCTCGTCTTCGATGCCGCGGCTCAGCTCGGCGATGCTGCCGGCGCCGAAGGCGAAGGTCGTCGACCCGGCCCAGTAGGGCGAATCCTTGTCGATGCTGATGCCGAGGTCGTTCAAGGTCAGCCGGGCGAGGCTGTTTTTGACCTGCATCAGGCGAATCTTCTTCTTCCGCAGCGTGTGGCGGAAGTGATTGTCGGCGACGGCGTTCAGCCCGTTGATGCTGAGCACCACCAGGTCGCGGACGCCCCCGAAGGTGTGCTTCAGGGCGTCCATCTGCATCTGCTTGACTTGCTTGCTCATCTCAATCAGTTGCTAGTTGCTAGTTGCTAGTTGCTAGAAAGAATCAGTCTTTCTAGCAACTAGCAACTAGCAACTAGCAACTCCTCCTTTACATGCTCACGCCGACGCCCGGCGTCATCGTGCCGGACACGGTGATCGACTTGATGTAGTGCCCCTTGACGCCCGACGGCTTGACGGCGCGGATCTGCTCCACGAAGGCGGTGATATTCTCCGCCAGCTTCTCGTCGTCGAAGCTCATCTTGCCGACGCCGGCGTGGACGTTGGCGCCCTTGTCGGCGCGGTACTCGACCTTGCCGGCCTTGAATTCCTTGACGGCGGCGGACATGTCCGCGCTCGGCGGGACGACGGTGCCGGCCTTCGGCGTCGGCATCAGGCCGCGCGGGCCGAGGATCTTACCGAGGCGGCTCACCTTGCCCATCAAGTCCTGCGTCGCCAGGGCCACGTCGAAGTCGGTCCAGCCTTCTTTCTGAATCTTCTCGATGAGGTCGTCGGCGCCGGCGAAGTCGGCGCCGGCGTCCTTCGCCTTGGCGATGTTGTCGCCCTGGCAGAAGACCAGCACGCGGACCGTCTTGCCGACGCCGTGCGGCATGACGACGCTGCCGCGAATCATCTGGTCGCTCTGCGTCACGTCGATGCCGAGCGACATGTGGACTTCGACCGTCTCGTCGAACTTGGCGCGCTTGACCGACTTGAGCAGGCTGAGCGCCTTGCGCAAGGGCGCCGGCGTCTCCTTGGCGATCCGGCTGTGGAGGTTCTTGAGCTGGTTGCGGAGCTTCTTGCCGCGCGTCGGCGCCTTGCCCGGCTTACGCTTCTTCTTGTCCGCCGGCGGGGGAGGCGCCGCGGGCGAGGTGCCGGCGGGAGCCGCTTTCGCCTCGGCCGGAGGCGCGGCGGGAGACGTCTTTTCGGGAGCGGGTTTCGGCTCCTTGGCCTTCTTCGGCGCGGCGGCTTCGGGAGCCGGACCGGCGGGGGCGGCGGCGTCGGGAGCTTGTTCTTTCTTGGCCATGATACGGGTCTTCCTCGGTCTGTCGGGCTCCGGGCCGTCCGCGGCTTGGCGGGTGCGAAGCCGCGAGCGGCGGCGTTTTATTCGATGCTGAGGCCCAGGCTGCGGGCGGTGCCGGCGATGATGCGCGTGGCGTGTTCCAGGTCGCTGGCGTTGAGGTCGTTCAGCTTGCGCTTGGCGATTTCCTCGACCTGCGTCTTCGAGACTTTGAAGCCCTTGTACTTGCCGCTTCCCTTGGTCTTTTCGTCGCCGGGGATGACTTCGCCGCCCTTCTTCTTTTCGAGCGGGATGCCGGCGGCCTGCTTCAGGAGGACCGCGGCGGGCGGGCTCTTGATGACGAACTCGAAACTGCGGTCGCTGTAGACCGTGATGACGACCGGCACCGTGATGCCGCGCATTTCCTTGGTGCGGTCGTTGAACTGCGACACGAACTGGCCGATATTCACGCCGTGCTGGCCGAGGGCCGGGCCGACGGGCGGCGCCGGGGTCGCCATGCCGCCCACGGACTGGAGCTTGACTTGCGCCGTCACCTGCTTCGCCATGATCGTCCTTCCCCAGCAACAGAAAACAGGCAGCGGCAGGCGCGCCGGCGGCGCGCCTGCCGCTGTCCGTTCGTTCTTTGTATCTACACCTGCTCGACTTGCCAATACTCCAGATCGACGGGCACGGGCCGGCCGAAGATGACGAGTTCGACGCGAACCTGACTCTTGGCCTCGATGATATCCTTGATTTCGCCTTCCATGCCGGCGAAGGTGCCGTCCTTGACGCGGACGCGGTCGCCGCGGTCGACCGGCGGCTTGCCCGCGACGACCTTCTCCTCGCCGGCCTGCTGGGCGCCCTGCTTGGTCCGCAGCATCCGTTCGACCTCGCGCGGCGTCATCGGCACCGGCGCCCGGTTGACCGCCGCGCCGACGAAGTCGCCCACGCCCGACGTCTCGCGGAACAGGTACAGGATGCGGTCGTTGAACTCCACTTCGACCATCAGGTAGCCCGGATAAAGCTTGTTCTCGCGCGTGGCGCGCTTGCCGTTGCGCATCACGACGACCTTCTCGACCGGGATGACGATCTGGCCGAAGAACTCTTCCAACCCCTCGATCTTGACGCGCCGCTCGATGGCTTCCTTGATCGACTCCTCGCGGCCGCTCTGCACCTTGACGACGTACCAGCGCTTGTTGCTCGGCGGCTCCGCGGGCACTTCCGGTTCCGCCGCCTCGGCGACCGCTGCCGCGCCGCCCTCGGCGCCGGCGTCATTTCCGCCGGCTTCGGGAGTCGGCGTCGTCTCCGGCGCTTCGGGAGCCGCCGGGGGGGCGACCACCTCGGCCACAGGCGCGGGCGCGGCCTCGGCGGGAGGCGGCGCTTCAGCCACGACCGGCGGCGCCGCGGGGGGGGGGTCGGCCGGGAGGGAAGGCGGAGCGGGAGCCTCACTCATGACGGGCGCGGCCGGCGGGGTGGGGAGGTCATTGTTCATGGCAGGAAGCCCCAAGCGACAAACAGGGAAGGGAGGCGTTGCCGTCGCGGCTCACCAGCGCTGTCCCTTCGCCTCTTCATCCTTCTTACTTTCGGGGATCCGCAACACCCCAATCGCCTTCCAGCTGAGAATCTTGCCCCACAGGATGTCCACCAAGAAGAGGAAGGTCGTGAGCATCACCAGGGTGACCAGCACGACGATGGTGTCTTGGATGAGGCGCTTGCGCGTCGTCCACGACACCTTATTCAACTCGGCTTCCGTGGCAATGAGGAAGTCCGCGAAGGCCGGCATGTTGACGGCACGCCAGCCGACCCACAGGCCGAGAGCCCCCAACAGCAGCGGCAGCGTGTACTTGACGTCGGGCAGCAGCAGCAGACCCGTGTGCCGAACCGTGCCCCGCGCCGGCTCGGCGGCTCGGGCCGTGGGAGGGATCTCTTCCTTCCGCTCCTCCGCCGACTTCTTCAGGTCGCGCTCGACTTCCTCGAACTTCTTCTTCGCCACGAGTTGCCCGTCCTCGAACGGGGACGTGCCGTGCTTTTCGATGCGGACGAATTCACTCTTGAGGGCGTCGTTGAGTTGGCGGAATTGCTGGCGGTCCATCGTGGAGGGGGCGTCCTCGGGGAGGAGTCCCGCCGCTACCGTGTCGCCGACCGAAGTGACGTTCACCCCGCCGGTGAAGGGGATGTTCAGCGACCAGTCCTTGGTGCCGAACGTGTCGATCGTCTTGTGCGACACCATCGTCCACAGGCCGTAAAGGACAATGATGAGGAACGCGACAATAGTTCCGCGGCGAACGCGCTGCCCCTGGCTGCGCTTGTAGCTCGTCGTGCTGAACCACCCCTGCTCTTCGATAGACACGAGGCGCGGCTCGGACGTCGGCAGGAGGAAAAGGGTCCGCACCGCGACGACGAGAAGGACCACGCCAATCGCGGCCGTTACCATGAGGCCGACCGATTCGGTAATATTCCGCGTGTCGTAAACCCAGCCCTCGATCCAGAGGCTCGCCCAGCGGGTGAGGAGGACGACGACCAGCAGGGTGACGAGCGCGAGGAAGATGCCGGCCTTCAGCCCGCGCGGCGGGTGGCTGCCGACGAGGCGGCTGCCGACGTAGGCGAGGCCGACGGCGGCGGCGATCTCGACGAGGTAGAGGAGGGCGTAGCTCGCCATCGACCCGGCGTCGAAGCCGATCTGCGTCCACCAGAGCGACGGCAGGAGCTTGAAGAGCACCGCGAGACTGCCGAGCAGATAGACCACGCCGACGAAGATGCCGACCGGAAGGCGGTCGAGCACGCCGGAGGAGGTCGTTTCGGGGTTCTTCACCGCCACGGTCATGGCACGTCCTTCAGTCGGAGATTTTCGGGGGTGGGTCTTCGGGAGCCGCGGCCGGTCCTTGCCCGAGCCTGTCGAAGGCCGAAAATCAGCGGTCGGGGGTCGGAGCAGGGGCGGAGGGACTCGAACCCCCAACCTGCCGCTTTGGAGACGGCTGCTCTACCAATTGAGCTACACCCCTACGTCGTCCTCGGTCCTCCGTCCCGCCTAGTGACTAGGGACGAAGGGCGGAGGACTTCTCGCTACTTCTTCCGCGATTCCTTGTGCGGCGTGTGCTTGCGCTCCTTGCGGCAGAACTTCTTCAACTCCAGCCGCTCGGCGCCGCGCGTCTCCTTCTGCGTGCGGTAGTTGCGGGCGCCGCACGCGGTGCATTCGAGCCAGACGTATTCGCGCATCGGAGTCCTCGATTTCCGCTCGCGGCTTCGCAGGTGCGAAGCCGCGAGCGGGCAATTACTGCACGATCTTCGTCACGACGCCGGAGCCGACGGTGCGGCCGCCCTCGCGGATGGCGAAGCGCAGGCCCTCGTCCATCGCGATCGGCGACTCGGCGATCAGCTCGACCGTGACCGTCGGCACGTTGTCGCCGGGCATGCACATTTCCATGCCCTCGGGCAGGGCGATGTTGCCGGTGACGTCGGTCGTGCGGAAGTAGAACTGCGGGCGGTAGCCGCTGAAGAACGGCGTGTGCCGCCCGCCTTCCTCCTTGGTCAGCACATAAATGCTGGCCTCGAACTTCGTGTGCGGCGTGATCGAGCCGGGCTTGGCGAGAACCTGGCCGCGCTCGAGGTCGGTGCGCTCGATGCCGCGCAGCAGGACGCCGACGTTGTCGCCGGCCATGCCGTAATCGAGGGTCTTGTTGAACATCTCGACGCCGGTGATGACCGTCCGCTTCGGCGCCTTCATGAGGCCGACGATCTCGACTTCGTCGCCGACCTTGGCGCGGCCGCGCTCGATGCGGCCGGTGCCGACCGTGCCGCGGCCCTTGATCGAGAAGACGTCCTCGATCGACATCAGGAACGGCTTGTCCTCCTCGCGCTTCGGCGCGGGGATGTAGTTGTCCAGCGCGTTCATCAGGTCGTCGATGCACTTGTTGGCGGCCTCGTCCTTGCCGCCCGAGTCGAGCGCCGGCTTGGACGAGCCGCGCACGATCGGGATGTCGTCGCCGGGGAAGTTGTACTTGCTGAGCAGCTCGCGCAACTCCAACTCGACGAGTTCGAGCAGTTCGGGGTCGTCGACCGTGTCGACCTTGTTGAGGAAGACGACCATGCTGGGCACGCCGACCTGGCGGGCGAGCAGGATGTGCTCGCGCGTCTGCGGCATGGGGCCGTCGTTGGCGGCGACGACGAGGATGGCGCCGTCCATCTGGGCGGCGCCGGTGATCATGTTCTTGATGTAGTCGGCGTGGCCGGGGCAGTCGATGTGCGCGTAGTGGCGCATGTCGGTCTCGTACTCGACGTGCGAGACGGCGATGGTCACCGTCTTGTTCTCGTCGCGGACGATACCGCCCTTGGCGATTTCGGCGTAGGACTTGATCTTGTCGATCTTGTTCTTGACCGCCTGGCGCGTCAGGATGGCCGCGGTCAAGGTAGTCTTGCCGTGGTCGATGTGCCCAATGGTGCCCACGTTGACGTGCGGCTTGCTCCGCTCAAATACGGCCTTAGCCATCGTTCCTCCGCGAGATTCTAAAACAGGCACTCCAAGGCCAAGGGGGCCAGGAGCAAGGGGTTAACTGCCCGGGGGGCTCCTCCCGAGAGCTGCTGCTGGGGATTGAACCCAGGACCTCTTCATTACCAATGAAGTGCTCTACCGCTGAGCTACAGCAGCGTTACCTTCGACGCTAGCGGTTTCGCGAATGTCGTGCGGTATCGCGAAGGAGCGGGTGATGGGAGTCGAACCCACAACAGCGGGCTTGGAAAGCCCGAACTCTGCCAGTTGAGTTACACCCGCGCTCATCCCGAGTGGGCAGAGCAGGATTCGAACCTGCGTAGGACTAAGTCCGCCAGATTTACAGTCTGGTGCAATTGGCCGCTCTGCCATCTGCCCGTCGTATCCGTCTCGTTGCTCGTGGCGACGCCTCCGTGTCTACGCGGGCCATTCCCGTCCGGGGAAGCCAGCGGTGGGACTTGAACCCGCAACCGGCAGTTTACAAAACTGCTGCTCTACCATTGAGCTACGCTGGCACGCCTGGCGGAAAGGGTCAATATAGAGGACCCTTTCGCCCCCTGCAAGCCGAAAACACCCGACATCCGCTACTTCCCGCACACTCGCCGGACCGCCCTAACTCACTTCGGGCCGCAACGGCGACAAGCGAGTCTTGTGTTGTATGGACAGCACGCCGTGGCGAAAAGTTCACCCGGCGGAATTCTACGGAATTCGTCCCCGTCGTGAAGAGCCCTTCTCCTCCGCGTCACACGTCCGGCCAAATGCCGTTCGCCCCGCGGCGTACTACGTTAGGGAGGGCGCGAACGCCACGGGGCGCCGAGCCCTCTTCCAAGGGGGGACGCATGGGCGCGTTCCCGGCCGGATGAACAACGAGGTGACCCATGACCCGTCTGACGTCGGTGGCCGTCGTGACCTGCACCGCCGCCTTCGTGGCCGGGATGGTGCTGGCCCTGTTCGGCAGCCTGAAGCTGAAACTCGCCGAGCGGCTGCGGATCGGCGAGGCGCGCGTCGGCGGGCTGCTCGCCGCGCTGCACCTGGCGATCATCCCCATGATGCTCTGCGGCGGACTGCTGATCGACACGCTGGGCGTGCGCCTGGTGCTGTTCGTCGGTTCCTTGTTGCTGGCGCTGGCGGTCTTCGGCCTGGCGCTGCGGACGACCTACGCGGCGGCGCTGGCGTCGGTCGTGGCGGCGGGCGCCGGCGTGGCCTGCCTCAGCACGGCGAGCGTGGTGCTGATGCCGGTCGCCTTCGGCTTCGGCCCGCGCGAGCTGGCGGCGTCGGTCAACCTGGGGCACGTCTTCGTCGCCCTCGGCGCCCTGATGACGCCGGCGCTCGTCGACTTGCTGTTGCGCTCCGTCGACTTCCGCCGCGCCCTGGGGTTGATCGCCCTGGCGTGCCTGGTGCCGGGGCTGGCGGCGGCGTTCGCGGGCTCCCTCGACCTGCGCGGCCAACAGACCGACCTCGCGGACGTCCTCGGCGACGTCCGCATCTGGATGATCGGCATCGCCCTGTTGCTGTACGCGCCCCTGGAGTTCGCGATCAGCACCTGGGGGACGTCGTACCTGACCACCGATCAGGGGTACGGCGAGCGGCGGGCGGCGCGGGTGCTGTCCGGTTTCTGGCTGGCGTTCCTGGGGTCGCGGATGCTGGTGACGGCGGCGCTGCACCTGGGCTACCTGCGCGAGTCGTGGGCGCCGCCGATGGTGATGCTGCTGGCCCTGGGCGCGGCGATGGCGCTGGGGCACCTGGCGGGCGGGGCGCGGCACGGGCCGGCGACGGCGCTGGTCGGCCTCGGGTTCGCCCTCGGGCCGATCTTCCCGACGCTGGTGGCGTTGGCCCTGGAGCACTTCCCGGACATGCGCGGCACGGCCTACGGCGCCGTTTACGCCGTCGGCTCGCTGGGGAGCCTGATCCTGATGCCGGTCATCGGCTTCGCGGTGCGCGGCCGCAAGGTGATGCGCGGGTTGGGCCTGCTGGCGCCGATGGCGATGCTGCTCGTCGTGGCGGCGCTGGCGATCTGGCTGGGATGATGCGACGCCGCAAGCGGCTTACGGGATCTGTGCCTCGGTCCGCGGCGTCGCGCGGTAGATGCGCGGCGAGCCGCCGAAGTAGCCGGGGCTGCGCGGGATCGCCGTCACGCGATAGCCCTTGCCGCCCGGCTCCGCCGTCAGCGGCAAGAGGTAGCGCCCCGCGCCGCCCCAGTCGTCCTTGCACTCCGACAGGTTGCGAATCTCGACCGGCTTCCCCTCCGCGGGGGCCTGCTCCGGCTTGGCGGCGCGAACCACCTTCTCGACGACGACCGGCCCGTCGAGCGCGTCCACGCGGCCGAGGACGACGACGTCGGCGGCGAGGAGCTGCGGCCGCGACAGGACGATGGGGTTGCGCGTCGTGAGCGCCAGGTAGGCCAGGTAGCCGATCCAGCCGACGAACAGGACGGCGACGGCCAGCAGGAGAACGGGCCGCTTCCTGTCAGCCGAGTTCGTCGAGGCGGATTCGGTAGTCACGGACTAACTCCTTGTCCAGGTCGTAAACGTCGTGGAAGTCGCGGCGGTCGTCGCCGGGCGTCTTGCTGATGACGCGGGCCTCGATCAGGTTGAAGACGATCGCGCCGAAGTCGGCGGTGCCGTTGATGCCCCACATGCGGAACACGGTCCGCGCCATCAGGCCGAACTCGCGCAAGGCGAAGTCGCGGATGCCGAACAGCAACTCGCGCCCCGAGACGTGGTTGGCCGGGTCGTCCTCGGTCGCGCCCTCGGCCGGGACGCGGCCCAGGGCGCGCGCCGTGTACTCGATGGCGGCGAGGACGAAGTCGTAAGCCTCGCAGGCGTAGCGGCCGTCCGCGCGGACGATTTCGGCGATCTTGGGGTGCGGAGTCGTCATAAGACTGAGATCTACTTCACCTGGGTGAGAATCTCGCTCTGCTCCACGAGGACGCGGCGGCCGTCCTCGAACTCGACGAGCAGCTTGCGGGCGAGCACCTCCTGGGCGAGGACGCGGCCCTGACCCTTGCTCGTGACGACGCGGGCGTTGACCGCCGGCAGGGCGGACTGAAACTCCTCGTAGACGTCCTGCTCGAAGCGCAGGCAGCACTTCAGCCGGCCGCAGCGGCCGGAAATTTTCGACGGGTCGAGCGTCGATTTCTGGAGCTTGGCCATGCGCATCGACACCGGCGGCATCTGCGCCATGTGCGTGTTGCAGCAGACCGGCTTGCCGCAGTCGCCGTAGTCGGCGAGCAGCTTCGCCTCGTCGCGGACGCCGATCTGACGCATCTCGATGCGCGTCTGGTAGGCGCGGGCCAGGTCCTTCACCAGGTCGCGGAAGTCGACGCGCTTCTCGGCGAGGAAGTAGAAGACGATGCGCTCGCCGCCGAACAGGTGCTCGATGTCGACGAGTTCCATCTGCAGCCGGCGCTGGGCGACGAAGCGCTCGCAGGCGGCCAGTTCCTCGGCCTCGGCCTGGAGGGCGCGCTCGGCGGCGGCGCGGTCGTCGTCGGTGAGGCGGCGGAGGATGCGGCCGTGCGTCGGCGTGCCGATCAGCTCGACGGCGCGCGGCGTCGCCTCGCACAGCACCTCGCCGACTTCGAGGCCGCGGTCGGTGCGCGCCACCACCTCGTCGCCGCGGGCGTAGGCGTGGCCGTCGCCGGGCTCGAACTCGCCCAGGAAGCGCATGGTGCCGTGGCGGACGATGTACTTGGGAGGCATGAACCGCTCCGGAGGCGGGACGGCGGGGTGCCGTTGACCGCAGGACCATTTTAAGCCACGCTGACGAGAAGGGAAGACGAGTCCGCCGCGCCCGCCGCTTGCGGCTTCGCAAGCGCGAAGCCGCAAGCGGCCTGTCCGCCGAGGATCCGCGCCATGACCGCGCACGACTGGCAGTCCGAGCCGACGCGCAACCTGCCCGAGTTGCTCCGCATCGACCTGCGCGAGCGCTGGCGGCGCGGCGAACGGGTGCCGGTGGAGGACTATCTCGACAAGTACGTCGCGCTGCGCGGCGACGCCGCGGCCCTCGCCGACTTGATCGACGTCGAAGTCGGCCTGCGCCGCGAGGACGGCGAATGCCCGGCGGCCGAGGAGTACCAACGGCGCTTCCCGAGCCTGGCCGCGCTGCTGGCGCGGCGCTTCAAGGACACGGATCGTCCCCCGGACAACGAGATGCTTGCGACGATTGTCGGCGCGATGCCACGCCCGACGGACCCGGCGCCCGCCGACCCGCCGACCCGGTTCGTCGAAGGGGCGCCGTCGGCCGCGCCGACCAAAGCGGCGCCCACGCGCCCCGCTTCCGAGCACGCGCAAGGCCCGCCGCAGCACCCGGGGCTGCCGTCGGTGCCGGGCTACCGCGTGCTCGGCGTGCTCGGCCGCGGCGGCATGGGCGTCGTCTACCGCGCCTGGCAGGTCGCCGCCCGGCGCCTCGTGGCGCTGAAGATGATCCGCTCCGGCGCCCACGCCGCGCCGCAGGAACTGGCCCGCTTTCGCACCGAGGCCGAGGCGGCGGCGCGGCTGAGGCACCCGAACATCGTGCAGATCTACGAAGTCGGCGAACACGACGGTTTGCCCTTCTTCTCGCTGGAGTACGTCGACGGCGGCAGCCTCGCCGAACGCCTCGACGGCACGCCGCTCGCGCCCGCCCGCGCCGCCGCGCTGGTCGAGGCCCTGGCGACGGCCATTCACCACGCCCACACGCAGGGGGTCGTCCACCGCGACCTCAAGCCGGGGAACGTCCTCCTGGCAGTTGCCAGTTGCCAGTTGCCAGTTGCTAGTAAGGGAATCGGCGAGTCTCCTTCTCTAGAAACTAGCAACTGGCAACTAGCAACTGTTCCGAAAGTGACCGATTTCGGCCTGGCCAAGCTGCTCGAAGGCGGCCGCGACCAGACGCACAGCGAAGCGGTCCTCGGCACGCCGAGCTACATGGCTCCGGAACAGGCCGCTGGACGCACCAAGGACGCCGGCCCGCCCGCCGACGTCTACGCCCTGGGCGCCATGCTGTACGAGCTGCTGGTGGGGCGCCCGCCGTTCAAGGCGACGACGCTGGCCGACACGCTGCAACAGGTCATTGGCGAAGACCCGGTGCCGCCGCGCCGCCTCCTCGGCCGCCTGCCGCGCGATCTCGACACGATCTGCCTGAAATGTCTGCAAAAAGAGCCGGAGAAGCGCTACGCCAGCGCCCTCGCCCTGGCGGAAGACCTGCGCCGTTTCCAGGAGCATCGGCCGGTGCAAGCCCGTCCGATCGGGATGGGCGAGCGGGCACACAAGTGGGCGCGGCGCCACCCGACCGGGGCCGCGCTGGTCAGCGTTTGCGCCGTCGCCCTGGCGGCGCTCTTCGCCGGCGGATGGGCCTTCGCGGTGGCGCGCGGCCGCGCGGCGGAGCGCGAGGCCGGTCTGCGCCAGGAGGCCGAGGCCAACTTCCGCCAGGCGATGCAAGCCGTCGACGAGATGTTGACCGGCGTGGGCGCCGTCGACCTGGCCGACGTGCCGCAGATGGGGCCGGTGCGCGAGCGCCTGCTGACCAAGGCGCAGCGCTTCTTCGACGACTTTCTCCGTCGCCGCGGCGACGACCCCGGCGTGCGCTTCGAGGCGGCGCGGGCCTACGGGCGCCGCGGCGACATCCTCGCCTTGCAGGGGAAGGACACGCCGGCCGAGGAGGCTTACGACCGCGCCCTCGCTCTACTGAACGAGGCGCCGCCCGGCGAGGAGGCGCGGCGCGAGTTGGCGCGCAATCACCACGGCCTCGGGGCCTTGCTGCGAAAGCTGAACCGCTTCGGCGAGGCACGGGCCGCGTACCAGCGTGCCCTCGACCTGCGCCGAGAGCTGCGCGACGAAGCGCCGGAGCGGGTCGACTTCCGGCAGGAATTGGCGGCGACCTACAACCTGCTCGGGGCGCTGTTGGCGACGCAACCGGACGGAAGGCCGCAGGCCGAGGAGGCGTATCGGCAGGCTCAGGCGCTTCAGGACCAATTGGCGCTCGACGACCCGCGCGAGCCCGAGTATCGGCGCGACCTGGCGCGGACGCTCAACAACCTCGGCAAGTTGCTGAGGGGCGGCGGCGAGCGCGGCCTGCGCGCGGCGGAAGAGTCCTACGGCCAGGCGATCAAGCATCAGCGCGAGTTGATCCGCCTGGCGCCGCTCGTCCCGCGCTACCGGCAGGACCTGGCCCGCTCCCTGAACAACCTCGGCGAAGTTTTGGAACGGCTGAAACAGCCGCTCGTCGCCCGCCCGGCCTACGAGGAGGCGAGGCGGCTGTTGGGCGATCTCGTCAAGGAGTTTCCCACCTTCCCCGAGTATCAGATCGACCTGGCGACGACGCACCAGAACCTGGGGAGCCTCTGGACCAGGGCCGACGTTTACGACGAGGCGGAGCCGCCGCTTCAGGCCGCCGCCGCCCTGTACCGGCGTCTGCATGAGGAACACCCGAAGCGGCCGGAGTACCGCCTCGCTCTCGGGCAACTCGACTGCGACCTCGGCCTGCTCCTGGCGAGCACGGGACGACAGCAAAATGCCGAGGCGGCGTATCGCCGGGCTCTCGCTTTGCACGAAGGGTTGGCGAAGGAGTTCCCTCAACTCCCCGAATACCGCGGTCAATTGGGGGTGACGCTGGAAAACCTGGCCTGGCTGCTGTACCGGCGCGGCGGATTCGAGGAGCCGTGCCAGGGGTTGGACGCACTCCTCGCGGCAGGGGGAAGCCACAGCCTCGGGGCGCTGGGGGTTGCGCTCCGCGCCCGCGCGGCTTTGGAGGAGGCGAAGCGGCTCCTGGAACGCGCCGTCGAGGAGCAGCAGGCCGCCGTAACGCTGGCGGGCGCGGCGGCCGCGGGCTATCGCGCCTCCCTGGGCAACCATCACGCCCTCCTCTGCGACACGCTCCTGCGCCTCGGCGATCACGACGCGGCGGCGGCCGCGGCGGAGAACCTGGCGAACGCCGAGGCCAAGAAGGGAGACAGGCACTTCCAGGCCGCCTACGTCCTGGCGCGCTGTGCCGCCCTGGCGCGGTCGGACGAGCGCATGGCTCCGGGGGTGCGGGCGGCGCGGAAGGAAAGCTACGAGGCGCGCGCCGTCGAGATGCTCGACCAGGCCGTGAAGCGGCCGGGACTCGGCGCCGCCGTTCGGCAGGAGATGCTTCAATGGCTGAACGGCACGCGCTACAACGCGCTGCAGCCGCGCCCGGACTTCCAGCGGTTGCTCAAGGAGGCGGACAACCGCCTCCGGAACGCGATCACATGAGAGATGGGGCTCACGAACCAACCGCCCGAAACGATTCGCGCACCGGCGAAGCACAACCGAGATGAGCGATCCATGCCGACCATCCCCGAGGCCCTCGCGACGGCGGTCCAGCAGCACCGCGCCGGCCAATTCGCCCGGGCGGAACACCTCTATCAGCAGATCCTTCACGCCGACCCCGCGCACGTCGACGCCTGGCACCTTCTCGGCCTGTGCCGCCACCAGACCGGACGGCAAACCGAGGCGGCGGACTGCATCGGCCGCGCCTTGGCCCTCCGCCCCGACTTCGCCGACGCCCACTACAACCTCGGCAACGTCCTCCGCGAACTCGGCCGCCTCGACGCCGCCGCCGCCAGTTATCGCCGCGCCCTTCGCCTCGCCCCCGAGCGCGTCGAAGCGCTTTTCAACCTCGGCAATGTCCTCCGCGAACAGGGCCGGCTCGACGAGGCCGCCGCCGCCTACGTCGAGGCGCTCCGGCATAAGCCCGACTACGTCAAAGCCCTGGTCAACCTCGGCCGGACGCGGCAGCAGCAGGGACGGCTCGACGACGCGGCGGCCTCGTTCCGCCGCATTTTGGCGCTCCAGCCGCGCTCGGCCAAGGCGCTGGGCGGTCTCGGCAACGTGCTGCGCGACCAGGGCAAGCTCCTGGAAGCGGTCGCGTCCTACCGGCAGGCCCTCCAGGCCGAGCCCGACGACGCCGAGACGCTCAACAACCTCGGCGTCGTCCTGCAGCGGCAAGGGCGGATCGACGAGGCGCTGGACGCGCTGCGGCACGCGCTGCGTGCGCGGCCCGACTACGCCGAGGCGCACACCAACCTCGGCATCGCCCTGCGCGAGCGCGGCCTGCTCGCCGAGGCGGTCGCCAGCTTCGAGAAGGCCCTCGGCTTCAAGCCGGACCTCGCCGTCATCCGCATGAACCTCGGCGCCGTCCTCCGCGAGCAGGGCAAGCCCGAAGAAGCCGTGGCCCACTTACGCGAGGCGCTACGTCTCGATCCCGCGCTCGCGGAGGCTTACGGCAACCTGAGCGTGGCACTTCTGGAGGTGGGCCAGGCGGAGGAGGCGCTTGGGTGCGCCGACGAGGCGACGCGCCGCCAGCCGGCCAGTCCGGAGGCCCACGCCAACCGCTCCGCCGCCCTGCGCGTGCTGAACCGCGTTGGCGAGGCGGTGGACGCCGCCCGCGCGGCGCTGTGCCTCAGGCCGGACGACCCCGAGCGCTGGAACGGCCTGGCCATCGCCCTCGCCGACGCCGGCCGGCGCGACGAAGCCTTGGCCGCCTGTTCTCAGGCACTGCGCGTCGAGCCGGGACACGCCGCCGCCCACATCACGCGCGGCTTTTTGCTCTTGGGGGAGGGGGATTGGCGGCGCGGCCTTCTGGAGTACGAGTGGCGCTGGAAGAGCGGCGAGATCCGCCTGCCGTCGTTCGCCCAGCCGCGCTGGGACGGTTCGCCGCTGGGAGGGCGCACCCTCCTGTTGCAGGCCGAACAGGGGCTCGGCGACGCGATCCACTTCGTCCGCTACGCGGCGCTGGCGAAGGCCCACGGCGGCCGCGTCGTCGTCAACGTCCCGAAGCCGCTGGCGCGCGTCTTCTCGACCTGCCTTGGCGTCGACGGCCTTTGCGTCCAGGGGAGCCCGCTGCCGCCGTTCGACCTGTACGCGCCGCTCATGAGTCTGCCCGCACTGTTCGGCACGCGGCCCGACAGCGTCCCCGCCGACGTCCCCTACCTGTTCGCCGAGCCGGACCTGCGCCGCGCCTGGCGCGAGCGCCTGGGCGCGAGGACGGGACTCCGGGTCGGCCTCGTCTGGGGCGGCAACCCGAAGCACCGCCTCGACCGGCGCCGCTCGCTGCCGCTCGAAGCGCTGGCGCCGCTCGCCGCCGTCGAGGGTGTGCGCCTTTTCAGCTTGCAGAAGGGGCCGGCTACCGACGCCCTGAAGCAGTTCGGCGACACTTTGCGGATCGTCGATTGCTCCGACGGGCTCGACGACTTCGCCGACACGGCGGCGCTGTTGGCGGAGTTGGACCTGCTCGTCGCCTGCGACACGGCCGTCGCCCACCTGGCGGGCGCCCTCGGCGTGCCGGTCTGGCTGGCGCTGCCGACGACGCCGGACTGGCGCTGGCTGACGGGCCGCGATGACAGCCCGTGGTACCCGACGATGCGCCTGTTCCGCCAGGAGCGGCTCGGCGACTGGGACGACGTCGTCCGCCGCGTCGCGGGCGCCCTGAAGGACGTGGCGGAGGGGCGAACGCGCTTGACGTCCAGCGTCGAGGACGCGCCCGCTCACCGGATCCCGGTAGCCGCGTCGGAGCCGCCGGCGGAGAAGCCCGTCGCCCCCGACGCGGCGGGCGTCAAGCTCGACCGGGGCGTCGCGCTCGCGCGGCAGGGAAAGCGGCACCAGGCGCTGGCCCTGTTCGACGAGTTGGTCGCCGAGCGCCCCGACCACGCCGGCGCCTTCATGAACCGCGGCATCCTCCTCGCCGACCTCGGCCGCCTGGACGACGCGGTCGCGAGCTACCGCCGCGCCCTGGAGCTGCAGCCGGACCACTTCGGCGCCGTCAGCAACCTCGGCGTCGCGCTCGGCCGGCAGGACAGGCACGAGGAGGCGCTGGCCTGCTACCGCCAGGCGCTCCGCGTCAAGCCGGATTTCGCCGAGGGACACGTCAACGTCGCCAGCGTCTACCACAAACAGGAGAAATGGGAGGAAGGAATCGCCGAGTTGCGCGAGGCCCTGCGCTTGCGGCCGGACATGCCGGAGGCGCACTTCAGCCTCGGCGTCAACCACGCCCGATGCGGCCGGCCCGACGAGGCGGAGACCCACCTGCGCGAGGCCCTGCGCTTGCGGCCGGACCACGCCGAGGCGCGCATGGAGTTGGCCAACGCCGCCCTGGACCGCGGGCGGCCGCGCGACGCCGTCGCCCTGCTGCGCGAGGCCCTGCTGTTCCGGCCGGACCACGCCGACCTGCGCGCGAACGCCGGCATCCTGGCGCTGCTGACGGGGGACTTCGCGGACGGCTGGCTCGACTACGAGTGGCGCCTGCACTGCCAGGGGCGCACGCCGCCGAGCTACCCGCGGCCGATGTGGGACGGCGGACCTCTGGAAGGGCGCACGATCCTGCTGCACTTCGAGCAGGGCCTGGGCGACACGATCCACTTCGCCCGCTACGCCCCCCTCGTCCGGGCGCGCGGCGGCCGCGTGCTGCTCGGCTGCCCCAGGCCGCTCGCCGCCGTGATGGCGGCCTGCCCCGGCGTCGACGGCCTGGCGGTCGAAGGGGAAACGCCGCCGCCGTTCGACGTCCACGCCTCGCTGCTCACGCTGCCCGGCCTGTTCGGCACGGACCTGACGAACCTTCCCGGCGGTGTGCCGTACCTCTCCGCCGACCCGGTGCGGCGGGCGCGCTGGCGCGAGCGCCTGGCGTCGGTCGCGGGTTTTCGAGTCGGCATCGTCTGGCGCGGCAGCACGGCGCACCCCGGCGACAAGCGCCGCTCGATCCCCCTTGCCCGCTTCGAGCCGCTGGCGCGCCGGCCGGGCGTGTCGCTGGTCAGCCTGCAAAAGGGGCAGGGCCTCGACGAGTTGCGGGAGTTGGGCGAGCGCTGGAGTATCCTCGACGCCGGTGCGGGGTTGAACGACTTCGCCGACACGGCGGCGCTGGTCGCGGAACTCGACCTGGTGGTGACGTGCGACACGTCGGTGGCGCACTTGGCGGGGGCGCTGGGGGCGGCGGCGTGGGTGGCGCTGCCCTTCGCGCCGGACTGGCGCTGGCTGACGGACCGCGAGGACAGCCCGTGGTATCCGACGATGCGCCTGTTCCGCCAGCGCCGCCCCGGCGACTGGGAGGACGTCTTCGAGCGCATCGCCGCGGCGCTTCCGCTGGCGGCTTCACGCCCGCCCCGCGCGTGAAGCCCGGTCGCGCCGTGAGGACCCGCGCCCCCAATTTTCCTTTGCGGCGCGGAACGGCAGGCCGGCGCGACACGACGGCGGACATTCCCATGCTCACCGCCGCCACGCTCGAACGCCTCCTCGACGCGGCGCGCCGACTCACCAGTCGCGGGCGGTTGTCGCCTCTTTCACCCGTTCCGGCAATAGTCGGCAACGTCCCCTCGCCGACCGTCGAGTAATTATGCAAGGCGAGGATGATTTGCCGCAGGTTGTTTTGGCTCGGGATGCGGAGGGCCGTCTGACGGACTTTTTGTACGGCGGGAACAAGGAGGCCGATCAGGACGGCAATGATCGCGATGACGCCCAGAAGTTCTATCAGCGTCATGCCTCCACGCTTCGCGTTCATGGCCGCTAACTCCTTGGAGGCACTAACTTTATGAAGCCCAAACCCTGGTTTTTCCAGGGGCAAGCTTAATCTGTTGACCTGCCGGGTCGTCTCCCTCTCTCGGAGACAGCCGATGACTATACCAGCGCGGCCATAGTCCCAGGGTGCGCGAGTACGCGACCCTGGGCTTTGGGATGCAACCCCTTCGGGGTAAAATGCCGGCCGGCCCTGCCCCGAAGGGGTTGCCTACCCCAGCCGGGGGTCGCGCAGCGCACCCCCGGAACGACGACGCGCCCCCGGAACGACGACGGCGGACATTCCCATGCTCACCGACGCCACGCTCGAACGCCTCCTCGACGCCGTGTCGCGCCTCAGCGTCGGCGTCCTCGGCGACCTGTTCCTCGACCGCTACCTCGACATCGACGGGGCGCTGACCGAACCGTCGATCGAGACCGGCCTCGACGCCTACCAGGTGGCGCGCGTGCGCGGCTACCCCGGCGCCGCCGGCACCGTCATCAACAACCTCGCCGCCCTCGGCGTCAAGACGATTTTTCCGGTCGCCGTTATCGGCGACGACGGCGAAGGCTACGAATTGCGCCAGGCTTTGGCGAAACTCCCCTCAGTCGACCCGCAAAGAATTATTATCGACGCCGGGCGTCGGACGCCGACCTACACCAAACCGATGTTTACGGAAGAAGGGAAGTCGCCGCGCGAGTTGAACCGCCTCGACATCAAGAACCGCGCGCCGCTGCCGTCGGACGCCGAACGGAGGCTCCTCCTCGCTCTGGACGACGTCTGGCCGAAGGTCGACGCCCTGCTGGTCCTCGACCAGGTCAGCGAGGCGGACTGCGGCGTCGTCACCGGGCGCGTCCGCGAACGCCTCGCCCGGCTCGGGAAGGCGAACCCCGACCGGCTGATCCTCGCCGACAGCCGCGCGCGCGTCGGCCTGTTCCGGAATCTGAGCCTGAAGCCCAACTTCGCCGAGTGCCGCCGCGCCGTCGGCGGGCCGGACGACGCCGCCGCTTGCGCCGCCTTCCTCGCGAAGAAGGCCGACCGCCCCGTCTTCTGCACCGTCGGGGAGGAAGGTATCATTTTAGCTCTCAAAAAGGGTGTTCGGCGCGTGCCGGCTTACCCCGTGCGCGGCCCCGTCGATGTCGTCGGCGCCGGTGACAGCACGAGCGCCGGCATCGCCTGTGCCCTGGCGGCAGGCGCGACGCCGGAGGAGGCGGCCGCGTTCGGCAACCTTGTGGCCTCGGTCACGATTCAGCAACTCGGCACGACGGGGACCGCGTCGCCGCGGCAGGTACGACAGCGCTGGCGCGAGGTGACGTCATGAGCGACGGGCAACCGCCGTCGGTCGGCTGGCTGAACCGCAACGTCGTCGGCGCCGGGCTGACGAGCCTGCTCGCCGACGCCTGCTACGAGACGGCGACGTCGGTGCTGCCGGCGTTCCTCACGGCGCTCGGGGGCGGCCACGTCGGCGCCGCCGTCGGCCTCATCGAGGGCTCCGCCGACGCCCTCTCCAGCTTCGTCAAGTTGGCGTCGGGGTGGTGGGGCGACCGCTTCGGCCATCGCAAGGCCCTCGTCGTCGGCGGCTACGCGCTGACCGCCGTCGCGACCGCCTGTTTCGCCCTCGCCTTCGCCTGGCCGGTCGTCCTCCTGGGGCGCCTGGCGGCGTGGTTCGGGAAGGGCCTCCGCGGCCCGCTGCGCAACGCCATCCTCGCCGAGTCGGTGCCGGCCGCCGACCGGGGCAAGGTGTTCGGCTTCCACCGCGCCGGCGACACCCTCGGCGCCGTCCTCGGCCCGCTCCTCGGCTACGGCCTGTTGACGTGGCTGCCGCCCGCCGACGACCCGGCGACGCCTTACCGGACCGTCTTTCTCCTGACCCTGATTCCCGGACTCGGCTCGGCGCTGACGTTCGCGCTGCTGGTGCGCGAGCGGCGGCGCGGCGGCGAGAGGCCGCGCAAGTTCTGGGCGTCGGTGGCGGCGCTGCCGGCCGGGTTCCGCCGCTACCTCGTCGGCGTCGGCGTCTTCGGCGCCGGCGACTTCACGCACACCCTGCTGATCCTCGGGGCGGCCGAGGCCCTGTCCCCTCGGGCCGGACCGCTGCTGTACGCGCTCCGCAACGTCGCCCACGCCGTCGCGGCCTTCCCCGTCGGCTGGCTGGGCGACCGCGCCGGGCGGCGCGGGCTGCTCGCGGCGGGCTACGTCCTCGGGGCCGCGACGATGGGCGGGTTCGCCGCCGCGTTGGCGACGTCGGCGGCCTGGCCGGCGTTCGTGCTGCTCTTCGTCGCGGCCGGCGTCTATCTCGCCGTCGAGGAGTCGTTGGAGCCGGCGCTGGCGGCCGACCTCGTGCCCGACGAGTCGCTGCGCGGCACCGCCTACGGCGTGCTGGGGACGGTCAACGGCGTCGGCGATTTCCTGTCGAGCGCGCTCGTCGGCGTGCTGTGGTCGACGGCCGGGCCGGTGCCGGGGCTGGTCGGCGCGGCCGTCCTGATGCTCGCCGGCGCGGCTTTACTGCACCGGGTGCGCTGAGAGTCTGGTCCGTAAGCCCCTCTCCCCTTTGGGGAGAGGGGTTGGGGTGAGGGGCGAACCCACAGGCGACTTGC
>JBBROG010000108.1:0-26169 GCA_038229635.1 Gemmatales bacterium
CGGCCCCTCTCCCCGAAGGGGAGAGGGGAGACCGGAACAGACTCTTACTCCTGCGGCCAATCCATCTCATACGGCCGCTGCCCCATCCACTCCTCCGACCCTTCGGCGCCTTCCGCCGGCGCCGAGCCGACCTCCGCGAACTGCCCGCGCCCCATCACCTGCTGCCGGCACAGCGTCGGCAGGCCGGTCTCGTTCGCCAGGTGGCGCACGTCGCGGATCCCTTGAGCCAGTAAATGCCCGTGCGCCTTCTCGACGGCGTGAACGTCGAGCCCTACGAGTATCGCCGTAATCGCGTATCCTTGACGTTTCAGGTTGCCCAGCGCCATCGCCGTCTCGATGGGCGCGTCGGGCAGGACGGCGACCACGGTGGCGTCGCGCGGGATGCGCGGCGCCGTCTCCAGCACCAACTCGGCGAACGTCATCCCGTCGGTCAGCTCGACGCGGGCCAGCTGCTCGCGGATGTTCTGCAACTGCTCGACGCCGCGGCGCGTCGGCACGACCACCGGCTCGAGCCGCTCGCTCGTCTCGTCCATCGCGCCGACCTTGCGAGCCGCCTTGCGGGTGCGCGGGTCGATCTGCCAGCCCTCGCGGCGAATGCGGTCGACGGCGTCGCGGGCGTTGGTGACGAGGCCGGTCTGCTGCCCCATCTCGTAGACGGCGTTTGCCAGGGACGCCGACGCCAGCACCGCCAACTCGGAGCGGTACGGCTCGCCGCGCTTGAAGTAGCCGGCCTTGTGGAAGTCGAGGAGGATGGTGGCGCCGGCGAGCGTGGTCGCCTCGTAGACCTTGCTGTGCAGTGCGCCGGTGCGCGCCGTGGCCCGCCAGTGGACGCGGCTGAGCGGGTCGCCGGCTTCGTAGGGGCGCACGCCGGCGATGCGCGTCGGATCCTCGAACAGCCGGTGCGTCAGCACGACCTCGCCGATGGGCCGGCGCGACGCCAGCTCGTAGCCCTCCAGCGCGACGACGCGCGGGTAGACGAGCAGGAAGTGCGGCTGGGTTTCGACGCGGAAGCGGCGGTGCAGCCCGAAGACGTCGCCGCTCTCCAGCACCAGCGGCCCGAGTTGGTAGTAGCCGCGCTGGAGGCAGGTCAGCGTGTAGCGCATGCGCAGTTCGCCGCCGCCGCGCAGCATGGCGATGGCGAGGCGCTTGCCCTTGACGGCCAGCCGCAGCGGCTTGCGCTCGGTCGCCTGGCGCGGCAGCACGTCCTCCAGCAGCACCCACGGGATCGGCAGCGTGCCGGTGTTGCGCACCGTCAGCGTCAGCGTGACCTTGTCGCCGATCTCGGCGGTGGTGGCGTCACAAGAGCGCGTGGCGACGACCTTATCGATCCAGCCGCGGGCGAGCAGGCGGCTGACGACGAGGACGCCGAAGAGGACGTACATGGCGTAGGCGAGCAGTCCCGATTCGAGGACGAGGGCCGCGAGCAGGAGGAGGGCGGCGCCGGCGTACCATTTCATGCGAACACGTCCTTCTCCTGCGTCGTGAGGGGGCGGGAGTTAGCGAGCAGGGGGCGGGTTGACTCGGAGGCGCACTCACGCACTCGCATCCCCGAAAAGAGCCGGATCCCATTTTCAGGCCCGATTCGCGCCGGTCAGCGCGATGCCGACCTGCGATACCTACAACTCGGCCACAGCGACTTCGCCGTGGAGAACTCTGCCTGGAGGGGCCAGAGATACGGGAGCCTTATCATCCTTCAATGCGGCCGCGGCGATTTCGCCGTGGAAAAAATCCGCACACACCCCTTGTCTAAAAGCTCATGCGTGCGTAAGCTGAACTTGATGATAAGGCTACTGTAATCAAGGGTGGTGCTGAAATGGAACAGGTTGTGATTGCTGTGTACTGCCGCCTTGTTCAGACCCACCACTGCTCCGTGGACGACATCCTGGAGACGCCGGAACTTCGCGAGCAGTTTCTGGTCGAAATGAGGCAGGTGCGGGGCAACCTCCCGGAGCGCAAGCTCCTTCACGAACTTGTCCACCTGCGCAAGCGAGGCAAGTTGCCCCGCTCGCGCGAACTCGTCTGAATTGTACGCGAGGGCGCGATCACAGGCGAACCAGTTCATAGGCTCTCTTGACAGGAGACGACATGCCAAGTGACGTTACTTCCTTCAGTCTGAGCCGCCTCAACGAAGCGGTTCGTGGGGGGTCGGCGGCGTTCCGTCTGACGCTCCGCCTGGAGGCCGTCAGCCCGAAGGTGTTTCCGCCGACCTACGAAGGCGGCAAGTACGCCACCGAGGAACGCATCCTCGACGTCAACGGCGAGAAAAAGAAACTGCCCTGCGTGCTGCTCGACAGCGTGGCGAGCCAGGCGAACCGGATGGAACAGGCCCTCCAGGATGCCTGGATGGGCGGCGAAATCGAGCTGCCGGTCGTGTCGGTGGATTTCTCGGCCGTCGATAATCCCGGCGTGCCGAAGGTGACGAGCCTCCAGGCGCCACACCGCATCGTCGATGCCATCTTGCGGGACAGCACCCGTGACGACGGTAAGAAGACGTCGAAATTCCGCGAATCCGACGTCGGCAAGGAACTCGACCAACTGTCCTCCGGATACGCCACGCCGTTACTGAAGTACGCCCCGCACTGCCTCGTCTTCGGCATGTGGGACAGCACGGGGCCGCGCGGCGGGCTGGGCGTCAAATTCTCCCGCTCCGTCGTGAGCGAAGTCATCGGGGTGAACGCGGTCGGTGGTAAGAAGACGAGCAGCCGTATCGACCCGCTGAACATTCGAGTGACCAGTGGCGTCCTCTACGCGAAGAAGGACGGCGGCTGGACCCTCGATGAGAAGGAGGCGCTGAAGGAAAAGGGGAAGTCAGTCAAACTCGGCAAGGACGGCAAACCGTCGGAAGCGAACCACGGGAACGTCACGCCCACCATCTCCGACGGCGGCTTCACCATCGACTACGCCGAGCAAACGACAGTCCTATCTCTGCCCGCACTGCGGCGCCTTCGGTTCCCGGCCAACCCAGGGGATAAGTCCACTCCCGAGGGGGACACGGCCGCACGCACCTACCTGGCCGCGCTCGGCCTCCTCGGGGCGACGCTGGCCGTCGAAGCCGGGTACGATCTACGCTCGCGTTGCATCCTCCGCGCCAAGGATGCCGTGACGTGGCACCTGCTCGGCAAGCCCGGCGACGACGATACGCCGTTCGCGCTCGACAGCGCCGCCGCCCTCAAACTGTACAAAGACGCCCTCGCGGCGCTGCGAGCCGCCAAGCTGCCGATCCATCTCGAAGAAATCCTGCTCAAGCCTTCGGCCGACCTCGTTCATCTGGTGAAGAAGAGCATGGAAATCGCGGCGGCGGACTCCGCGCAGGAGTCGCAATAATGTTTGCCCTCGGCATAGAACTGCTCATGCGGCGGGCGGTCATGACGCGCTGGGACAACCGCGAGGAGCCCGAATGGCCGCCGCACCCGGACCGCGTCTTCATGGCCCTCGTCGCCGGCTGGGGCGAGGCCGGCGAAGACCCCGCCCAGCGCGAGGCGTTGGAATGGCTGGAGACGCTCGGCCCGCCGGCGCTCGCCGTGTCGCTCGAAGCGTCGGAGCGCGCGCCGTTCACGAGTTACGTGCCGGTGAACGACGACAGCAGCCCTATGGGAAAGAAGGGGTCGTTCGGGCCGATGGGCAGTCTGCCGATAGGCCGCAACCGACAGCCCCGGCACTTCCCCGCCGTCGTGCCCGATTCACCAACATTCTCTCTCTGCTGGAATGTTGAAATCCCCGCGAATCTGCGGCCGGCGCTGGAGAACGTCTGCGGCTTGGCGACCTACCTCGGCCACTCCGCGACGCCGGTGCGCGTTTGGGTCGAGGATGAGCCGCCGAGCCCGACGCTGATTCCGGATGACAACCGGCCCACGCATCACCTGCGAATGTTCGCCCGCGGCCGCTTGGCGTACTTGAAGAGCCGTTTCGACGCCGGTCTTCGCCCGCAACCGTCGCTGTGGCAAGGGTACGCGGCGTCGGCCGACGAAGCGAAGGAAACCCCCTTCGAGGGGCCGTTTGACCCCGGCCTCTTCGTGCTGCGCGAGCTTCCCGGCAACCGGCGCTACGCCCTGGAGTCGTGTGGGATCATCGCCGAGGCGATCCGCACGGAACTGATGCGCCGGCACGGCCCCGACGCCCCCGAATGGCTGAGCGGTCACGCCGCGGACGGCACGCCGAGCAAACGACGGCGGCCCGCCTATCTGCCCCTCGGATTCGTGGATCGCGAACACGCCGACGGGCACCTCCTCGGCATCGCCGTTGCGGTGCCGAGGGACTTTGAACACACGGAAAGACTGTTCGAGTTACTCGGCGCGCACGACGGGGGCGAGGGACATGACATCGAACCCGGCATACCCTTCTTGTCATTGACGATTCGCAACCCCCGCCTGGAAAACCGCGCGGACGACAAACTTCAGCTCGAACTTGAGGAACGCACCGAAGGACGTCGGCCGTTCACGCTGAAGTCATTCACCTGGACGCACCCGCAGCGAATTTGGAAGACCGTCACGCCGGTCATTCTGCCGCGATTCCCACGCCGCGGGTTGACGAGCGAAGAGGTGGTAGCGCGGGCCTGTGTCGATGCCGGCTATCCCGAGCCGGTGTCCGTCCGGGTGAGCTTCGCCCCTTTAATGCAAGGCGTGCCGCACTCGAAGGCGTTCCACGTCAAGCCCCGTCCGCCTCGTCCGCCGCGGCCTCTCACGCACGCCGCCCTCGAATTCCCCGTGCCGGTCCGTGGTCCGGTGCTGATCGGCGCCGGCCGTTACTCGGGCTACGGCGCCTGCCGACCGATCCTCCGGGAGGACGAATCATGAGTGTGCCCGCGCCGGAGCAATTCGCCAAATTCTTCCACGACGTTCATGGTTACGATCCGTTCCCGTGGCAGACGCGGTTGGCGGAGCGCGCGTGCAAAGGCGACTGGCCGCGAGTCATCGCCTTGCCGACGGCGGCGGGCAAGACGGCCTGCATCGACGTCGCCGTCTTCGCGCTGGCTTGCGGCGCGCCGCAAGCTCCTCGGCGCATCTTCTTTGTCGTGGACCGGCGCATCGTCGTCGATCAAGCGAAGATGCACGCCGACCACTTGGCGTCGGTGTTGCATGGTGCGGAGGCAGGAATCTTGAAAGACGTGGCGGATTCGCTGCGTGAGGTCGCGCACGACGAACGGCCCCTCGACGTTTACGCCCTCCGCGGCGGCATGTACCGCGAATCAGCGTGGACGCGCTCGCCCCTTCAGCCCACGGTGATCGCCTCGACCGTCGATCAAGTCGGCTCGCGCCTCTTGTTCCGCGGGTACGGCGTGTCCGATTCAATGAAGCCGGTCCACGCCGGCTTGGTCGGCAACGACGCGCTGATCCTGCTCGACGAGGCTCACTGCGCGAAGCCGTTCGACGAGACGATGCAGTCGGTGGAGCATTATCGTCAGTGGAACGGATCGCCCGCCCCGTTCCGCTTCGTGTCGATCACCGCGACGCCGACGCGCGATGGCGTGCCGACCGAACGCGACGAGGAAGACGGTCGCCGCTGCCACCGCATCCTGCGCGACGAGGAAGACGACCGCCGCCACCCCGTCCTGGGGATACGAATCACCGCGAGCAAGCCGGCGAAACTCGTGGTCGCGGAGAAAGCCAAAGGGAAAAAGGCGACGACGGAACTGGTCGCGGAACTGGAGAAACACGCCCGCGAACTCTCGAACAAATACGCCTGCGTCGGCATCATCGTCAACCGCGTCAAGACGGCCCGCGAACTGAAGGCAAAACTTGGCGAGGACGCGGTGTTGCTCACGGGGCGAATGCGCCCCCTCGACCGAGAGAAGCTTTTCGACGAAAAGCTGAGGCCGCTGCTGTCAAACGCCGAGGGTGTCCCGCCGAAATTCGTCGTCGGGACGCAGTGCCTGGAATGCGGGGCCGATTTTGACTTCCACGCCCTGGTGACGGAGTGTGCGAGCTTCGACGCCGTGCGCCAACGCTTCGGCCGTCTGAACCGTGTGGCGAGACGGAACGAGGCGGCGGAGGCGGTCATTGTCATCCGCGGCGATCAGGTTGAGGACGCGGACGACCCGATTTACGGCGCGAGCCTGGCGAACACGTGGAAATGGCTGAAATCGAAGGCGGCCGATGACGTCTTCGATTTCGGCGTGGCGGCGGTGCGCGCGGCGACCGAGGGAGGGTATCCCGCCGACCTGAACGCCCCGTCGGAGAGTGCGCCGGTGCTTTTCCCCGCCCATCTGGATTGCTGGGTCCAGACAAACCCGAGACCGATTCCCGACCCCGACCCGGCGTTATTCCTTCACGGCCCCAAGAAGCCAGGACAGCCGGACGTGCAAGTAGTCTTCCGCGGCGACCTGGGCGAAGATCCGAAACGGTTTACCGACATCGTCGCGCTCTGTCCGCCGTCGTCGTCCGAGGCGGTGGCGGTGCCGATCGGCACGTTCAAGAAGTGGCTGGCGGGCGAAGGGATCGACGATCAATCCGGAGACGTGGAAGGCGAATCGAACAAGGCAGATGAGGATGAATCGGAGCCGGCAAACCGCCCCGCCCTTCTCTGGCGCGGGCCTGAGAAGAGCCTTGTCGTCACCCACCCGAAAGAGGTCCGTCCGAACGCCGTCTATGTGATCTCGTCGTCCGCCGATCAGGCGGTATCCCTCGGCGACTTCCCCTACGGGCTGACCGACTACGCCGAGGAAGCGTTCCAGCGCTCGCGGGACAAGGCCGTGTTGCGACTCCGCGATTCCAAGCTTTCGGACGAATCGGACGATTTCAAAGACCTGTTAACAGATGAAATTCGGGCGGCCTCAAACGACCTCGCGCCGGAATGGCTGAAACGTGCGTCGAAATCTCTGTCGATCCCCAAAAACCGCGAGGTCGATCCCCACCCGTTAGGCGGCTGGGTGGTTACGGGCAAGCGGCGCCTCGGAAAGTTCGACCCGACCTACCTCGACGACGGCGAACCCGGCGAATCGTTCCGCGGTCATGAAGTGACATTAGTTGACCACTCCCGCGGCGTCGCCGAACACGCCAAACGATTCGCCACAGGCTGCGGTCTCGGCGACGCCGCTGCCGATTTGTACTACCAAGCCGGCCTCTGGCATGACCTCGGCAAGCTCGACCCGCGATTCCAGGCGATGCTCAAACAGGCGTCGCCACGAACCGCCGTCGGCGGTCCCCTCGCCAAATCCGAACGGTCGCCGCGGACGAAGAAGGAGCGCGACGAGGCGCGGGAAGTCCACCGTTACCCGGCCGGCGCGCGGCACGAACTGCTGTCCGCCGCGCTCGTCGCCACGAAAACCGACGACCTCCTCCTTCTTCACCTGCTCGAAACGCACCACGGCTCCGCCCGCCCCTTCGCCGACCCCGTCCAGGAGAATGACGCCGCGAAGGTGCCGTTCACGACTCCCGCGCTATTCGGAGAATCGTTCCGGTTGCCCACGTCGGCCCAGCGGGTCGCCGAATGGAACGCCGAACTTGCCGACCGCTTTTGGCGCGCCGCCCGCGAGTACGGCTGGTGGGGTGTCGCCTATCGCGAGGCGATCTTCCGTCTCGCCGACCACGCCCAGAGCCGTGAGGAGCAAGACGCCGAGGACAAAAAGACGGCGAGCGCTGCGGTGAAGCCGGCGTCGTTCCGACCTCGCGGTGTCTCGATGCCGTCACACACCCTGGCCTTGACCGGACTCGACGGCTCGAACCCGCTCGCCTTCCTGGCCGCTCTGGGAACGCTCGTCGTGTGCCATCGTCTCTCGGAGGATCAGGAATCCCCCTCGTGGTTGAAGGGCGGCGTGAAGCTGTCGTGGGGGGCGCCCGGTGCCGCCTATACTCCCGTGTTACACTTCCACGCCGCGCCTCCCGGTCCCGCGGATTTCACGGAGTTCCTGGCCAAACACCTGGCGCGAACGCCGGAGAGTCACTCGTCCGCGTGGGTGATCCGGATGCTCGAAAACGACGAAGAAGACCTGGCCTCCCAAATCCGAAGTCAGTGTGTTCGGAAGACTGCGGGCGAACGTCCGTACCTCGACTGGGTCGCCGCGTTGACGTGTGAATCCGTCCGGGACGCCGCGAGTCAGTTACAAACCGTGCGGCGCGATTATTTCTTAGGAAATCTACGCTCCGTGATGGCGCGAACGACCCCCGGTCATTTGACGCGCTCGCTCTTCGAGACGTGGGACTACGCCGACGCGCTTGACAACCAGTCGCTCCACTGGGAACCGACCGAAGACCGCCGTCACGCTTATCAGTGGCACATGCCCTCCGGCGACCGGACGCGCAAGAGTCGCGGCGGCATGCTCGGCGCGAACCGACTGGCCCTCGAAGCCTGGCCGTTGTTCCCATCATTCCCGGCCGGCGACCGCGTGACCACCCGCGGCTTCAAAGGGAATCGTGCTTCGGATACGTATTGGATTTGGCCCCTGTGGACCTGCCCCGCCGGGACTCAAGTGATCGAATCACTCCTCGCGCTGCAGTCGCTCCAGGAGGCCGGTCGAGCCCCGAGCGATTTCCAGCAATTGGGCATCTCTTCCGTCTTCCGACTGCAACGCATCCTGGTGGGGAAGACGCCGAACTTCACCACCGCCGTCGCGCTGATCTGACCGCCGATTCACCTCCGCGGCCGGCTCAGGGACGTGGCCGAGAGGGCCGAGAGGGACCGAGAGGGACAGTTCACGCAACTTATTGTAAGAGAACAAGTTGTGGCAATAATGGCCCCTGGCTCCGCCCCACCTGCCTACCGTTGCGTCGAGGGGTCCTTGTTCCGGAAACGGCGGAAGAAACAGAACGTGTGTGAACGGCTCCCACGACTCGGGTTGCGGGATCAAGCGTCCCAAGCCCCGGTCGGGACAGGGCGGCTGCCCCACCCTTCGCGCCGCCCCGCGTCATCCCGAACATGCCCCGCCTGTCGCTTCCTGACACCATCCGGGATCTTTTCCGACCCGGTGCGGGCGGGTAGAATGCAAATCGGGCGACGACGTCGGGGGAGGCCTGTCGCAAATTGAGAATGAGGAATTGAGAATTGAGAAGGTACAAGGGAGATCGGGCGGCGACGTCGAGGCAGGCCCGAGCGCCGCGCGCGGACAGGTTCGGGGGCGAAAAAGGGAAGGACGTGTCGGGAACGACTCACAGGCGCTCACGACTCACACCCCGGCGAAAAGCCCGGAAAAAGCAGGGAAAGGAAGGCGCGGGGGGTGTGAGTCGGGGTGTGAGTCGGCGTGAGTCTCCCCCCGCCCCTTCGCGGCGACTCGGATTCTCCCGGGGACGTGCGAAGGCCGCTCGGCCTCTCTTCCCCTCCCGATGCGAGCCACGCATCTTGGCGGGGAAGACGCCGAACTTCACCACCGCCGTCGCGCTGGCCTGACTTCCGTTTCACCTCCGCGGCCGGCTCACAGACGTGTCGGCCGCGGCGGTCCCGAGGGGGGTCTCGGGCTCTGGGACGCCGCCTCCTGGGGCGCCGGGAGCAACTCGGGGGTCGGCTCGGAAGGGAGGGACGAGCGGCCGTGGCCCGCGCCGAGCCACCACCCGCCCAGAAAAGCCGCCCCGACCAATAGCAACAGCGTGCTCAACGCCAACACCCGGTTGACGCGGCGTTCCCGCCCCCCGCCCTCGGCCCAACGGCGAAAGCGCGCCTGGCGGTGCAACTTGTCCAGCCAGCGCCGGCCCAGCGCGATGCGGTCGAACTGGCGCACCGCCGCCGCGACCTGACCGACCTGACGCCGCGCCGTCCGGTTGTCGGGGTCGACCTCCAGCACCCCTAGGTAAGCCCACACCGCCTCGCCCAGGTCGCCGGCGCGAGCCAGGCCGTCGGCGCGAGCCAGGCCGTCCTCGACGCGGTCGACGTAATCGGCGAGCAGGGAGAGGTCGGTGCGGCACGTCGGGCAGGCGCGGCTCGCCGGGCGCACGGTCTTCTTGCACATCGGACAGGTCAGCATCGCGGTGCCCTCGTCGGCTCTTTCGTCCTTTTCCTCACCAAAGGGCCACGCCGCGGGTGGGACGGACGCGCGGCCGGTCCCGAGAAGGGGTGCGGAGCGAGAGTACGCCCGTCAGCCTCCGCGCGGCTCCTTCCCGTGGTGCGCGTTAGCACGACCCGCCACGTCCCGCAGAGACCGGACCCTGACTTCCAGTATCGTCGCCCCCGACCGCGAACGCAACTCCTTGCGCTTTTCCCTCGCCGCCGCGTCGCCTTCACCGGCACCGCCCTCGCCCCGTCGGCCGACCCGGACGGCGTCGTCGGCTACATCGCCCTCGGCACGGACGGCAGCGCGGCGACCAGCCTGGCCGGCTTCCCGAGTTCCTTCGCGCCGGGGCACGCTGGGCTCGGCCAGGTTACGGAAGAATTCGCGCTAATAAGGGTCGGGTTATGTGAAGGGGGTTTGGTGAAGGCACATCCTTCCCGTCTCATGGAAGAACAGTCGTCCGGCGATGCGTTCCCCGCCAGGCGACCGAGAAGTGAGTTCCCGAGGGCTTCGCTCGCCCGACCATCCCTTTTCGAGCGGGGCGGCGCGGACGTGTGGCGGCCGCCCCTGGCCGGCCCGCGGACCCGTATGGCGGGCCGGAGAGACCATTGCGACTTCTCCTTAGCGCGGGGAACCGGCCGGATCGGCGCGCTCCAAGGAGCGTCCCGTCCGGCGACGGTCCCGGAACTCGAGCCTTTTCACCAAGAGAGGTATTCCATGAGACAACATACGTTCCGCCCGCGTCTTGAGAGTCTGGAAGGCCGGCTCGTGCCCGCCGGGAACGTCACGGCCCGGCTGTCGGCCGACGCCCTGATCCTCAGCGGTGACGCGCAGGACAACGCCATCGCCGTCACGCAGGCGGCCCCCGGCGAGTTCACCGTCAGCTCGGACGACGGCACCACGACCATCAACGGCGCCGCGGGTCCCGTCACTCTCAAGGGCGCGACCCGAGACCTGCGCGTGCAGCTGGGGAACGGGAACGATCGCCTCCGCCTCGGCTCCTCCGCCGACGAGACTCTCGTCATTGGCCGCGACCTGCGCGTCGACGGCGGCGCGGGCGACAACTCGGTCACTGCCTTCGCCGCCCTCCGCGTGGGGCGCGACGTGGCCGTCACCAACCTGGCGGGCAACGACAGCACGCAGTTCCTCGCCCCCCTCACCACGGGCCGCGACGTTAGCATCGCGAACGGCGACGGCGACAGCGCCACGACGCTCAGCCCCGGCTTCGGGACCAACGCCATCGGCGGGAGCCTGTGGGTCGTGAACGGCTCCGGCAGCGACACCAACTCGGTGGCCGACACCAACGTCGCCGGCGGCGTGCTCTTCGCCAACGGCCGCACCGGCCCCGCCGACGGCTTCACCACCAACTTCTTCGGGGCCTCCGGCAGCTCCAAGCGGCTCACCGTCGGCGGCGACGTGACCTTCGCGACCCCGGCCGGCTCGAGCAGTAACAGCCTCACCGACACCGACGCGGGCGGTGACGTCACGGTGGTCGTCGGCCGGTCCGGCACGGCGTCGGTCAGCATCGGTCCCGCCAACGTGGACGGGAACGTGACCGTCCGCGGCGACGTGACGATCCTGAGCGGCGGCGCCCAGGCTCAGGTGACGCTCGGCGACCTCCCCTTCGGCTCGTCAGGGGGACTGGTGATCGGCCGCGGCCTGCAGGTGGCCACGGGCGGGGCCAACGACGACATCTCCTTGGCCGCGGTCCGGGTGGGCCGTGCCGCCAACCTCTCCACGGACGGGGGCGACGACCGCGTCGTCATCGACGACTCCGTGTTCGCGCGCGACTTCAATCTGGCGACCGGCGACGGCGCGGACGTGGTGCGCGTCGAAGGGCAACTCACGCTGGCGCTGGGCGGGCCGACCGAGTTCCGCGGGGACGTGTCCGTGAACCTGGGGAAAGGCAACGACACCCTGCAGCTGGGCGTGGCGGGCGACCCGGCCCGCGTCGTGCGGCTGACCGGCGCGGCTCGGTTCGACGGGGGCGCCGGCGACGACCTCCGGGACGCCGCCAACGTGACCGAGGGCAAGGGGCGGGTCACGTTCGTCAACTTCGAGCGGACCGCACCGCCGCCGCTGTTCCTGGGTCCGACCCGCAACGCCGTCGGCAACTCGGTGCTCGCGGTCGTGACGGCGGACTTCAACCGCGACGGCAAGCTGGATCTGGTCACGGCGAACAACGACGACGGCACGCTGAGCCTGCTGCTGGGCAACGGCGATGGCACCTTCCGGCCCGCCGTCACCCTCGACGCCGGGTCGAGCCCGCAGGGCCTGGTCGTTGGCGACTTCAACGGTGACGGCCGGCCCGACCTGGCGGTGGCGAACAACTTCGGCCCCAACGGCACGGTGAGTGTGTTCCTGGGCAACGGCGACGGCACCTTCCGGCCGCGCGCCGCCTTCGCCGTGGGGCCGCAGACCGCCCCGGTGAAGGTGGCCGTGGGGGACTTCAACCGCGACGGGCGGCTCGACCTCGTCACGGTCAACCGCACCGGCAACAACGCGGCCAGCGTCAGCCTGTTGCTGGGCAACGGCGACGGCACCTTCGGAGCCGCCACGACCTCAGCGCTGGGCCAGGTCGGCGGCGGGACCGACCTGGCCGTCGGCGACGTCAATGGCGACGGGAAGCTCGACGTGGTGGCGACGTCTCTGCGGGCGCTCGCCGTGCTGATAGGCAACGGCGACGGCACGTTCCAGGCGCCGGCCGTGGAGGCACACTCCCCGCTCACTTCCGTCGTCCTGGGCGACCTGAATCGCGACGGCAAGCTGGACCTGGTGCTAGGCGGCAACGACTTGCGGGTGCGGCTGGGGAACGGCGACGGCACCTTCGGGGCGCCGGCCGTCTTGCTGAGCGCGGGGGTCGGCGGCGTGGCCGTGGGGGACTTCAACCACGACGGCATCCTCGACGTGATCGCGACCCACTTCGATTCCCCGAGCGACGCCGGGAGCGTGTTCTTGGGGAAGGGCGACGGCACGTTCCGCACGCGGCTCGCGTTCAGCCCCGGACTCGACGACGGCCCGGTGGCCGTGGGCGACTTCAACGGTGACGGCTTCCTCGACGCGGCCGTGGGCAACCAGGAGTTCGCCAGCGTCTCCGTGCTGCTCAACAGCCGGCGCGTGGTCGGCTAACGTCGGTTCTTCTCTGGGCGTGTCGCGCGAGCCGCAGCCGTTTCATGGCCCGGTTCACTTGTGCGGGAGGACGGCCGGGTACGCCTTGACGATGTCGGTGAGCAGCTGGTCGTAGTCGTCCGGGATCGGCTCGAAGCTGGTGATCTGCACCAGGGCCATGAGTTGCTGGCCGCGCGTGTTGTCCTTGGCGCCGACCATTCCCTCGCGGAAGCGGCGCAGCGTCGCTTCATCGAGGGCCTTGGCGCGGTAGACGACGACGGCGGCCGGGAAGACCTCGGACGGTTCCAGCGTCTTGAGGCGGGCCGAGCGCGTCGGCTTGCGCTCGCGGTAACCGTCGAGGCCGACGCCGTCGACGAGGGCGGCGGTGATCTGTCCGTTCAGGACGCCGTCGAGCGCGTCCTCGCCGCAGTTGGGCGTGTAGACGCGGCCGAAGAAGTCCTTCGCCGTCGTGCCGGCGGCGAGGAGGCGCCGGTCCAGGTACAGGTGGCAGTGCTCGCGGGTGCGGCGCGGCACGGCGACCGTCTTGCCCTTGAGGTCGGCGAGGCAGGTGGCGGAACAGTCGTCGCGCACCAGCAGGTGGGCGCGCAGGTGCCGCTGCTGGTTGACGGCGATCATGAGCGGCTTGAGGTCGGAATGTTTCTTCCGCGCCCAGGCGAACTCGAAGCCGTGGAAGACGGCGAGTTGGAGCTTGTCGTCCTCGAGCTGTTGCCCCATCTCCTCGGGCGCCAGGCCGGGGACGAGCTCCCCGCCCAGGCCGGTCTGGGACTCCATGAGCGACTTGAACGGCTTCATGATCGTCTGCACGAGCGGCGTCGGCGTGTCGCGGAAGAGCGTGCTGGCCAGGCCGACGCGCACCGGAGCCTTGAGCGCTTCTTCGCCCTCGGCTCGCGGCGCCCGACACGCCAGGCCGGCGGCCAGGATGAGTAGCAGCGCCGGTCCCGTCCGCTTGAATCGCGCCATCGGCCCCTCCTTGGATCGCTCCGTGGCCGCTCATCGGCCCTATTTCCGTTCCCCATTCTCCGCGCAAAACCCGCCCGCCGTGACCCGCTCCAGCGCCGCCAAATCGAGGACGAGTTGGAACAGCGTCTCGTTGGCCTGGAAGCGCAGCTGCGCCGCCACGATGCCGGCGTTGATCGCATCGGCCTGGCTGACGTTGGTGTCGAGCGGTTTCTTCGCGTCCTTCGCCGCCCGGTCCGACGCCTTCTGCGCCGCCGCCGCCGCCGCCTCGTAGCGCGGCAGCTTAAGCGAGTCCTCTTCCCAGCGCAGGAAGGCGTCCCGCGCCTCCAGCGCGATCAGGTTGCGCGTCTTCGCGACGAGCGTTTCGGCGCGGGCGCGGTACGCCTTCGCCTGATCGACGCGGGCCGAGCGCGGCCCGACCAGGAACGTCGGCATCTCCGGCGCCAGTCCGCCGGGGCGGTAGTCGGCGCCGTGACTCCCCTCCGGGACGAGGCGGGCGTGGACGTCGGAGCCGGCGGCGAAGGTCTTCACCGTCGGGGTCAGCATCTTCGTCGCCTGCGCCTTGACCTCGTGACAGGTGACTTCGGCGAAGATGCTCGCCTGGACCAGCTCGCCGCGCCGCGCCAGGGCGAGCTTAACGATCTCCTCGCCGCACGCGACGGCGCCGAGGCGCGGCAGCTCGGCGTCGGCGACGTCGAAGCAGGGGAAGCCGTCGTCGGCCCCCATCGCCTCGCGCAGCGCCGCCAGCGCCCGCTTGTGGCCCTGGGCGGCGACCTCGCGCCGCCCCTCGGCCGCCAGGACGAGGGCGCCGACCATGTCCTTGCTCCAACTTTCCAGCTCCTCGACCTCCTTCTGACGCCGCCGCAGTCCGGCGATGGCGTCGTCGGCGGCGCGGAGTTGCTGGCGGGCGTAGACGGCGGTCCAGTAGGTGCGCGTGACGTTGTAAAGCGTCTCCTGGCGTGTGAGTTCGACCTGGGCCTGGGCGATGGCGACGCCGAGCGCCGACTGCTGGCGGCGGACGGGCAGGTCGCGCGTCACCAACGGAATGCCCCGCAGGCGTTCGAGGCCGGCGGCGCGCGCCTGGGCGGCGGCGAGGCTCGCGGCGGCGGCGGCGATCGACGGCTGCTTCTCCAGCGCGGCGCGCCGGCAGGATGAGAGGTCGAACGACAGTGACTGCGCGGGGGCGGCCGCCGGCGCGGGCGCCTGAACGTCGGGGCCGGGGATCTCGGCGGCGCCGGCCCACTGCCCGAGGGCGAACAGGGCCGGCGCGGTCACGCCAAGAACGCAAGAGATTCGTAAGCGATGTCCGAGAGAGAAGATGCTCGCCATGACGGCCTGTCCTCGCTGCCGAGTCGTGGGAGCCATCCGTGGCCGACGGTAGTTCGCGAGGGAGGGCCGGCGCCGTCCTGGCGAGCCGGCATCCCTTCAGAAGGTTTCATCGGCCGGGGGGCGCGGGAACTGAACGGGGAAGGTACGAAGAAGGGGAGGCAGACGGCGGACTCGTTCGGAAGGGAGGGGATTGGCGGGGGAGGAGGGATGGGCGATCGGCGCCGACGTCCGGTTCCTTGGGTCAGGATCGGAATCCAGCTTACGTATCCTCGTCGCGCCGGCGCCGCTTTCGTCCCTCGTCGTCCGGGCGCGGCTTGCGCTCTTTCCGGTCCGCGACGCGGAAATCGAGCTTCCGCCGCTGCACGTCGACGCGCACCACGCGCACGCGCACCTTGTCGCCGAGCCGGAACGTCCGCGACGTCTTGCGGCCGGTCAGGCTGTGCGTCACGTCGTCGTAGTAGTAATAATCGTCTTCCAGCGTGCTGACGTGGACGAGCCCCTCGACCGGCAGGCGCTCGCCCTGGGCGAAGAAGCCGTAGTCGGCGACGCCCGTGATGACCGCGTCCAACTCCTCGCCGAGCCGCCCTTCCAGGTACGTCAGCAGCTTCACCTTGATCAGCTCGCGCTCGGCGAGGTCGGCGCGGCGCTCCGTCTTGCTGCAATGCTCGCCGAGCGCCGTCAGCTCCGCCGGGTTGCTGCCGGCCCGGCCCGTCTTCAGCCACTGGCCCAAAAGGCGATGTACCGTCAGGTCGGGGTAGCGCCGGATGGGAGAGGTGAAGTGGCAGTAATCGTTACTCGCCAGGGCGTAGTGTTCCTCCTCGCGCGGGCTGTAGACGGCCTGCTTGAGGCTGCGCAGCAGGGCGTAGTGGACGGCGTGGACGTCCGGCTTGTCGGCCGACTGCTCCAGCACGCGCTGCAGCGTAAAGCGGTCGACGTTCTTGTCGATCTTGTAGCCGAGGCTGCGGGCGAAGTCGCGGAACGCCTCCAGCTTCGTCGGCTCCGGCGCCGGGTGGACGCGGCGCAAGAAGACGATTTCCTCCCCGGCGAGGTGTTCGGCGACCGCCTCGTTCGCCGCCAGCATGAACTCCTCGATCATTTGATGGCTGACGTCGTGCCGGGCGAAGTGCGCCCCGCTGAGGCGCCCTTGGTCGTCGTACTCCAACTCGACCTCGGGCATGCTCAGCTCCAGCGACCCGCGCTTGCGGCGCCGCTTGCGCAGGGTCAGCGCCAGGTCGCGCATGCGCAACAGGAGGGCGACTAACTCCTCGCTGACGTCGGCGGTCGTCGCCCGCGCCGGCCCGTGGGCGTCGGCGATTTCGAGGATCTTCGATACCTCGTCGTAGTCGAGGCGCTTGGCGACCCGAATAGCGCCGTTGTGGAAGGCCGCCTTGGTCTTCACGCCGGCCGGGGTGAAGTCGATGACGGCGCTCTTGGTGTAGCGCACGCGCCCCTCCTGAAGGCTGGCGAGGCCGTTGGAGATCACCTCTGGGAACATCGGCAGGACGCGCCGCGGCAGGTAGACGCTGGTGCCGCGCTTGCGCGCCTCCTTGTCGAGGAGGCCGCCGGGCGGGCAGAAGTGCGCTACGTCGGCGATGTGGACGGCGAGTTGCCAGTGGTGGCTCTTCGGGTCGACGACGAGGGAGACGGCGTCGTCGTGGTCGCGGGCGTCGGCCGGGTCGATGGTGATGACGACGTCGCCGGTGAAGTCGGTGCGGCCGGCGAGGTCGCGCTCGTCGAAGGCGTCGGCCGCGGCGCGCGCCTCTTCGAGGACGTCTTCCGGGAACGTGTCGGGCAGGCCGAGCTCGCGGATGATCGACAGCGTGTCGACGCCGGGCTGGCCGCGCGGGCCGAGGATCTCGACGACGACGCCCTCGCCCCGGTAGTCTTCCTGCGACGGGAAGCGGAGCATTTCGAGGACGACCTTGTCGTCGGGGCGCACGCCCTTGGCTCCGGGGTCGCCGACGTAGATGCTGTGGGCGAAGACGGTGCCGTCGACGCGGACGTAACCCTTGCCGTCGCGCTCGAAGTAGGTGCCGACGAACTGGCGCGTGGCCCGCTGGAGGATTTGCAGGATCTCGCCGCGCGGCCCGGCGTCCGCGCGTGTCCGGCTGAGGAGCTTGACGAGAACCTCGTCGCCGGTGGCAGCGTCGAGGGCGTCGTCCTCGCGGACGGCGACCTCGGCCCCGGCGTGGCCGTCGACGAGGTGCGGCCGGACGAAGCCGAGGCCGGAGGAGGTGCGGCGATAGACACCGGCGACGGTGCCGAACTGCCCGGCGGAGCGGACGACGTGATTCTTGCCGAACTGGAGGCTTCCCTTGCGAACGAGGTCGCGCAGGGCCTGGCGGAAGGCGGCGTAGTGCTTCTGCGGCACGCCCATCTGACGGGCCAGGGCCTTGGGCTTGAGCGGCTGGTACGACTTTCGCGCGACGGCCGCCAAGATTTGTTCGCTGATATCGGGCATGGGTGGGGTCCGGGGTGTGCCTCGGGCTCGTCCGCGTCAGGGACACGCAAGGGCGTTGCCGCGTTCACCCATCATGATACGGCCCGTCGGGCGCGGCGCCGGATTCTCGGCGCAAAGTGCTTGTACTCGCCTTCGCGCCCCTTTACAATCGCCGCCGTCTGGAGCGCCCGTCACCGTCCAGGTATAAGGGGGAGGGTCCCGTGCGATGAACGACCCACGCAAGAACACCGAACGGCCCGGCCTGTCGCGCCGCGCGTTCCTCAAGGGCACCGGCGTCAGCGCCGCCGCCACCGCCCTGGCCGGCGCGCCCGCCGCCGTCGCCGTCGCCGACGACAAGGCCGCCGAAGCGAAGGCCGGCGCGCCCGCCGCCTTCGGACCGGCGCCCGCCGCCGTCTCGCTCACCGTCAACGGGGCGAAAATGTCGTATTCCGTCGAGCCGCGCGTCACGCTGCTCGACCTGCTCCGCAACCACCTCGACGTCACCGGCTGCAAGCGCGTCTGCGACCGCGGCACCTGCGGCGCGTGTACCGTCCTGCTCGACGGCAAGCCGGTCTATTCCTGCACGACGCTCGCCCTCGAAGCGAGCGGCCGCGAGGTCAAGACCGCCGAGGCGCTCGTCGCCGACGGCCGGCTCGACGCCGTCCCTGCCGCCTTCGTCCAGTACGACGCCCAGCAGTGCGGCTTCTGCACGCCCGGCTTCGTCGTCAGCATGCGCGCCGCCCTCGACAAGAACCCGAAGGCGACGCCCGCCGAGATCGAGGACGCCCTGGCCGGCAACATTTGCCGCTGCGGCACCTACGAGCAGATGCGCCTCGCCATCGCCGCGCTGTGCGGCCAGAAGAAAGGGGAGTGACTCATGGCGATCTCCTGGCCCAAAAAGCCCAACCGCCTCATCGGCGGCAAGCACCAGCGCCTCGACGGCCCCGAGAAGGCCACCGGACGCGCCAAATACAGTTTCGACATCAACCGGCCGGGGATGCTCCACGCCCGCATCCTCCGCTGCCCCCACGGCCACGCCCGCCTCAAGAGCCTCGACACCTCCGCCGCCGAGAAGATCCCCGGCTTCAAGGCGCTGCACGTCCTCGCCAAGCCGGGCAAGGAGTTCTTTTACGCCGGCGACGAAATCGCCGCCGTCGCCTGCGACACCGAGGAACACGCCCAGGACGCCGTCCGCGCCCTCAAGGCCGAATTCGAGGTGCTGCCGCACCAGGTCGACGAGGAAGACGCCCTCAAAAATGACCTGAAAACGACCTCCGCCAACGGCGCCCAGCCGAACGTGCGCCCCGGCGGCGAGGCCAAGGTCGGCGACCCCGACGCCGCCTTCCAGAACCCGAACGCCGTCGTCCACGAAGGCATCTACGGCGCCGCGACGATCTGCCACCAGTGCCTCGAATCGCACGGCCTCGTCGCCGAGTGGGACGCCGACGGCGGGCTGACCGTCTGGTGTTCGACGCAGGCCGTCCCCGGCACCGCCGGCGGGTTGGCGCAGCACTTCCAGATCCCGGCGGGCAAGGTGAAGTGCATCACGCACTACATGGGCGGCGGTTTCGGCAGCAAGTTCGGCCCGGACGTCCAGGGCATTGTCGCCGCCGAGCTGGCCCGCAAGGCGAAGGCGCCGGTCAAGTTGATGCTCGACCGCGCCGAGGAATTGACCGTCGCCGGCACGCGGCCGTCGGCCTACGGGAAGGTCAAAATCGCCGGCACCAAGGACGGCAAGATCACCGCCTACGAGGTCGCCTGCTACGGCTCGCCCGGCGTCGGCAACGGCGCCACCGTCAACCTCAACCTGCTGCCTTATGTCTACACGGACACGATCCCGAATGTCCGCCGCAAGCATCAGGTCATCCGCCTGAACACGGGCGGCGCGCGGGCCATGCGCGCCCCCGGCCACCCGCAGAACTGCCTCCTCACCGACCAGCCGCTCGACGATCTGGCGGCGAAGCTGAATCTCGACCCGATGCAGGTCCGTCTCAAGAACCTGCCGGCCAACATGCCGGAGGCGGTCAAGAACGCCCCGCAGTCGTTCAACGCGCTGCGGAACACGATCTATACCGACGAGATCAAGATTGCCGCCCAACTCTCCGACTGGGAGAAGACCTGGCACCCGCCGGGCAAGGGGCCGAGCAAGGGGCCGAACAAGCACGGCATCGGCATGGCACTGCACACCTGGGGCGGCGCCGCCGGCAAGCAGAACGAGATCAACGTCACCGTCAGCAGCGACGGCAGCGTCCTCGTCACCTGCTCCACGCAGGACCTCGGCACGGGCGAGCGAACCGTGCTGGCGATCATCGTCGCCGAAATCCTCGGCCTCGAAGTGAAAGACATCACGGTCAAGATCGGCGAATCGCCTTACGGGCCGTCGTCCGGCTCGGGCGGCAGCACGACCTGCCCCGGCACCTCGCCGCCGACGCTCCAGGCGGCGCTCGCGGCCCGCGACGCCCTCCTGGAAACGCTGGCGCCGCGCCTCAAGGCGAAGAAAGAAGACCTCACGATCGAGCCGGGCTCGGTCGTCGATAAGGGCAACACCAAGAAGTACGCCTGGAAGGAGGCGTGCGCCAAGCTCGGCATGGACGCCGCCCGCGGCACGGGCAAGTGGAACGTCCAGAACCAGAACGAGGACGAACTGGTTAAGGGCGGGCTGTCGAACAACGGCGTCGGCGGCGTGCAGATCGCCGAGGTGTGGGTCGACACCGAGACGGGCGTCGTCCGCTGCACCAGGGCGATCGCGGTGCAGGACTGCGGCCTCATCATCAACAAGCAGGGCTGCGAGTCGCAGGTGGCCGGCGGCGTCATCATGGGCGTCAACTACGCCCTGTTCGAGGAGCGCGTCATGGACCGGGCGACCGGCCGCATGCTCAACCCGGACATGGAGTTCTACAAGCTCGGCGGCATCGCCGACCTGCCGCGCGTCGTCGTCCACATGCACGACATGCCGGAGCGCGGCGTCATCGGCATCGGCGAACCGCCGACGATCTCGACCGCCGCCGCCGTCGGCAACGCGGTCTTCAACGCGATCGGCGTGCGCGTGCCGTACGCGCCGTTCACCCCGGAGCGCGTCCTCGAGGCCCTCGCCAAAGGAGGGAAGTGACCATGAAGAACTTCAAGCTCTACAAACCGACGACCGCCGCACAGGCCGTCGCTCTCCTCGCCAGCGAGTGGGGGCCGACGGAACTGCTCGCCGGCGGCACCGACCTTCTCGACCTCCAAAAGGAGTACATCGCCCAGCCGGACAAGGTCGTCAGCCTCACCGGCGTCAAGGAGATGGCGGGCATCTCCGCCCTGGAGAAGCAGCCGGAAGTCCTCGTCATCGGGGCGGCCACGAAGCTCGCCGAGATCGCCGGCAACGCCGACCTGCGCAAGCGCTTCCCGGCGCTGGCGGAGGCGGCGGGCGCCATCGCCGGGCCGCAGATCCGCAACATGGGCACTCTGGGAGGGAGCCTGTGCCAGCGCAACCGCTGCTGGTACTTCCGCGACGAACACACCCACTGCCTGCTCAAGGGCGGCCCCAAGTGCTTCGCCCTCGACGGCGAGAACCGCTACCACGCCGTCTTCACGCAGGGACACCCGTGCGTCATCGTCAGCCCGTCGACGCTGGGGCCGGCGCTGATCGCGCTGGGGGCGACGGCGCACGTCCTCGGGCCGAACGGCAAGCGCGAGGTGCCGCTGGCCGAATTCTTCCGCGTGCCGAAATCGACCGGCGAGCGCGAACACGTTCTGGCGCCGAACGAGATCGTCACGTCCGTGAGCGTCCCCTTCACGCGGCCGAAGAGCGCCAGCTACGAGGTGCGCCAAAAGCTGTCGTCCGACTGGCCGCTGGTGCAGGCGGCGGTCGCGTTCTCCCTCGACGGCGGCAAGGCCAAGGACGTCAAGATCGTTCTCGGCCACGTCGGGCCGACGCCGGTCGTCGCCGAGGAGGCGGCGAAGGCGCTGGAAGGGAAAGAGGTCAACGAGGCGAGCGCGGCGGCGGCGGGCGCGGCCGCGTCCAAGGGGGCGAAGCCGCTCAGCCAGAACGGGTACAAGGTGAGGCTCATCGAGGTCGCCGTCAAGCGCGCCGCCCTGACGGCGGCGGGCGCGAAGAAGTACTGGGAGGCGTGACCGGCCGCTTGCGGCTTCGCAAGTGCGAAGCCGCACGCGGCGGAGTCCGTAAGGGGATATTCCATGTCCGACATTCCGTCCTACCGGCCGCGCTGTCGCAACCTCTCCTGCAAGGCGATGATGGTCTTCGGCGAGGCGTTCGAGAGCGACCCGGATTACCAGAGCGGCCAGACCGAGTTCTGGTGTACGCTCACCATGACGTCGCAAGGCCCCGACGACGGCGAGGTCGCGATGGACCCCTGCCGCGACGAGCAGCGCGGCTGCTACAAGGACTATTGAAGGACCGGCCGTCTCCGGCGCCGCCCCCTTGCGGGACGGCGCCGGAGCGATTAGCATCGCAAGTGACACCTCTGTCGAGCCCGCACGCCCCGTGACCGCACACCCGTCTTCCCTGCGAGGCCCGGCACCGGGAGGGTCCACCATGAACGACACCGTCACCGACCCGGAAGTCCAACGCCTCCGCACCCGCGTCGCCGCCCTCGAACAGACTCAGGAGGGCCAGGAGTCCGCCCTCCGCGAGCTGCGCGAGCGCAACCGCCAACTCGCCAACTCCGAGGACGCCCTGCGCGAGCAGACACGCATCCTTCAGTCGGTCGTGTCGAACATGGCCGACGGCGTCATCGTCGCCGACGCGCAGGGCACGTTCCTCCTGTTCAACCCGGCCGCCGAGCGCATCCTGCGCATGGGCAACACGTCCGTCCGCCCCGAGGACTGGTCGCGGCAGTACGGCTGTTACCTGCCCGACGCCGTCACGCCCTACCCGTCCGCCGACCTGCCGCTCGCCCGCGCCATCCGCGGCGAGGAGGTGAGCGCCGCCGAGATCTTCGTCCGGCACCACAACGCGCCCGACGGCGTCTGGCTCGGCACCAACGCCCGGCCGCTGCGCGACGAGGGCGGCGCCCTGCGCGGCGGGGTCGTCGTCATGCACGACATCACCTCGCGGAAGCGCGCCGAGTGCCGCCGCGCCGGCCAGTACGCGGTCACGCACGTCCTCGCCGAGTCCGTGACGCTCGACGAGGCGGCGGCGCGCGTCCTCGCCGCCGTCGGCGACAGCACGGGCTGGGACTTCGGCGTCGTCTGGGAGGTCGACGACGTTCTCCGCGTGCTTCGCTGCGTCGACACCTGGCGGCGCCCCGGCCTCGACTGCGACGCCTTCGACGCCGAGTCGCGGGAGACGAGTTTCCCCGCCGGCGTCGGCCTCCCCGGCCGCGTCCTGGCCGGCGGCCAAGCGCTGTGGGTGGCCGACGTCACCCGCGACCCCAACTTCCCGCGCGCGGCCTCGGCCCTCGGCTGCGGGCTGCGCGGCGCCATCGCCTTCCCCATCCTCCGCTCCTCCGGCGCCGTCGGCGGCGTCCTCGAATTCTTCAGCCGCTCCTTCCACCGCCCCGACGACGACCTGCTCGCCCTGTTCGCCGCCCTCGGCAGCCAGGTCGGCCAGTTCATCGAGCGCCGCCAGGCCGAAGAGGACCTGCGCCGCCAGCGCGAGCGCTTCGAGCTGGCCGTGCGCGGCTCCGGCGACGGGCTGTGGGACTGGGACATCGTCAACGACGAGCTGTACCTGTCGCCGCGCTGGAAGGCCCTCCTCGGCTACGAGGACGACGAGATCCCCAACGCCTTCGGCGAGTGGGAAAAGCGCCTTCACCCCGACGACCGGGACCGCGCCCGGGACATGATCCAGGCCTATTTCGACGACCCGAACGCCCCGTATTACGAACTGGAACACCGCCTGCGCCACAAGAACGGCACCTACCGCTGGATATTGGCGCGCGGCCTCGCCCTGCGCGACGCGGAGGGGCGGCCGCTGCGCATGGCCGGCTCGCACACCGACATCACCGCCCTGAAGGACATGATTCATGCGCTCCGCGATTCCGAGGCGCTGTACCACTCCCTCGTCGAGACGCTGCCCCTGAACATGTTCCGCAAGGACCTCGACGGCCACTTCACCTTCGCCAACCGCCTCTTCTGCAAGACGATGGGGCGTCCACTCGCGGAGATCCTCGGCAAGACCGACCACGACTTCTTCCCACAAGCCCTCGCCGACAAGTACCGCGTCGACGACCTGCGCGTCGCCGCCACGCGCGAGCTGTTCGAGGCGACCGAGGAACACCTCCGCCCCGACGGCGGCAAAATCTACGTCCAGGTCCTCAAGACGCCGGTGTACGACTCGCTCGACAAGGTCGTCGGCGTCCAGGGGATCTTCTGGGACGTCACCGACCGCAAGAGGGCGGAAGAAGCGCTCTTGAAGGCGCGCGAGGCCGCCGAGGCCGCCAACCGCTCCAAGAGCGAGTTCCTGGCGAACATGAGCCACGAGATCCGCACGCCGATGAACGCCGTCATCGGCATGACCGAACTGCTGCTCGACACGACGCTGACGGCGGAGCAGCGCGAGTACCTGGACATGGTGCGCGCCTCGGCGGACTCGCTGCTGACGGTCATCAACGACATCCTCGACTTCTCCAAGATCGAGGCCGGCAAGCTCGACTTGGACCGGACGCCGTTCGGCCTGGCCGACCTGGTCGGCGACGCGCTCAAGACGCTGGCGGTGCGCGCCCACGCGAAGGGGCTGGAGCTGGCCTTCCGCCTCGCCCCCGGTGTCCCCGAGGCCGTCGTCGGCGACCCGCACCGGCTGCGCCAGGTTCTCGTCAACCTCATCGGCAACTCGGTCAAGTTCACCGAGCGCGGCGAGGTGATCGTCGAGGTCCGCGACGCGGCCGGCGAGGGCGACGGCCCGCCGCCCGGATATCGCGACTTGCAATTCTCCGTGATCGACACCGGCATCGGCATCCCGGCGGACAAGCTCGGCATGATCTTCGACCCGTTCTCGCAGGTCGACGGCAGCACGACGCGCAAGTACGGCGGCACCGGCCTGGGGCTGGCCATCTGCGGGCGCCTCGTCACCATGATGGGCGGGCGCCTCGGCGTCGACAGCGAGGCGGGGAAGGGGAGCCGCTTCCACTTCACGGCGCGGTTCGAGGCGGCCAAGGCCCCGCCGGCGCGGCCGGCGCCCCCGGAGCGGCTGCGCGGGCTGAGCGTCCTCGTCGTCGACGACAACGCGACTAACCGGCTGATCCTGGAGGAGACGCTGTCGGGCTGGGACATGCGGCCGACGGCGGTGGCCGGCGGGGACGAGGCGCTGGCGGCGCTGGAGGGGGCGGCGCGCGCCGGACGCCCGTTCGGCCTGGTGCTGCTCGACGCGCAGATGCCGGGCATGGACGGCTTCGGCCTGGCGGCGTGCATCCAGCAGCGGCCGGAACTGGTCGGCGCGACGCTCATGATGCTTTCCTCCGGCGGCCACAGCGGCGTGCTGGCGCGGCGGCGCGAGCTGGGCATCACCGGCTACCTGACCAAGCCGCTCAAGCAGGCCGACCTGTGGCGCGCCATCCTCGAAGCGCTCGGCAACGCCGACCAGGAGGCTCACAAGACCAAGACGGTCTCCCCGCAGGAGGCGCGGGCGGCGGACGCGCCGCGGCGGCTGCGGCTGCTGCTCGCCGAGGACAACTTGTTCAACCAGAAGTTGGCGACCGGCCTCCTGGAGAAGGAGGGGCACAGCGTCGTCGTGGCGAACAACGGCAAGGAGGCGCTGGCCATCCTGGAGCGCGACCCGGCGTTCGACGTGGTGCTGATGGACGTGCAGATGCCGGAGATGGACGGGTTGGAGGCGACGGCGGCGCTGCGGCGGCGCGAGGCGGGCACGGGGCGGCGCCTGCCGATCCTGGCGATGACGGCCTACGCCATGAAGGGCGACCGCGAGCGCTGCCTCGACGCCGGCATGGACGGCTACATCTCCAAGCCGATCCGCGCCCGCGAACTGCTCGACGCCGTCGCCGGGCTGACCGCGAAAGCGCCGGAAGCGCCGCCGGAGGCGCCCGCCTTGCCGCCGGAAGAGGCGCCCGACTGGGCCGCCGCCGAGGCGCGCGTCGGCGGCGACAAGCAACACCTGGCCGAACTGGTGCGGATCTTCCTGGGGCAGTGTCCGGGCTGGGTCGAGGAGTTGCGGCGCGGCGTGGCGGCGGGCGACGCGGCGCCGGTGAAGACGGCGGCGCACAACCTGAAGAGTTGCCTCGGCAGCTTCTCCGCCCAGGCCGCCTACGACGACGCGCTGCGCCTGGAGACGATGGCGCGGGGCGGCGATCTGAGCGGCGCCGGCGACGTCCTCCGCGCCCTGGAAGACAAACTCGGACGCCTGCGAACCGCGCTGGAGGCGTTCGCTCCCGTTTAGCCGCCCGCCCGCAGGGCGGCGCGGCCGGCCGCGCCGCCCTGCGGGCGGGCGGCTAAACGGGAGCGA
>JBBROG010000109.1:0-25796 GCA_038229635.1 Gemmatales bacterium
GGGGAGAGGGGGGACTACGGAACCGACTCTAACACCCCCGCACGACCATGACCCCCGCGACCTCTCGCGCCAAGGAGACCCATTCGTGACCCGGCATTATCTCACGCGACGCTCGTTCCTCCTCACGTCGGCCGCCCTGGCCGCCGTCCTGCCACGGCCGGCCCGCGCCGCCGACGAGGGCGCTCCCGACCCGAAGGAAGTCGGGGCCGTCGTCGACAAGGCCGTGGCGTTCCTCAAGGCGCGCCAGGGGAGCGACGGCAGCTTCTCGGGCAAGGTGCCCGGCCAGGGGCCCGGCATCACCGCCCTCGTCGCCGCCGCCCTGCTCCGCAACGGCGTCGCCGCGGACGACCCGCTCGTCGCGAAAGCGCTCGGCTACCTCGAGTCGAAGGTGCAGAAGGACGGCGGCGTCTACGACACGATGCTCGCCAACTACGTCACCAGCGTCGCCCTCCTCGCCTTCAGCGAGGCGAACGCCGGCGGCAAGTACGACACGCTCCTCAAGAACGCCACCAAGTTTCTCAAAAGTCTTCAGTACGACGACAGCCTCGTCGAGGACAAGGACCCGCGCTACGGCGGCGTCGGCTACGAGGGGTCGAAGAAGGGGCGCCCGGACCTGTCGAACTCGCAGCTCTTCCTCGACGCACTCCTCGCCGCCGGCGTGCCGAAGAGCGACCCGGCGGTGCGGCGCGTCCTGCGGTTCATGAGCCGCTGCCAGAACCTCCCCGGCGAGACGAACGACCAGGCGTTCGCGAAGAAGACGAGCGACGACGACCGCGGCGGCTTCGTCTACAACCCGGCCGAGGCGGGCGACGAGAAGAGCCCGCGCCGCACCGCCGAGGGCGGCTTGCGCTCCGAGGGCGGCATGACCTACGCCGGGCTGAAGAGCTTCCTCTACGCCGGCGTGAGCAAGGACGACCCGCGCGTCAAGGCGGCGGTCGGCTGGATCCGCCGCCACTACACGCTCGACGAGAACCCCAACATGGGGCAGGCGGGTCTTTATTACTACTACCACACCTTCGCCAAGGCGATGACCGCCTACGGCGAGGACCCGTTCGCCGACGCCGACGGCAAGAAGCACCCCTGGCGGCGCGAACTGGCCGCGGCGATCAAGAAGCGGCAGCGCCCCGACGGCAGTTGGACGAACGAGAAGCGCGACCAGTACGGCGAGGGCAACCCCGACCTGGCGACGGCGTTCGCGCTGCTGGCGCTGAGTTACTGCCGGCCGGCGAAACGGTAAAGGATTCGGGCCGCGCGCGGCTTAGCGCTAAGAAACGGCCGGGGCGGGGGGGCGTTTGCGGGTCGCGAGCATCTCCTTGTCCTTCAGCGTCGCCTTCAGCACGGGGACGAAACGCGGGTCGACCGTGAGGCCGTACCGCCGCCCGATGTGCGCGGCCAACTCGTCGGCGGACGCATCGCCAAGCTCCGTCAGGGCACGACGCAGGGCTTCCACCTTGCTCATACGTTCACGCGGCTCCCGTGGCGGGCGGGTCCGAGGTGTCGGACGACCCGGATCCCCCGGACTGCCCGGATGAGGCGACTCCCTCAGACTATCGACATTCCGCCGGCCGATCTTTGGGGCCGGACGAGGAGCAGGTCGAGAGCCCAGCAGCCCGGCAGGTGCTCCGCCCGCGAGCGGCAGTGCGTGAGCAACTCTTCCTCGTCGCAGCCCGCGTCGAGCAGCGCGTCGGCGAGGATCGGCATGTGCCCGAACGCGCGCCCGCCGCGAATGCCGCGCGCGATCTTCGCGACGCACCCGTCGTCGTGCCGCAGCCAGGCGGCGTCAACGACGACGGGCCGGAACGGGTTGCCGAACAGTTCGCGCAGGGCGTCGCACTGCCACGCGACCTCGGCGCGGCGGCGCGCGCGACTCGCCGCGTCGGCGCCGTCGAAGCACCAGGCGGCGTGCCCGGCGGCGCAGGCGACGTGATGGGCGAACGGGAGCGCGTCGGGTCCGTGCGTCGTGCCGAGGGAGGCGAAAGCGAGCGGCGCGTCGGAGGCGTCGACGGCCGCCGCCGCGGCGTGAGCCGCGCGCGACGTGCGGCGGAGGGCCTGGCGCCCGGCCTCCTTGCGATAAGCCGCCTCGGCCAGCGCGTGCGCCGCCGCCAGCGTCGCGTCGTCGATTCGCCCTTCGGCGTGAGCCTCCGCCGCCTCGACGGCCCGCCGCGCGCGCTCGTCGGGAAGGAACTCCCACACCCGACGGGCACAGGCACAGAGGAACAGCCGCATCTGCCGCGGCGACGCGCGCCCCCAGACCGCCGTGAGTAGGCCCGCCACGCCGTCCGTGCCTGACAGCCATTCGGCCTCGGTCATGAGGGTCACTCCTTGCCCGACCGGTCGTCGCGTCCTTCGGGGGACTCAGGCGTTCCCCGAGTTCCCCCCCGCCTCTTCCTGGCAGCGTTTGAGGGCTTCCAACTGCACCAGAGCGGCCTTGTCCTTGGGCCGCCCGATGTGCTTCTTGATGGCGATGAGGTCATCCAGGCTGATCGTGAGCAGATCCACGGCGCCGACGGGGATGATCAAGGCACGCGACGCCAGATCCTCATAGGCGCCGAACGGCTCCACCCAGCCCAGAAGGTCGAGCGGTCCCAGGTCGGTGTTGAAGGTGAAGTTCGACCCCAGCGCGAGGCTCTCGGCGTCGATGCGGAAAGGGAGGTCCGGGGGCGCGCCCCGCAGCGTCGGGTTGAGTTCCCGCAGCGCGGCGGCGAGTCGCGTCAGGTTGTCGGCCGTGCGGCGATAGCAGAGATCGACGTCGAAGGTCGGAATTGGCGAGCCCAGGAGGGCCGCGGCCTGGCCGCCGATGACCAGGAATTCAACCCCGTGCCGCCGGAAGTGCTCCGCGAACACCAGAAGACGCGGCTTGTCGGTAGCGTCGGCCATAATCATTCAAGAGCAGCGTGTCTCGGGCGCTCCGCTCCATCAGGCGCAGCCGCTCCAAGGGCGAGAGCGACAGCGTGTAGCGCAACAGGGAAAGGTCGACGCCGTTTTCGTCCTGTTCCCCATAGTCGTCCGCCCCAGGCGGTCTGGCGGCGGGTGTCCGGCGGGACAGTGAGGAGGAGGAATGTTGTTCGGTCATGGCTCCATGATACTTCCTGCCGTCGTCCGACACAATTCCTCGCGCCCGGCCTCACGGCACCGTCAGCAGCAGCTGCCCGCGGAGGCCGTCACTGATATACTCCCGGCTCACCTCCGGGTGCAAGGCCAGGAAGTCGTCGCAGGCGCGGCGCACGTCGGCGAGAAAATCGTAATCGTCCACCAGGACGTGCCGCGCCGCCGCGCACGCCAGGCTCAGGTCGTGCAAGCAGCCCTCGTAGCTGTGGTCGCCGTCGACGTGAACCAGGTCGAAACGCCCTGGCAGGACGGCGAGGCGGCGCGTGTCCTGGCGGATCAGCTCGACGTCGAAGCCGTCCAGCAGCCGGGCGGCGCAGGCGAAAAACCCCGGCTCGCCGCCGTGGTCCTTCACGTCGGCGTCGAAGCCGACGAAGGACGCGCCCGGCACCGCCGACAGCAACGCGTACGCCGAGTAGCCGGCGCGCACGCCGATCTCCGCGACGCGCCGCGGCCGCAGACGGGCGGCGACGTCGTGCTTCGTCTGGTAGTAGCGGCGGAACGCCTCCGACGGCGGGTATGGGTCGTCCGGGCGCCACAGCGCGACGAGGCGATGCCACCAGGGCAACCACGTTCTTTTCAGCTCCTCCAACGCCGCGAAGCAGAAGTCCTCGTGAACCAACCAGTCGTGCCGGTTCACGCGGCCGTCCTGCGGCGTCGACGGGAAGTGTTCGCGCCCCAGGACGAACTTGGACAGCGCCCGGTGCTGGAACAGCACGCGGCCGGCGCCGTCGTACTGCAGCAGGGCCGGGAATTCGAGCTTCGCCTCCGGCCACAGCCGCGCCCAGCGCCGCCCGAGCCGGCGCCAGGCGATTGTGAACGTGTCCTTGTCGCCGTAGGTCAGGCCGTAGGTGAAGTCGGCCTGGTCGTTCAGGTGCGCCGCCAGGTTCAGCTCACGCCAGCACAGTTCCTTGTGGATCAGCATTTGCCCCGACTCGGTCGCCGGCCCGTCGGGCGGCTCGGCGCGGAAGACGGCCCAGAACGCCGGCTTCGTGAACGCCGTCGCCGCGGAAACGTCCGGCCACAGGATCGCCCCCCAGTCGCGGTAGCGCGGCTCGTCGAACAGGAACGTCGGGTCGCGCGTCGGGTAGCTGTCGGCGTCGAGATAGAGGACTTCGCGAAACGGGCTGTTCAGGATCGCGTAAGACTTCAGCTGCCAGCCCTGCCGCCAGTCGCCCGCGAGGAAGCGCAACGGCCGCGCGCCCGCCCGCGCCACGCCGTCGACGCACTCGACGCCGAACGGGGCGAGTACCTCGCGCATCGAGGCGTCGACCTCGCCGGGGAGGTGCCAGAGCTGAATCGGCAGCGTGCAGCCGACGTGGCGCAGCACGCGGACGGTTACATAGGCGGCGACGAAGTAGCGGCCGCCGCCGACGATCACGATACCCCGGCCCTGATAGCCGCCGGGGTACGACGGCAGCCGCGCCAGGAAGTCGTCGGCCAGGCGGCTCTGCGCCTCGTGCGCGTTCGGCCATAGCCACCAGCCCTCCGGCTGCGGCCGCGGCGGCAGCGCCGCCAGGCGGACGACGTCCTCGACGGGCGTGTGCGGCGTCAGGACAGGGAACAGGTAATCGGGGCAATCGCGACACTGCGCTTCCGTGGTGCGGCCGTGACGCGGGTGGCTGCAAGCGAAGGCGTCTTCGCCGGGCAGCGGCGCGCCGAGATGGGCGCACGGCAACAAGCGGGCGCCGCCGGGGGAGCCGGGGGCGGGCTCGTGGTCGCGGCAGAAACAGCCGTCGCACAAGGACGACGTCACGACTTTCAGCCCGACGAGGCGGTCGGAGTGACAGCGGCGCGTGCCGGGGCCAAGGGCAGCGCCGCCGTGGCGGCAGGCGGGAAAGGCGAGGGCGTCGCTCATCGACACGGCTCCACGGTGAGGGCGGCGGGCACGCCGTCCTCGGGGGCGAGGCCGCTCGTGGACAGTGAGGTAAACGTGTTCGCGCCGACCGAGTTCCAGCCGTCGGCGTGGTGCGTGTACTCGACGCGGGCGTCGCCCCGACAGAAGGCCAGGCGCCAGACGGTGCCGTCAGGGCAGTCGTAACGGAGTTCGACGCGCGGGGCCGAAGCTCCGTCGCCGCCGCCGCACCAGACGAGACGGTCGCACGACGACGCGGGCCGCTCCAGGCGCCAGTCGCCGTTGAAGGCCGTCACCTGCCCGCCGAAGCCGCGCGGGGAGACGCGCCAGGCGTGCGGGGCAGTGCCGGCGAAACTCGCCTCGTAGCCAGCGGGGCTCCCCCCGGCGGGGGGAGGGACGGGGCCGCAGTCGGTCGTCGTCGAGCAGACGCCGCCGAAGCGAATGATGTCTTGGGTGTAGTTGCCGGGTTTCCACTCATACCACAAGTAGAGGACGTTCGGGGCCGGGTAGCCGTTGCTGCACAAGGCGCCTTCGAGTTCGTTGGCGCCCCGGAACGACCAGTAGCCGGTCGTGGGGTTGACAATGGCCGTCGGCAAGACCCCCAGCGGGATCGGGCCGGGCGCGACGGCCGGATTGAGGGAGGCGCGGACCGTGGCGGCGATTGTCGTGCCGTCGACGGCGTTGCCGTCGGCGCAGACGTACTTCTTGCCGGTCGCGTTGTCGACGCGGACTTTGGCCGGGTTCTTCGGGTTGATGACCGTCGTGAACCCGCGCCTTTGCCGGGCCACTTCAAAGGCGGTGATCGACTCCGCCGCGGTGGAGGTCGTGGTGAGCGTCTGCGCCGACGTCCCGCCCGGGCCGGCGGTGTGGAGCGCGGCCGTGACGCCGGGCACGGGGATGTGCAGCTCGAGGCGGACGACGATGGTGTTGTCTTCGGGACGGCTCATGGGTCCTCCTTCGGGGGGAAGCGGAACGCGGCGTCGCGACAAACGGCCTGGCTGCGCTCGGCGTAAAGTCCGAACGCGCCTTTATGGTAGGCGGCGGGGGCGTGCTGATTCGCGAGCGGGTGACTCAGGTCGCGGAAGACCGTTCCGCCCCATTTCACTTCCGCCAATTCGCCTTTGCGGACTTGGACGCACAGTTCGACGTCGAACACGCCCGGGTCGTCGACGGCGTGCTGCTCGATTCGCTCCCGGTGCGGCGGGCGCCCGTCCTCGCGGCGCATGAGGTGACGCGCCAGCGCCCACGAGCCGCCCGGCCCCTGTTCGGTAGGGACGAGGGAGATGAGTTGGTACGCCTTGACGGGCTTGTTCTGGTACACGTCGTCGTGGTAGCCGAAGAACAGGCCGACGCGCGCCCACTGGGTCTGGTGGAGTTTGACGCGGAGGTCGTAGTCGTCCCAGGACGCCTCGCCGAAGCGCAGGAGAACCGTGCCCTCGAAGGCGTTGACGTCCACCTCGCGCAACTCGGGCCGATGATTCAGGGCGGTGACGCGCGCGGCCGCCGGCCACTGGAGCTTTTCCGGCGGGTCCGCGAGAAGGGGATGCCACACGCCGGGCACGAATTCGCCCTTCGGCATCGGCAGCACTTCCGGCGGCCGTTCGCCGGGGTCCGTCGTCTCGCGGGCGGGGCCGACGAGCAGAAAGAGCCCGAAGGCCAGGCTCAGAGCCAGCGCCGCCAGGGCCGCCCGGCGCCACGCCGGCCGGGTCAGCCATGCCCACCGCGCGGACGGGGCGGCGACCGTCGGCGTCACGGAGCCGGCGGGCCGCAGGGGCGTCGAATCTCGGGGGGGGCGGCCCCTGCCCTGCGCCTCGGCGAGCAGGGGCAAGAGGGCGGCGCCCTCGGCGAACGGCGCCAATTCTCGCGCCGCCTCGCCCGGCGTCGCCGGCCGGTCGTCGGGCGACTTGGCGAGGAGGCGGCCGACGAGGGCGGCGAGCGGCGCCGGCACGTCGGGGCGGTGTCCGACGAGCGGCGGCGGCGCGTCCTCGGCGTGCGCCTTCATCTTCGCGTACAGCGTCGCGCGGTCGTTGAACGGCGGCTCGCCGGCGAGCAGGGCGTACAGCGTGCAGCCGAGGCTGTAGACGTCGGCGCGGGTGTCGACGGCGCGCGGGTCGGTCGCCTGCTCCGGGGCGATGTAGTCGACCGTCCCCAGCACGGGCTCGCTGGCGGAGAAATCCTCACCGCTGAGCGGGTCGGGGCCGAGCCGCGCCAGGCCGAGGTCGAGTACCTTGACGGAGCCGGCCGCGGTCAGCTGCAGGTTGGACGGCTTGACGTCGCGGTGGACGAGACCGCGCTCGTGGGCGTACTGGAGGCCGAGCGCCGCCTGGCGCACCAACTCGCAGGCGTCGGCGACGCCGAGCGTCCGGCAGCGGCGCAGGACCTTTTGCAGGTCGAGGCCGTCGAGCAGCTCCATGACGAGGAACGGCTGGCCGTCGTGCTCGGCGGCGTCGGTGGCCCGGACGATGTTGGGGTGGTCGAGCCGGCCGGCGGCGGCCGCTTCGCGGAGAAAGCGCTGGCGCGTGTGCGGGTTGCCGGCCCGCTCGAAGCGCATCATCTTGAGCGCGACCGGCCGGCGCAGGCTGGTGTGCAGCGCCTTGTAAACGGTCCCCATGCCGCCCTCGCCGAGCTTTTCGAGGAGGCGGTACTGACCGACCTGACAGGGCAGCGCCCGGCCGACGTCGCCGAGGGCGTGGCCGCCGGTCGCCCCGAGTTTCTGGGGTGTCGTTTGCTCGCTGTGCGGATCGCTCACGGTCGGGCTCGCTGGTGGACCGCCGGCCGGACGCGGGGCCGACGACTGACTCTCCCTATGTTGTCCGCGAAAGCCGATCCCCGGTCCAGCAAATTCTCGCCGGACGCGCGGGTCCGCCCGCGGGCGGGAGCCCGGAACCCGCATGACTCTGCCGGATTGGGGTGTGCATCGTCGTTCCGGGGGTGCGCCGCGCGACCCCGGAACGACGCGCACCCTCGGACAACTACACCTCCACCAACTCGTCCGTATCGCTATCGTCCGTCTCGAACTCCACGCGCGGCGACCAGACACACATCATGATCCCCAACTCGTAGAGCAGACACAGCGGCACCCACAGGAACAACATGCTGACCGCGTCGACGGACGGCGTGATGACGGCGCTGATGACGGCGAGAGCGAAGAAGGCGATCTTGCGGCTCTTGCGGAACGTGTCGATGTTGACGATGCCGAGTTTGTAGAGGAACAGCATCACTAATGGCGTTTGGAAGGCGATGCCGAAGACGATGGGCATCCAAATGGCGAAGCTGAGCCACTCGTTGAGGCGCAGGTCCGGGTCGAGGCCGAGCCACTGGTTGAACCAGAGCAGCGCTTCGATGGCCTTGGGCAGCACCAGGAACTGGCAGACGAGGGCGCCGGTCAGGAACAGGCCGAGGCTGAACGGCAGGTAGACGTGGACGTAGCGCTTTTCGTGCGGGTAGAGGCCGGCGGCGACGAACATCCAGATCTGCCAGAAAATCCACGGGCTGGCGACGACGAGGCCGCAGGCGATGGACACTTTGAAGTAGACCATCATCGCCTCGGTGACGTTCATCGTCTTCATCGACGGCTTCGGGCCGATGGCCGTCAGCGCGGGCGCCAGCTTGTCGGCGAATTCGAGCGGCTGCATGCGGACGACGTAGCGGACCCAGTCGTCGTCGGCCAACTCCGCCGGCTTGTCCACGGCCGGCACCTCGCCGCCCTGGAGCATCGCCACGGCCTGGCTGCGCGGCATCGCCATGTGCATGTACTGCGCCTTGTACTTCTCTTCCAGTTCTTCCTTGCGCTCCTTCGCCTCCTCGCGAATTTCTCCCGCGCGGTTCTCCCAGAAGACGCCGAGCTGCTTCTCGACGGGGGCGATGATGAGCGTCTTGAGGACGGGTTTGCCGAGGAAGAAGCAGAAGATCATGGCGATGCCGAAGCCGGCGATGGCGCGCCACAGGTGCAGGCGGAGGTCTTCGAGGTGGTCGCCGAACGTCATGCGCGTCGGCGCGAAGTAGTCGTCGGGGGAATTCGGGGGGGAGTTGGGGTCGTCGTCGAAAAACATGGATGGTCCCTGCGGGCAGGCGCGACGTGTTGCGAGTTGAGGGGCCGGAGCAACGGCGCCCTGCGGGGTATCCACCCTGTGGACAGCAGACATTATACGCGCGGCAGGCTGCCGGCAACAAGCCGGCGCGGTCGTGCGGGCTGGGCGGGCGCGCCCTCGTCCTGCGGCGGCGATTCCGGGGGCGCATTCCGGCGGCGCTTGCCCCGTGGTTGATAATGACAGAGGAGTCGCGGAGGCTCCCGGAATCCTCGGAAGGAGTGGAGACGATGCGCCGAGCCCTCTTCGTGGTCGCAATCCTCGCGACCGGATGCCATAATACCAGGGGGCCGTTCGAGCACCGCGCGCCCGAGCGCGTCGACGACCCCTTGCTGTCCACGCGCGAGCAACAGCGCGCCGGCCGCGCCAGCCTGGCCCTGCCGGACGAGTCGCCCGCCGCCGGACCCGCGAGCGGGGTGTCCCTGCCGGGGCCGCACGGGCGCTGATCGCGCGGACGGCCGGACTCACACCCCCGAGGTACACCATGAAGCGCGCGCTCGTGCTGGGTTTCGCCTTCTGTCTCGCCGTCGGCTGCACGGTGCCGGGAGACCGGGTCGTGCCGAAGGTGCTGGTCGACGACGGCCAGCCGCGTCCCTACGCCGAGTTGCTGACCCGCGCCCGCCAGCAGTCGACGGCGTCCATCGACGCCCTGTACGTCAACCGCTGGGGCGAGCTCGACGAGTTGGCGCAGGGGCTCGAGCAGACCGCGAAGTTCCTCACCAAGGCGACCGACGTCCCGGAGAAGAACAAGGTCAACCTGACCGTCGTCGCGGGCGACCTCGGCAAGGCGGCCGTGGCGCTCGGCGAGGCGGCCAAGGCTCAGGACGCGAAGAAGGTCCGCGAGGCGCTCAACCGCGTGCAGGACAAGGTCTACGAACTGCGGCTCGAAAACTGATTTGAGCCGCTCGCGGCTTCGCACCCCCTCCCCGCCGCTCGCGGCTTCGCACTGCCCTTGCGAAGCCGCGTGCGGCTACCGCGCGGGTTTCTCCGCCGCGATCAAATACCCATACGCCCGCAGCCAACCCATTCCCCACGGCGCGGCGAGGCGCCCATCAGCGCGCAGACTGATCGCGCGCACCTCCCGGAGACGGAAGCCCGCCTCGCGCAACACCGTCGTCGCCTCGCGCCTGCCAAAGAGGTGCAGCGACAGCCCCGCGATCCCTTGGTGCGGCGGCATCATCCGGTCGCCGGCGCCCGCGCGCCCGAACAGCGACCGCGCCATATCCTTCAGCAGCCAACGCCTCCCGTGCGGGTCCCAGACGTTGAACCAGCGGTTGTGGACGTGCAGCACGAAGCGCCCGCCCGGACGCAGGAGCCGGAAGGCGTGCCGCACCACACGCCGGCGCATTTCCTCCCCCATGACCATCCCTAAGGTGCTAAACAGACACGCCGCGTAATCGAAGCTCGCGTCGCGCAGGCAGGCGAGGTCGACGAGATTCGCCTGAACCAGGTCGACCGGGAGCCCCGCCGCGTCCGCCTTCGCCGAGGCGACGCGCAGCATCTCCTCCGACAAGTCCACTCCAACGACTCGGAAGCCGCGCTCCGCGAACGGCAGCAACAGCCGCCCCGTGCCGCAGCCGAGGTCGATCAGCCGCCCCGGCTCCGGGAAATGTTCCTCCGCGAAGCGCAGGTCGAGCGCCAGCAGCGGCGTCCCCGCGAGAACGGCGTCGTAGTCGCGAGCCAATTCGGGGTCGTGCAGGTAGTCCCACAGGCCGCGCGTGACGCCGGGGGGGAGTTGCCAGTCCGGAGGGGCCATGAGAGAATTTGGTAAATCTTGGTAGATTGAGCTTGCGGATCGTCCGCCCAATCTGCAAACTATACCGCGTAGGACGTCACGGCAAGATCGCCTTCCTTCCCCCGCGTCGCAGGGCCGGCCGACATGCTCGCCGCCGACCGCAGAAAGAACGCCCTCGACCTCGTCAGGCGGCACGGCTTCCTGACGCTGGCCGGCCTGGCGCGGGAGTTGGGCGTCTCGGAGTCGACCGCGCGGCGCGACCTCGACTACTGGGACTCGCGCGGGCAGCTGAAGCGCATCCACGGCGGGGCGATGTCGACCGAGGACGGCGCCGCGCTGCCGGCGCTGGAGGCGCGGTCGAACACGCAGGTGGCGGAGAAGCGGCGCGTCGCCCGCGCCGCGGCGGACCGCGTCCGCAACGGCGACGCCCTCCTCCTCGACGGCGGCACGACGACGTTGGAACTGGCCAAATTGCTCGTCGGGAGGCCTTTGCAGGTGGTGACCAACAGTCTGCCGATCGCCAACCTGTTCGCCAACAGCCGCGAGACGGACCTGGTGATACTCGGCGGCTACGTCTACCCCTCGACCGGAGTGGCGCTCGGCCCGCTGACCATCGCGATGATGAAGGACGTCCGCGTGCAGCAGGCGTTCCTCAGCGTCGCCGGCATCACCGCGCGCGGGCTGTTCAACGGCAACCCGCTGCTGGTCGAGACGGAGCGGCAGATGATGCGCTGCGCCGACGAGGTCGTCGTCGTCGCCGACCACACGAAAGTCGGGCGGCAGGCTTTGGCATTCCTGTGCGAGATTTCCGCCATCGACACGCTCATCGTTGACAGCGATCTGTCGCGCGAGCAGCGCGACCTGCTCAAGAAGGCCGGCAAGCGCCTCGTCCTGGCCGGGAAGTTGGAGGACAACGGCGCCGCCGCCAAAACGAGGAAGACGGCGAGAAGGGCATCGTCATGAGTGTTGCAACCCTGGATCGGTCCCTGGTGGAACGTCTGGTGCGCGACGCCCTGTCGCAGCGCCTCAACGGCGACGGCCGCGCCGCGAAGCCGAAACTGGTCGTGAACATCTCCGCGCGCCACTGCCACGTGACGCAGGAGGACCTCGAACGGCTGTTCGGCAAAGGGCACCAACTGAAGCCACACAAGTGGCTTTACCAGGACGGCTTCTTCGCGGCGGAGGAGGCGGTGACGATCATCGGCCCGCGACACCGGATGATCCCGAACCTGCGCATCCTCGGGCCGTGCCGCGACCACAGCCAGGTCGAACTGGCGTTCACCGACGCCATCTCGCTGGGCCTCGACGTGCCGGTGCGCAAGAGCGGCGACCACCGCGACAGCCCCGGCTGCTACCTGCTCGGCCCGGCGGGCATGATCGAACTGAAGGCGGGCGTGATCCGTCACGAGCGACACGTCCACATGGGGCCGTCGGACGCGGCCTTCCACGGCGTCACGGAAGGCGGCCGCCTTCACCTGCGCGTGAGGAGCAGTTGCTCGGCGGTGCTGGAAGATTTGCTCGTCCGCCTCGCCCCGGCGTCGAAGCTGGAGGTCCACGTCGACACGGACGAGGGGAACGCGGTCGACCTGCCGCGGGCGACGAAGGTGGAATTGTTCAAATAGCTGTTAGCTCTTAGCTGTTAGCTCTTAGCCATGCGTCGAGTCGCGCGGGGGAGACTTCCTGCCGCCGGTGTTGTTTGGCTAAGAGCTAATAGCTAACAGCTAAGAGCCACTCGAAAGGTACATCCGCAATGGCGACGAATCATCTGGAAGCCCTCGGCATGATCGAGACCAAGGGCCTGACGGCGCTGATCGAGGCGTGCGACGCCATGATGAAGGCGGCGAACGTGACGCTGCTCGGCTGGCAGAAGATCGGCAGCGGGCTGGTGACGGCGTTCGTCGTCGGCGACGTGGCCGCGGTCAAGGCGGCGGTCGACGCCGGCGCCGCCGCCGCCGGCCGCATCGGCGAAGTCGTCGGCGTTCAGGTCATCCCGCGCCCGCATGAGGACGTCGGCTCCCTGATGCCGAAGGTCGGCCAGAAGGCGGCGACGGCTTCGGTCGGTTAATTCGATTCCATTACTCTCAGAGAGGGAATACGCATGCCCCCCGCGATGAACGGCTCCCGCAGCGGCAACGGCGAGGCGCTCGGCCTGGTCGAGACGAAGGGTCTGATCGCGACCATCGCCGCCACCGACGCCATGTGCAAGGCGGCGAACGTGACGCTGGCCGGCCAGGTGCAGATCGGCGGCGCCTACGTGACGACCTTCGTGCGCGGCGACGTCGGCTCGGTCCGCGCCGCCGTCGACGCCGGCACGCAGGCCGCCGGCGCCAACGGCGAGCTGGTCAGCGCCCACGTCATCCCGCGCCCCGAGGAATCGGTCCTCGAAGCGTTCCTCGGGCGCTAAGCGTGGCTCCGGCTTTGCCGGATGGAATTCGATCATGAAGATCCTCGTCGCCAACCTGGGCAGCACAAGCTTCAAGTACCGCCTGTTCGACATGACGACGGAGCGCGTCCTGGCGCGCGGCGGCGTCGAGCGCGTCGGCTCCGACAAGGCGCGCTGCTACATCGACGCCGGCGGCGTCCGCGAAGAGGCGACGCTGGAGGCGCGCGACCACGCCGTCGCGGTCCGGCTCTGTTTGGCGCAACTGTCCGACCCGCGGGTCCGCGCACTGAAGGACCCGTCGGAGTTGGCGGCGATCGGCTTCAAGGCGGTGCACGCGCGGGGAATGACCGGCGTCCACCGCGTCGATGACAGCGTGCTGTCAGCGATGGACGCTTACGCCGACGTGGCGCCGGCGCACAACCCGCCGTATGTGAAGGCGATGCGTCTGCTGGCGAAGGAACTGCCGGAAATCCCGCTCGTGGCCGCGTTCGAGAGCGGCTTCCACAAGGACATTCCGCCGTCCGAATATCTGTACGCGGTGCCCCTCGACTGGGTGAAATTCGGGGTCCGGCGCTGGGGCTTCCACGGCGCCAGCCACCGCTACGTCGCCGAGCGGACGGCACAGCTACTCGGCAACCCGGGCGCGAAGATCATTTCGTGCCACCTGGGCGGTAGTAGTTCGCTCTGCGCCATCGAGGAGGGTACGTCCCGCGCCACCAGCCTCGGCATGAGTCCGCAGACGGGGTTGCCGCACAACAACCGCGTCGGCGACTTTGACCCGTTCGCCATTCCGGTCGTCATGCGGGCGACCGGCAAGTCGCTGGAGCAGGTCCTGGACGACCTCGCCAATCGGTCCGGCCTCCTCGGGCTCTGCGGGTACAACGACCTGCGCGACATCGAAAACGAGGGCGGCCCCGTGTCGTCCCAGGCCCTCGACATCTTCGTGGCCTCGGTACGTCACTACCTCGGGGCCTATTTGCTGCTGCTGAACGGCGCGGACGCCCTCGTCTTTACCGGCGGCATCGGCGAGAACTCGGCGCGCGTGCGCGGAGCGGTCTGCGCGAACCTCGGTTGGTTCGGCGTCGCGCTCGACCCGCCGCGGAACGAGAACGCCAAGGGCGAAATGGCGGTCCACGCCGCCGGCAGCCGCGTGCAGATTTGGACGATGCCGACGAACGAGGAGTTGATCGTCGCGCGGCAGGCGAAGGCACTCCTGGAAGCGGGGAAGTGAGGCGCGGATGTTCCTGGCTCGCGTGACCGGCAGCGTGGTGGCGACGCAGAAAGTGGCGTCGATGACAGGGCACAAGCTGCTCACCGTCGAGCCGCTGCGCGTCGACCCCGCCAGGCGCGACCAGCTCGTCAGCACGGGCCGCACCTTCGTCGTCGTCGACACCGTCGGCGCCGGCCAGGGCGAGATGGTCCTGATCGTCCAGGGGTCGAGTGCCCGTCTCACGCCGGAGACGGAGAAGCTGCCGATCGACGCCGTCATCATCGGCATCGTGGACACGGTCAACGTCGAGAGTAAGACGATCTTTTCAGCGAACAAATAGCTCTTAGCTGTTAGCTCTTAGCTGTTGGCCAGACCGGACGGATTGGCCAACAGCTAAGAGCTAACAGCTAAGAGCCGAGAGCCGAGCCATGAAAGTGACTGACGATCTGATTCGCACCGTGGTTCAAGAAGTCCTCGCGCACATGAACAACGGCGCCGCGAAGGCTCCGTCCGGCAACGGCCGCGCCCACGCCTGGGGCGTCTTCGACGACGTCAACGCCGCCGTCGCCGCCGCGGTCGAGGCGCAGCGCGCGTTTGAACGCCGCGGCCTCGACGACCGCCGCAAGGCCGTCCAGTGCGTCCGCGACATCTGCGCGAAGCAGGCGGAACAACTCGGCCGCGAGGAGTTGGAAGAGACGAAAATCGGCCGTCTCGAACATAAGATCGAGAAATTGAAGGTGATCGCCGACCGCATCCCCGGCGTCGAGTTCCTGCGCACGGATGCTTTCAGCGGCGAGAACGGCATCGCGCTCCAGGAGTACGCCCCGTTCGGCGTCATCGGCGCCATCACGCCCGTGACGCACTCGCTGCCGACGCTCGCCTGCAACGCCATCAACATGCTCGCCTCCGGCAACGCGGTCGTCGTCAATCCGCATCCGGGCGGGGCGAAAATCGCCTGCAAGGGCGTGCGCCTCTTCAACCAGGCGATCCACGCCGCCATCGGCCTCGACAACCTCATCACCATCATCGAGAAGCCGACGCTCGAATCCGCGCAGGCGATTTTCGACCACCGCGACGTCAAAATGCTGTGCGTGACCGGCGGGCCGGCGGTCGGCCGGGCGGCGCTGCGGAGCCCGAAGCGGGCCGTCGTCGCCGGCCCCGGCAACCCGCCCGTCGTCGTCGACGAGACGGCCGACCTGGAGAACGCCGCCCGCTCCATCGTCGACGGCGCCGCCTACGACAACAACCTCCTGTGCATCGGCGAAAAGGAGGTTTTCGCGGTCGCGTCGATCTTCGACGAGTTGACGGAGGCGATGACGCGCTTCCGGGCGGTGAAGCTCGACCGAAGCCAGATCGAAGCGCTGACGAAGGCGGCGTTCGCCGCCGGCGAGGGCGGCAAGGTCGTTCTCAACAAGGACCTGATCGGTCAGGACGCGGCCGTGCTGGCGAAGGCGGCGGGCTTCTCGGTGCCGGCCGACACGCTGCTGCTGTTCGGCGAAACCGACGAGCACAACCCGTTCGTCGACCACGAGCAGATGATGCCGTTCGTGCCGTTCGTTCGCGTGCCGAATGTTGACGCGGCGATCGCGCTGGCGAAGAAGTACGAGCACGGTTTCCGGCACACCGCGATCATCCACTCGCGGAACGTCGAGACGATCACGCGCATGGGCCGCGAGATGGACACGACTTTGTACATCCAGAACGGGCCGAGTATGGCGGGCCTGGGCAGCGGCGGCGAGGGGTATCTGAGCTTCAGCATCGCGACGCCGACCGGCGAGGGCGTGACGACGCCGCTGACGTTCACGCGACAAAGGCGCTCCACGACGGTGCGGGCGCTGCGCGTCCTGTGAGCCGCTCGCGGCTTCGCACTGGGAATGCGAAGCCGCGAGCGGCGTGAAAGGTCCCATGCAAATCGGTCGCGTCGTCGGCCAGGCCGTGGCCACGGTCAAGCATCCCAGCCTGACGGGCTGGCGGCTGCTGCTGCTGCAAATGCTGACCGCCGAGGGCAAGGAGGACGGCGAGCCGGTCCTGGCGATCGACAACCTCGGCGCCGGCTCGGGCGATTACGTCGTGGCGTCGAGCGAGGGCGGCGCGGCGCGGCAGATGATGGGCCACAAGGATTCGCCGGTGCGCTGGCTGGTGATGGGGATCTGCGATTCATGGACGCCAACGGTCGGGTGACGCACGACGCCCACGTCCTGCACTGGCCGCGCCGCGTGCTGGCGGCGGACGACCTGCGCCGTTCGCTCAATGGCCACCGCGAGATCGTTTTACTCCGCGAGGCCGTCGTGACGCCGCTCGCCGCCGAGGAACTGCGGGCCAGGGGCGTTCGCGTGACGCATCGCCTCCCCGAGGGAGCGACGAAGTCCGCTCAACGTTGGGGTCACGGGCAAGAGCGGCCTTACCCGCTGGTGAGCAGCGCGGTGCGGGAGGCGGAGCGCGCGGGCGTCGTCGTCACCGAACTGCCGGCGAACGGCGCCACGTCGGCGGACAAGTGGGCGCGAGCGGTCGCGGAGTGCGTCGCGAACGGCACCTGCCGCGGCGGCGTGGTCTTCTGCGACGACCCGGGCCTCGTCTGCTGCGTCGCGAACAAGGTGACGGGCCTGCGGGCGGTGCCGGTGGCGACGATCGCGCAGGCGGCGCGGGCGACGCTGACGCTCGGGGCGAACCTGCTGGCGGTCGAGATGCCGGGGCGGACGTTTTTCGAGATCCGGCAGATCTTCCGCATCCTTTGCTCGCGCGACGGGCCGGCGTGTCCCCCCGGCGTGGCGTGTACTTTGGGGGAGTTGGACGGCCATGCGCATCGGTGAGGTCATCGGCCGCGTGACGCTGTCGCGGGCGCACCCGACCCTGGTCGGGGCGCGCTGGCTGATCGCGGTGCCGTTCAGCTTCAAGGCGCTGAAGCTCGGCTCCGCGCCCGACGGCGAAGACCTCGTCGTCTACGACAGCCTCGGCGCCGGCGTCGGCAGTCGCATCGCCTTCAGCGAGGGCGGCGAGGCGGCGGCGCCATTCTATCCAAAGAAGACCCCCATTGACGCCTACTGCGCCTGTATTTTAGACCAACTGACCATCAAGTGACGCCATGATAAACGAATTCAAGATCAAGCAAGAGATCTGCGAAATCGGCCGCAGGGTCTATGCCAAGGGTTTCGCGGCCGCGAACGACGGCAACATCAGCTACCGCCTCAACGAAAAAGAAGTCATCTGTTCGCCGACGATGATGTCCAAGGGCTTCATGAAGCCCGAGGACATCTGCAAAGTGGACATGGAGGGCAAGCAGCTCGCCGGCACGCGCAAGCGCTCCAGCGAGATCCTGCTGCACCTGTCGGTCTACAAGCACCGGCCCGACGTCCGGGCGGTCGTCCACTGCCACCCGCCGCACGCGACCGCCTTCGCCGTCGCCGGCGTGGCGGTCCCGCAGTGCGTCCTCCCCGAGGTCGAAGTGTTCCTCGGCGACGTGCCGACCGCCGTCTACGAGACGCCCGGCACGCAGAAGTTCGCCGACACCATCGTGCCGCACCTGAAGGCGAGCAACACGATCATCCTCGCCAACCACGGCACCGTCACCTTCGGCCCCGACCTGGAGAAGGCGTACTGGAACAGCGAGATCATCGACGCCTACTGCAAAATCCTGATTCTGGCCAAGCAGATCGGCAACGTCAACTACTTCGACGAGCGGCAGACGAAGGAGTTGCTCGACCTGAAGAAGCGCCTCGGTTACGATGACCTCCGCCTCCGCGACGGCGAGAACTGCGACCTGTGCGCCAACGCCACCTTCGGCCGCGGCTACACCGAGCCGGCGACGTCCGCCGCGAAGGCGCCCGCGCCGAGTTCAAATGGGCACGCGGCGGGGGCGAATGACCTGGAGGAACTGGTGCGTGTCGTCACCGATCAGGTCATGGCGGCGCTGAACGGTGTACGGAAGTAGAGCGAGCCGCCCTCCTGCGAGAGAGGTGAGCGATGGACGGGATTTTCATCGGGCTGTTCATCGTCGCGGGGACGGTGGCGTTCTTCGCCTTCTGCGCGTTCGCGGTCTGGGCCGACTACCGCAAGAAGAAGGACGAGCGCGAGGCCGCCCGCGACGAGCGGATGAAGGCGCTTGAGATGGGCTACCCGCCCGCCGACGCAGAGATCGCGCGGGTGCAGGTGGACGCCAGCGCCGTCTGGGCCGCCGGCCTCATCGGCTTCCTCGTGCCGCTCGCCCTCATCGGCATGACGGGCACGATCACGATCATCATTGTCGTGAACCGGATCAACGTGGACGCGGGTTTCATCGCCGGCGGCCTGACCGTCACCGGCGTGGTGAGCCTGGTGGCGATCCTACGTTCGCTCAAGGTCATCAGCGAGCGGCGGTCGCCGCGCCCGGAGCGGCCGGCGGTCCCCGAGGCGCGGCGGCGCGGGTCGGAGGATCTGTCCCCGGCCGAATTCCGCGAGAAACGGCCGGGCTAACCGCCCGGCGAAGGGTGTCTTCATGAAAGTCAGCATCATCGGCGGCGGCGGGCTGGTCGGCAGCATGACGGCCTACGCCCTCCAGTGCGGCGGGGTCGTCAGCGGCCTCTGCGTCATCGACGCCAACCAGGACGTCGCCAAGGGCGTCGCGACCGACCTGCTCAACGGCGCCTGCCTCGTCCCCGCCGACCAGCGGATCAGCGCCGGCGACTACACGGATATTCCTTCGAGCGACATCGTCGTCATCACCGCCGGCCTGCGCCGCAAGCCCGACGAGAGCCGCCTCGACCTCATCAACCGCAACACCGATCTCTTTCTCGGTATTCTCGACCAGGTCAAGGCGGCGGGGCTGAAGGAGACCGCGTATCTCGTCGTCGTCAGCAACCCCGTGGACGTGCTGACCTACCTGGCGGTGCATCGGGCCGGCCTGCCGTGGCGGCGCGTCATCGGCCTGGGGACGCAGCTCGACACGGCCCGCTTTCGCAGCTACCTGGCCCGGCGCTTGCAGGCGCCGCCGACGCAGGTGCAAGCCCTCATCCTCGGCGAACACGGCGACAGCATGGTGCCGGTCTGGTCGGGCGCCACCGTCGCCGGTTTGCCCCTGGAGCAGTGGCCGGGGTTCAACGCGACGGTCGCGAAGGAGGTCTTCGAGGAGACGAAGACGGCCGGGGCGACGCTCATCAAGCTCAAGGGCGGCTCCGGCTTCGGCGTCGGTTTGTCGATCCGCGAAGTGGTGCATGCCCTGGCGCAGGACAGCCGCCGCGTCCTGCCGGTCAGCACGTTGCAGCACGGGCTGTACGGCGTCAGCGACGTCTGCCTGTCGGTGCCCACCGTCGTCGGCTGCGGCGGGGCGCGCGAGCAACTCGATCTGCCGCTGACGCAGAAGGAACGGACGGGCATTCAGAACTCGGCGCGGGTGCTGCGCGAGATCATCGACCAGGTCGAGGCCCGCGTCGGCAAGGTGCGGGCGGACGTCGGCGCGGCGCCGAAGCCGCGCGGCAACGCGACACCGAAGCCGCGCGGCAACGCGACACCGAACGGAGACGGGCGTGTCGTCCCGCGCGCGGCGTGGCAGGCGGGGCGGTGAGTGGGGCGAACGCGAAGCCGCAAGCGGCAAAAAAGAGTCGTGATATGGTAGAAAAATCCCTCGACGCCAAACTGGCCCGCATCCACGCCGACCCGCGCGGCTGCAAGGACTTCCTCCTCGCCGACGCCAAGGACGCCGACATGGCCCTCGGCATCGGCGCCCCCGGCCGCTCCCCCGAGGCGCACACCGGCGAATTGCGCTACCGCACCCTCGCCGAGTACCGGGAGACCATCGAACAAATCGTCAAGCAGGGGTTGGTCGACATCATGCTCATGTCGGCCAGCACGAACGAGGCGTTGACGATCCACAAACGCCTCTTCGACGGCAGCCCCGTCACGCCCGCCGCCCGCGCCAACGACACGACCGACATCCACATCGCCCGCGGCGGCCGCTCCGCCGGCGAGCCGGCGCTGCCATTCCGCACCGCGACGCTCGACCACATTCAGTGCGGCCGCTTCGACTGCACCGCGGAGGAGCGCCGCCTCGGCGCCGACCTCGGCCTGTACAGCATCACCTACCAAAACGACCCCGTCCTCGACCGGCAGGCTCTGCTCGAGTACAACGCCTTCCGCCTGGAGGCCGAGCGCAAGAATTTCCGCCATTTCCTGGAGGTTTTCGACCCGAACGTCCCCGGGTCGGTCGAGCCGGACAAGCTCGGCGGCTTCGTCAACGACTTGATCGTGCGCACGCTCGGCGGCGTGACGTCGAAGGGTCGTCCCGCCTTCCTGAAGGTGGTCTACCACGGGCCGAAGGCGATGGGGGAGTTAGTCGAGTACGACCCGCACCTGGTCGTCGGCATCCTCGGCGGCTCGGCGGGCACGACCTACGACGCCTTCAAGCTCCTCGGCGAGGCGAAGAAGTACGGCGCCCGCGTCGCCCTCTTCGGCCGCAAGATCAACAACGCGGAAAATCAGCTCGCGTTCGTCCACTTTCTCCGCCTCATCGCCGACGGCGAGGTCGCGCCCGAGGAGGCGGTCCGGGCTTACCACGGCGTCTTGCAGCGGCTCGGCGTCACGCCGCACCGCCCGCTCGAGGACGACATGACGCTGCATACGGGCGTCATGAGCTACGGCGGTAACGGTACGGTTATTAGCATACCTGAAAAGGCGGCGAAGAAGGACTGCGGCTGCGGTTGTGGCGGGTCGGCGGCGTGCGCGCCGAAGGCGAAGGCTGAGCCGTCGGCCAACGGCGAGCCGGACTTCACGAAGATGTCGCCGGCGCAGAAGGTCGAGTATCACCGGGCGCGCTGGAGCCGTATCCTCGGCTGACAATTCTCCGACCCTGCCACAATTCACGGTCCGTTCTTCTTTATCTCCGCCGCCTCGCCGTTCGCCGAGAACAGTTTCCCCTGCCCCGCCTTGACCAGCGCCAGTGTGACGAGCGGCCCGAGGCGGCGGTCGCGCAGCCCCAGCTGGCCCGCCTCGCGGAAGCGCTCCGCCGCCCGGTCGAAACGGCCCGCGTCGAGCGCCCGCAGCCCGGCCAGAAACGCCGTCGCCCGCAGCGGCTCGTCGAGGCCCCACGACGCCCGCTTCGCGACGTCGAGCCCGCCCCACCAGGGCACCGCCTCCTCGTAGTCGCCCTGCGCGAAGCGGAGGCGCCCGAGGAGCGCCTGGGCGTGCGCCGCCGACGGACTGTCCGGCGCCCGCGCCACCACCTCCCACTCGCGCAGCGCCGCCGCCTCGTCGCCAAGGGACAGCGCCGCCCAGCCCATCAGGTAACGACACTCGACCGTCAGCGACGGCTCGCCCCATGCCCGGCGGCACGCCTCCAGCACCTGCTTGAAGTCGCCCGCCGCGAGGTGGCACACCGCCGCCAGGTAATGGAAGCGGGCGTCGGGCACCTCCGGCCGGTTCAGCGACGGAGCCAGCACCACCAACCCGGCGCGGTCGCCGCGCGCGGCGAGAAGGGCCGCGAGGAGCCATAAGGCCTCGACATGCTCGGGATTGTCTTTGAGACACTCCCGCAAGAGCGCCTCGGCCTCGGCAGGCGCCGCCGAAAGGGCGAGCCGGGCGCCCAGGAAGGCGACGCCGGCGCGGAGCGGGCCGCGCGTCGCGTCGAGCGCCGCCCGCACCACCTCCGAGCAGCCGGGGGCGTTGCCGCGCTGCGCCTCGACGACCGCCCGGCGCACCAGCGGCAGGTGATTCGTCGGCTCCAGTCGGTGCCACCCCGCGAGCAGCGACGCGGCACGCTCCAGGTCGCCGCGGGCGTGGTACATGCGCGCCAGCCGGTCGTGGGAGAGCGTGTTCGTCGGCGCCAGGCGCAGCAGCACCTCGGCGGCGGCGAGGGCGCCGTCCGGGTCGCCGGCCTCCTCCAGGCGCTTCGACCGGCCCAGCAACAGACTCGTGCCCCGGTCGGCGTAGTGCGGGCCAAGCTCCTCGGGGAAGCGGCCGGGGTTGGCCTTCGCCGAGCGCTCCAGGTAAGCGTACTCGACCGCCGCGAAATCCCACGCGCGCTGTCCGTAGAACGGCCGCGCGGCGTCGGCGTCGCGGAAGGTGCGGGCGAACAGGTCGAGGTCGCGACTCCCCGCGTAGCCGTGCTGACACGCCGCCTGGCAGTAGATCCAGGCGTGCTCCGGGCGCGACGCCTCGGGGAAGGTGGCGGCGAGGTGGTCGTAAGCGCCGGCCGCCTCGGGGTCGGTGGCGAAGACCGAGGCGAGGACGTCGCACAGGCGCAGCTGGTCGGCGGCGTCGACCGGCACGCCGAGGGCGCGCGCCTCGGCCAGGATGCGACTCGCCAGGCGCGCCCATTCGGGGTCGCCATACGTCTCGAAGCGGGCGACCTGCTGGACGGCCCAGGCGACGTTGCGCGGCCTGTCCTCCTCCCGCGTCGGCTTGCCGAGGGCGCCGCACAGGGCCAGATAGCCGGCCGTCGCGGCGTCCTTCGGATCCAGCTCCAGGGCGATGCGCAGGTGCTTGTACGCCTGGTCGTAGCGCTCCGACTTGGCCAGGGCCAGGCCGAGGCCGCGCAGGAGCGGCGCCGACGGCGGACTGTCCTTCAGCAGCGCCTCGAAGACGTCTGCCGCCTCCTGATACTGCCCCAGGCGCTGGTGCGCCTGCCCCAACGCGAACCGACCCTGGTTGACGAGCGCCGTCAACTCGGAGCCGTTGAGCGGGCAGGTGTAGGGGTATTTGGCCGCCAGGCGGCGGACGTAGGAGCGGTCCTCCGACATGCCGTCGGCCCAGGCGCGCTGCGGCGCTTGCCCCCACTTCGCCAGGCCGCGCGGGCCGAGGCCGCGCTGGAGGGCGCGCACCGCCAGCCCGGCGTCGCCGCCCGCCGCGACGAGGGCGAGGCCCATGTGCAGCGGCACGAACGGACAGTTCGCATCGACGCGGTTGGCGTCGGCGAGGTGGCGCAGCGCCTCTTGCGGCTTCCCCTGGCGCAGGAGGACCATGCCCAGGTAGAGCGGCGGGTCGAGAAACGCCTTGCCACCCGCCTCGTGCGCCTGCCCCAGAGCCTCGGCGGCGAGGTCGAGGCGCCCGTCGCGGATGCGGCACAGCGCCTGCCAGAAGAGGGCGACGGCGGAGGCGGGCTGAATCGTGAGGGCGCGGGTGAGGAGCGCGAGCGCGGCCTCGTTGTGCGACGTCCCGGCGGCGAAAAGGCGCAGTGCTTCGGCGAGCATGACGTCGACGACCTTGGCGTGCAATTCCGTCGCGCTGACGCTGAGGTACTTGCCGGCGTCGGCGTAGTGGCGGACGGCGTCCTCGAAGCGCTGCTCCTTGAGGGCGGCGTCGCCGGCGGCGTGATGGCACTCCCCTTCGAGGCTGTCGACGCGCCCCTGCCAGGCGGTCGAGCGGCGCCCGGCGCCCCGAATCGCACCGACGAGGGCGAGGGCGTCTTGCCACTGCCCCTGATGGAGAAGGCGCTGGGCGCGGCGGAAGGCGCGGCGGCGGCGCGGCCCGCGGCCGAGGATCAGCCAAAGGAGGACCGCGAAGGCGAGCAAAAGGCCCCCGGCCGACAGGAGAACTCCCGTGGCGCCGAGGGCGAACAGGGGCGTGGTCATGTACGCATGGTCCGTGGTGCCTGGTCCTTGGTCAGTACCTCCTTTGTCTTCGCCGGGCGAACGGTTGTCAATGGACGTCGCCGCGGAGGCAGGTCGCCAGGACGGACGGCCGCGCTCGCTGCCACGCGACTTACCACGACTTGAGGTTGTCATCCGTCCGATGCCACTCGTATCGGGATGACGACAGAATCCCGGCCCCAGCGAGGCCCCTTCTCCGGGCGACTGGCGCGATCATGATTGTATAACTCTTTTATTGACAACGAGTTCCGGCACTCGCGCTTTCATGGCCTTTCGAGTGCGGCACGGCCCGTGCTTTAAGGGAAAGGCGTTCTCAGGACGAGTGATCCCGAGACGGAGAAAAGAAAACAACGCTGCGGTGCAGCAACGGAGAGTACGATGCGACGGTTCCTTCTGAGCGTGGCGGCGATGGCGATGACCCTGGCCCTGGCGACGACGGCCGAGGCGGGCTCGAAGAACGGCGGGGCGAAGAACGGCGGCAGCCACGGGGGCATGAGCAAGGGGAGTTCCCACAACTACCACCAGTCGCACGGGTCCCACATGAAGGGCGGCGGCTACTCGTACAAGGGCAAGAACCACAGCCACTGGTCGCACCAGTACTGGTGGGGCAAGTACAACTGCTACACCTACTACTGCCCCAGCACCTGCGGCTGGTACTACTGGTCGCAGCCGTACAACTGCTACTACCCGTGCAGCTACGCCCCCAGCGCCCCGCCCACGGCCGAGGCCGCCCCGCCCGCCCCGGCCTATGCCTCAGGCGGCGTGACGCAGATCGTCAACGTGACGAACAACTCGCCGGGCGCTAGCGCCCCGGCCGTCCCCCTGCCGCCCCCGCCGCCGGGCAAGTGATGCAGGCCCGGAAAGGAAACGGCCCGGCCCCCCGATATGCGGGGGGCCGGGCCGTTCGCTTGCGCGCCAGGGGAGTCAGCTACTTGCCCCCGGCGCGGAATGTTTCGGCGCCCGCGTCGTCATACAGATAATGGGGCCGCACGACCTCGCACGACTGATCGACCGCCACGCGCCGGCGCTGGTCCTCTACGCCCGGCAGTGGTGCGACGCGCCGGAGGACGTCGTCCAGGACGCCTTCCTCGCGCTGGCCGCCCTGCGCGCCCCGCCGCGCGAGGCCGTCCCCTGGCTGTACCGCGCGGTCCGCAACGCGGCGATCGACGCCGGGAAGGCGAATCGCCGACGGCGGAAACGCGAGGCCGCCGTCGCCCGCCCGGAGCGCTGGTTCGTCGAGCCCGAGGTCGAGGGGCTCGACGCCGCGACCGCCGTCGCCGCCCTGCAACGACTGCCGCCGGAGCAGCGCGAGGTGATCGTCGCCCGCCTGTGGGGCGGCCTGAGTTTCGAGGCCATCGCCGACGTCGCCGGCTGCTCGGCCAGCAGCGCCTTCCGCCGCTTCACGGCCGGCGTCGACGCCCTGCGCCAGGAGTTGGGAGTGCCATGTCCGACCCGCTCGCCGAACGCCTGAGCCGCTTTACGCCCGACGCCGCCGGCCTCGACCGCGACGCCCTGCTCTTCGCCGCCGGCCGCGCCTCGGTCCGGCCGCGCCGCGCCTGGCCGGTCCTGGCCGGCGCGCTCGCCCTCGGCCAGGCGCTGACGCTCGCCCTGCTGTGGCCGAAGCCGACGCCGGCGGGCGGCGACGGAGCGGAGCCGTCGCCGCCCGCCTTCCTCGAACCGTCGTCGCCTTCGCCCGCCGCGCCTGAGGCGTGGGCGCTGAGCCGGCGGTTGCCGGCCGACAGCGAGGAGGAACTGCCGCTGCCGTCGTTCGCCGATGCGTCCGCCGACGACCCGCCGTTACGCGCTTTCGCGCTGCCCACGTCGCTGACCGAATGATCCACGCCCCTCGCTTGCGGCTTCGCACCC
>JBBROG010000110.1:0-25765 GCA_038229635.1 Gemmatales bacterium
CTTAGCCCCCCCTCTCCCCTTTGGGGAGAGGGGTTGGGGGTGAGGGGTTTTCGGGGGCGCCAAGGCACCCCTCACCCCCAACCCCTCTCCCCTGAGTACAGGGGAGAGGGCTTACGGAACGGGGTTAAGACTTCTTGGGCACCTCGGCGACGAGGCGGAGCGAGCTGGTCAGCCCCTCCATCTGGTAGTGCGGCTGCAAGTAGGCGACGGCCTCGAACCAGCCGGGCTTGCCGGCCACGGGCCGCACGTCGACGCGGGCCTCCGACAGCGGGCGGCGGGCCAGCGTGTCCTCGCTCGCCCCGGTCGGGTCGACGACGTAGTTGCGGATCCAGTCGTTCAGCCAGCGCTCGCACTTGCCGGCGTCCATGAAGGCGCCGATCTTGTCGCGGGCCATCACCTTCAGGTAATGCGCGAAGCGTGATGTGCACAGCAGCAGGTTGAGCTTCGACGACAGTTCGGCGTTGGCGTTCGCCGCCGCGTCGAAGTAGGTCTTCGGCTTCTGGCACGACTGGGCGCCGATGAAGACGGCGAAGTCACGGCCTTTGCTGTGGAGCATCGGCAGGAAGCCGAGCGAGGACAGCTCGAACTCGCGGCGGTCGGAGATGGCGATCTCCGTCGGGCACTTCATGGCGACGTCGCCGTCGTCGGTCGGGAAGGTGTGGACCGGCAGGCCCTCGACCTTGCCGCCGCCCTCGACGCCGCGAGAGCGGGCCATCCAGCCGCTCTTGGCGTAGGCGTCGGTGATGCGGGCCGCGTAGGCCCAGGAGGCGTTCATCCACAGGTACTTGTTGTGGTCCTGGCCGTCGACTTCCTCCTCGAAGTTGAACTCGTTGGTGCGCTTGAAGTTCTCGCCGTAGGGCAGCCGGCCGAGGACGCGCGGCATGGTCAGGCCGACGTAGCGCGAGTCCTCCGACTCGCGGAACGACTTCCAGGCGGCGTAGTCGACGCTCTCGAAAATCTTGGCCAGGTCGCGCGGCTTGGACAGGTCGGTGTAGTTGTCGAAGCCGAACATCTTCGGGCTGGCGGCGGCCACGAAGGGGGCGTGCGCGGTGGCGGCCACCTGCGACACCATCTTCAGCAGGCTGACGTCCTCGGCGTTGCGGCCGAACTCGTAGTCGCCGACGAGCATCCCGTAGGGCTGCCCGCCGAGCTGCCCGTACTCCTCCTCGTAGATCTTCTTGAACAGCGAACTCTGGTCGAACTCGGCGGCCTTCTCCAGGTCCTTGAACAGTTCCTTCTTGGTGACGTTCAGGACGCGGATTTTGAGGTTCTCGCCGGTCTCGCTCTGGTGAACGAGGTAGTGCAGCCCGCGCCAGGTGCCTTCGAGGCGCTGGAATTCGGGGGTGTGCATGACCTCGTTGAGCTGGGAGGTCAGTTTTTTGTCGATTTCCCCGATCCAGTACTTGATGTTGGTTTCCACTTCGGTGGAAACCATCTGGCCGGGCTTGACGGCCTGGTCGAGGAACTGCTTGAAGAAGTCCTTGGCCCGGTCGGCTTCTTTCTGGTCCTGCGGCCGCGTGGCCTGGATGACCTGGTCGAGCAGGCCGAGGGTGTCCTCGGTCGTGGTGGTCGCGGCGGCGGCTTGTGCTTGTTCGGCGGCGCTCATGTCTGGGTGTACTCCGTTTGCCACGTTTCAGGGGGCTGCCCGCGAAGGAATCGGCGTCGGGTCAGGCGCCCTTCTCGGGCTGGCCCTCGGCCTGCGGCGCGATGCCCAACTGCTTCGCGAGGGCGGCAGCCTTGTCGGTGTTGTTCATGACCTCGGTGAGCAGCTGTTCCAGCTTGTCGTTGCCTTCCATCTTGCTCAGGAGCTGCGTCAGCCGCTTGCGCATCTCCAGCAGCTCGCGGAGCGGCTCGATCTGCTCGGCGACGCGGGCCGGCTCGAAGTCGTCGATGTGCTTGAAGTTCAGCTCGACGGCGAGCTTGTTGGCCTCGTCGGTGATCTTGTTCTGCGCCTTGAAGGCGAGCCGCGGGGCGGCCTTGGCGAGGACGTCGTTGAAGTTGTCGCGGTCGACGTTGACGACCTTGCGCTCCTTGAGCGGCTTCTGCGCCACCGCCGGCATGCCGGACAGGTCGGCCATGACGCCGACGACGAAGGGCAGCTCCGTCTTCTGCATGGCGCCGTTGGTTTCGACGTCGTAAGTGATCTGGACGCGCGGCCGGCGCACGCGGTCCAACTTGTGCTGCAAACTGTCCGCCATGATGACTCTCCTCGGGTGCCAAAGTGATGTCTCGGTCGGCGTCGCTTCGCGGAAGCGCCGCTAACCCTCCTGAAGTTCTTTGATCCCCAGCTCGCGGTTCAGCTCCGTGAGGACGTTCGCGTCGCGGATCAGCACCTTGAGGAGCTGCGGGAACGGCAATCGTCCCAACTCGACGGCCCGCTGGATCAGGTACGGGATCGGGCTGTGCGGCTCGATCTGCTGGAGCAGTTCCGCCGCCGCCGCCAGCTGTTCGTACACCTCCTCGCGGCTGGTCGGGCGCCGCCCCGCGGGCCGGCCGTTGCCGCTTTCCGCCGGGGCGCCCCCTTCGTGATCCGCGACCACGGGGGCAGCGGGCGCTGGCCCGGCCCCCTTGCGGCCGAGGATCATCTGGGCGAGCGTCTGACAGTCGGAGGCCGCCTTGCGGATGGCGACCAACCCAGGGGCCAACTCGCCCAGGCGGGCGTCGAGGGCTCGCTGCAAGCCGCCGATCTCCTCGATGGCCTGGGCGAGGTCATCGACGTTGTCCTGGCAGCGCTCGCGGGGCGTCGCGAACACGAGCCGGTCGAACGCCTGCCGCTTCTCCTCGTCGTTGGCCTCCTGTCCCTTGCGCCAGTCGAGCCAGGTGAAGGCGACGTCCTCGCCCTCGACGATGGGCACGGCGCCGATGGTGCTGGGGAAGCGGGCGCCGCGGTCGGCGTCGTCGAGCCAGTTGATCGGGGCGGCTCGCACTTCGAGGTCGCCGTCCTCGATCGTCGGGTTCAGGCGGTCCCAGCCCTCTTCGATCAGGCGCCGCAGCAGCGTGAGGCCGTCGCGGAGCCCGGCGTAGCCGTGATAGCGGACGAGGGCCTCCGTCAGCCGGGCGGCGGTGAGGAGATCCTTGGACTTCGTCGCCAGCGTCTCCGAGGCGAGGCGGACGATGCCGGGCCAGTCGGCGGCCTTGGCCTGCGTCGGGCGGAGCGGGTCATTGGCGTCGAAGTCTTCGAGCCGCACCTCCTTACGGGCCTCCTCGAGCGCCTGCCGGGTCGCGAACGGCACCGACGGGCCGGCCGGGTCGTCCCCCGGAAGGGGCGCGACCAAGGCGTCGATGTCGAGGCAAGGGAGTGAAGCCATCGCGCATCACTTCTCAAGGGCGGCCGGCACGCGCGGGGCACACGTCCCGAATCCGGGCCGACGGCGATCATTGTGGGACTACGACGGAGGCTACTGCCTGTCCGGGCGGGACGCAAGCGAAAAAGGGAAGAATCTCTTGATTCGTCCTGGCGCGGCGGCGTCGGCCCCCGCGTCCCGACCTCGTTCTTCCTTACTTCGATCTCTGCCGTTGACATCCTTCTTATGACCGAAGGCGCCGCGAGTCCGCCAGCCGGTCGCGATTTTTTCCTGACGCCCGCGCTTTCCTTCGCCGTTTTAGACCACTAATCAGGCCGGATTCGGGCGGTGTCCGCGTCCGTCGCGTCGTCCTGGCCACTCACCAGGACCTTGTCCACGGCGAGCCCGAGCGCCCTCAGTCGGTGTCGCAGCGTGGTCCGGTTCAGGCCGAGGAGTTCGCTCGCCTGCGACTGATGGCCGTGCGTGTGCTGAAGGACGCGCGCGAGGAGCACCTTTTCGACCGCCTCAATCACCGTGCCGTGCAGGCCCTTCTCGCCGCGCGCGAGCAGCGCGGCGATCAGGCCGTCGAGGTCGAAGGCGCCGGCCGCCGGCTCCGGGGCGGCCGCCCCTCCCGGACGGCGCACAGCCTCGGGGAGGAATTCCGTCAGCAGAATGTGCCCCGAGGCGTTCAGCATCGCCTGCTTGATGACGCTCTGCAACTCGCGGACGTTGCCCGGCCAGGAATACCCTTGCAGGAGGTCTAACGTCTCGGGGGCGAAGCCGCGCAGATCCCGGCCCAACTCGCGGTCGAAGCGGAACAGGAAGTAGTGCGCCAACTCCGCGACGTCGTCCGGGCGCTCGCGCAGCGGCGGGACGTGGATGGCCACCACGTTCAGCCGGTAGTAGAGGTCCTTGCGGAAGCGGCCCTCCTCGACCATCTTCGCCAGGTCGTAGTTCGTCGCCGCCAGCACGCGCACGCGCGTCTGGAGCGTCTCGTGCCCGCCGACCCGCTCGAAGCGCTGCTCTTGCAGGACGCGCAGGATTTTGGCCTGAAGCGGCGGGGCCATGTCGCCGATCTCGTCGAGGAACAGCGTGCCGCCGTCGCACTGCTCGAACTTGCCGATGCGCTTGCGGTCGGCGCCGGTGAACGCCCCGCGCTCGTGGCCGAACAGCTCGCTCTCCAGCAGCGCCTCGGGGATGGCGGCGCAGTTGATCGCCAGAAACGGCTTGTCGGCCCGCTTGCTGTGGTGGTACAGGGCGCGGGCGACCAGCTCCTTGCCGACGCCGCTCTCGCCGAGGATGAGGACGTTCACGTCCTGCGGCGCCGCGCGGCCGAGGGCCTTGCACATCTCCTGCATGACCGGGCTGCGGCCGACGATGCGGTCGCCGGTCTCCTCGGCCGGCAGCACTGCCGGCACGCGCATCAGCCGCGCCGTCTCGAACGCCCGCTCCACCACCGGGCTCAGCCGGTCGAGGGCCACCGGCTTGATGAGGTAGTCGAAGGCGCCGGACTTCATCGCCTCGATGGCCGTCTCCGTCGTGCCGTGGGCGGTGACGAAGATCACCGGACGTTTCGGGTCGTCGGCGTGGATTTCCCGGAAGACGTCGAGGCCGGGGCGGTCGGGGAGTTGCAAGTCGAGTACGACGACGTCGGGCCGCGCCTCGCGGACCTGCTCCAGCCCCTCGGCCGCCGTCCGCGCCGTCAGCACGCGCACGGCCCCCTCCTCGAAAACCCGGCGGAAGGAGTAGCGCACGCTCTCCTCGTCGTCGATCACTAACAGCGTCGGCATATCGTCCTCGTCAAGCGGCCGGGCTGGCCCGGCGCGTCCCCGGCAGTGCGATCGTAAAGCACGCGCCTCCCTCGGGCCGGTTGTCCGCGGTCAGCCGGCCCCCGTGTTCCTCGACGATGCGCCGCGAAATGCTCAGCCCGAGCCCGGTGCCGGTCGGCTTGGTGCTGACGAACGGCGTGAACAGACGGTCGGCGACCTCCGGGGCGATGCCGCCGCCGCTGTCCGCGACGGTCAGACGAATGCCGCCCGCGGGCGCGTCGTCCAGCCTCACCTCCAGGCGCCCCCCTTGGGGCATGGCGTCGAGGGCGTTGAGCAGGAGGTTGACGAGGACGGTGCGAAACTGGTCGCGGTCCACGCTGCCGCGGACTTCGGCCCCCGGCACCCGGACGACGACCTCGACCTTCTGCTGGCGGGCGCGGGCCTTCACTAACTCGACCGCCTCGGCCACCGCCTGGCGCAAGTCGCACTCGCTCCGCTGCGGCGCCGGCGGGCGGGCGAAATCGAGGAGGCCCTGCACGGTCTGTTCCAGGCGGGCGACTTCGCGGTGGATCACTTGCAAGTCGTCGAGGCCGAGCGGCTTGCGGTTGTGCGCGCGCAGGGCGACTTCCACGAGCATCTTCACGGCGGTCAGCGGGTTGCGCACCTCGTGGGCGACGCTGGCCGCGAGTTGGCCGACCGCCGAAAGTTGTTCGGCGCGCAGCATCTCGCGCTGGTGCCGCTGCTGGCGCTCGGTCACCTCCTCGACGCGGCGCACGACGTAGTCGAGCTGTTGGTCGAGCCCCCGGAGGTCGCCGTCCGCTTCGAGGCTCACCGAGGCCACGTCCTGATCGAGTCGCGTGGCCATGTCCCTCACCCGCACGCTCAGCCGGGAGATGGAGCGGCTCAGGGCGCGGGCGAAGCCGTAGCCGGCCAGCACGCCGCCGGCCGGGCCGACCAGACCGAGCAGGATCATGCTCCGCTGCGCCTGGCGGCTGACTTGCAGACTTTCTTCCGATGTCCGCTCCATCATCTCCTTGTTGAGCCGCAGCAGTTCCTGCGACGGCTCGGTGACATAGCGGACCGGGTGGGCGTCGGCCAGCCGAGCCAGGCCGGCGCGCGAGGCGTCGCGGGCGCCGGCGGCGAGGAGTTGGTCGATCTCGGCGTGATAGCGGCGATAGCCCTCCTCGATGGCCTCGACGCGCGGCCGCTCCTCGGAGGTCGCCGCCTCGCGGACGCGCCGCAGAGCCTCCTCGAACCGCGCGTGGTCCTGCTCGATCGGCTCGCGCCGCTCCGGCGTGGGGTCGACCAGGTAGAGGAACGAATGGAAGCGGAGCCGGCGGACCTCGATCTCCAGTTGTCGGGCGGCCTCCTGGCTCGCGACGTTCTCCGACAGGATGCGCGCGAGGTTCGCCTGCAAGCGCTGGATGTACCAGGCACTGGCCAGGCACGCCCCGAAGAGCAGCAGCCCGATGACGACGGCGGGCGTGGCCACCTGAAAGAGGATCTTGCGGTTCATGCCGCGACCATCCGGCGGGCGCTCAATCGACGTACAAGAATTCGTTGGCGTTCATCAGCCCCAGGCAGAATTCGACCGGCGGCGCTTCGCGGAGAAAGGCGACCGCCCGTACCTTTTCCTCGGCTGTCGGCGGCCGTCCGAACGCCAGCAGCCAGGCCCGCGCGACGACGGCGCCGCTGTCGTCACCGCATTCGCGCCGCAGGCGGGCGGCGAAGGCCCGCGCCTGTTCCACCGCCACCGGCCCGTTGAGCAGTTCCAAAGCCTGCGGCGCCACCACGGTGGCGTCGCGGCAGGCACAACTCGCGACGGGCGAGGTCACGTTGAACGACTCGAAGAACGGCAGCGTCAGCGAGCGTCGGGCGACGAGGTAGACGCCGCGGCGCGTCCACTGGCCGCGATCCCTGTCTGCGTCCCACGTCATATTCAGCTTGGCGTCGATAACTTCCTTCGCCACCGGCGGGTAGACGGCGGGGCCGAAGGCGCGGGCGTTGATCGTCCCCGCCGTCGCGTGCAGATTGTCCCAGAGCGCCTCGGCCTCCAGGCGCCGGCGCGGGAAGCGCGACAACAGGCGGGCGTCGGCGTCCTTTCGGGAACTATCGCCGCCGGCGCGTCCGGCCATCCGATACGTCGCCGATAGTACAATGAGCCGGTGCAGGTGCTTCACGCCCCAGCCGTGCGCCGCCAACTCCGAGGCGAGGTAGTCGAGTAGCTCCGGGTGCGTCGGCGCCTCGCCCTGCGTACCGAAGTCGTCGGGCGTCCGCACCAGCCCCCGGCCGAAGTGTCCCTGCCAGACCCGGTTGACGAACACGCGCGCCGTCAGCGGGTTCTCCGGCGCCGTCAGCCAGCGCGCCAGGGTGGCGCGGCGCTTCTTGAAGGCGTCGGGCGTGTTCTCCGCGACGAGACCGCCTCCCGGTAAGGAGCGCGGCAGCGCCGGCGCGACCTCCGGCCCCGGCGCGTCCAGTTCGCCGCGTCGCAGCAGCCGCGTCGCCGGCGCCTTGTCGTGATGGCCCAGGACTTGCGCCTTCGGCCCCTGCGGATTTTTGTCCAGAGGCAGCGTCACCGCCTTGCTCGCGGCGAAAACGGCCTGAAGGCCGAAATAATCTTCCTGGGAAATGGGGTCGAATTTGTGGTCGTGGCAGCGGGCGCAGCCGACCGTCAGCCCGAGGAACGCGGAGCCGAAGGTGTCGGCGAGGTCGGTGAGGCGCTGGTACTCGACGACCTTCGGCCGGGCGATGCCGCCCTCGAAGGCGTAGGGGCCGACCGTGGCGAAGCCGGTGGCGACGCGCGCCTCTTGGGACTCGGGCCGGAGTTCGTCGCCGGCGACCTGCTCTTGCGCAAAGCGGTCGAACGGCTTGTCCTCGTTGAAGGAGCGGACGACGTAGTCGCGGTAGACCCAGGCGTGGTCGTAGTAATTGTCGATCTCGTAGCCGGCGCTGTCGGCGTAGCGGACGACGTCGAGCCAGTGACGGCCCCAGCGCTCGCCGTAGCGCGGCGACGCCAACAGGCGGTCGACGAGCCGCTCGTAAGCGTCGGGCGAATCGTCCTTGACGAAGGCGTCGACCTCGTCCGGCGCCGGCGGCAGACCGAGGAGGTCGAACGAGAGGCGACGGAGGAGAGCGTATTTGTCCGCGGGAGTCGCCGGGGTGAGGCCGTCGCGTTCCAGCCGTGCGAGTACGAAGCGGTCGATGTCGTTGCGACACCAGGCGGCGTCGCGCATCGGCGGCACGGCGGGGCGGCGAAGGGGGAGAAACGACCAGGGCGTGCGGCCGGCGGAGGCCGTCGTGACGCGCGGGTCGGGGGCGCCCCTGCGTATCCAGTCGACGAGGTCGGCGACAGCGGCGTCGGGCAATTTGCTCTTGGGCGGCATTTTCAGGTCGTCAACGTGGCGTATCGCCTTGACGAGGAGGCTGGCGCTCGGCTTGCCGGGGACGAGCGCCGGCCCCGAGTCGCCGCCCTTGAGGAGGCCGTCGCGCGTGTCAAGGCGCAAGCCGCCCCTCTGCTTGCCGGCCTGCGCCGAGTGGCAGGGATAGCAGTGCTCGACGAGGACGGGGCGGACTTTCGTCTCGAAGAAGTCGGCGCCGGGGTCGGCGGAGACAACGCCCGTCAGGAGCACCCAGGCGACGGCCGGAATCCGCCATTTCGTCATCGTCCGTCCCGCTCGCGTTCCCGTGTTGGCTTGTTCCGCAACCTTCCGGTCACGACTTGCGGGGCTTCCTCGGCGCCCGCTTCTTCTTTGGCGCCGCGACATCGGCGAGGGCGCGGCGGACTTCGTCGAGAGTCGTCGTCTTCGCCAGGACCTCGGCAATTGCCAGGTACTTGTCGGCGTCGTACAGATCGTGGATCTCCTTGAGGAGAGTAAGACCTTCGTCGCCGAACCTGCATCGCAAGATCGTTTCGATGATCATGAGCATTCCGGCCCGCTCGCCGACGCGCTCGGGCGTGCTAATGAACGGCATGACTCGCGCCTCCCAAAAGGATTGCACGTCCTGCCAGGCCGGGACCGGCGCCGCCGCGCGGGGCGCTGACTCCTGGCATCGCTCAGGTATCTCGGCGGAGCAACTTTTCATGAGTCGCGTCGTTTCCGCGGCGCTCGCTTCTTCTTCGGCGCCGCGGCATCCGCGAGGGCGCGGCGGACTTCGTCCATGTTGGCAGCGGCCGCAATAGCCTGGTGAATTCCCAGGAGCATGTCGGCGTCGTAGTTGGCATCGAGTTGAGGCATAAGACTGAGACCCTCGTCGCCAAAGCGTAAGCGCATCAATCCCTCGATCGCCTGGCGGATCCCGCGCCTGATCCCGACGCGCTCGGGCGTGCTTATGAACGGCATGACTCGCGCCTCCCGAAAGGTTCCCACGTCTTGCCAGAACTGGTCTTCCAGCACTGGCGGTAATTCCATGAGCCAGTCGATCAGGCGGAACAGCTGGCGAACGTCGTCCGCGCCGAAGCCCTGCTCGTACAGGTTGCGCACCAGCCTGAACTTCCACGCCCGGCGCCCCTCGCCGTCGCGCCGCATCTCGCGCGCCTTGAGGTGCGCCAGCACGATCTTGGCGAACGGGTTCCTGTCCGCCTCCAACTCCGCCTCGCGCCCCGCGTAGTCCAGCAGCTTGACCGGCAGGAAGTCGAGGCGCGAGAGACAGCCCCAGCGGCCCTCCTCGTAGTGACTGGGGCGCCAGTTCGGGTTGTCATCCGCCAAGACGGCAAGGCTCGTCACCTCGCGATTATACAGGTCGGACAGGCGGTTGTTGTAGACCGACATCCGCCGGGGAAATTTGCGCTCCGGCTTCAGCTGCACTTCAATGTGGATCAGCACCCACGCCTCCTCGCCGTCCTTCAGCCAGACGCGGAACAGCTTGTCGACGTAGCGCCGGCCGCGCGCCGCCTTCGGCGACACCTGTTGGAGTTCCTTGTCGAGCGCCTCGTAGGGGCGCGACCAGTCGACGTCCGCGTGGATGTGCGGGTAGAAGAACGCCAGGAACGCCGGCAAGTACAGGTCGAGTGCCTCCTTCCAAGCGCCGTCGTAGTCGGTCATCGTTCCGGGCCTCCGAGGACTTTACAGCCCCAGCTTGTCGCTCGCGTCGCGCAGGCATTGCCGCACGTTGTCGTCCTCGCGCTTCACCTTCTCCTCGCGCGTCAACTCGCCGACGCGCGGCAGCGGCTCCTTCGCCGCCTGCTTCCGCACCAGGGACAGCATCCGCGCCAGCCGCCGGCCGGGGACGTGTTCCAGCGTCGTCCAGTATTTCTCCGTCAGACACGGCACCTTGAGCGGGTCGCGCGTAATCATCTCCAGGTTGAAGCGCACCTCCGGCCGCGCCTTGCGCAGCACGCCGAGGAGACGCGGCAGGTCGAGGAAGCCCGTTCCTAGCGGCACCTCGGCGAGCAAGAAGCCGTCCGCGTCCTCGCGCACGCCCATGTCCTTGACGTGGGTCGAGAAGACGTAGTGCGCCAGCGCCTCGACCGTTTCCAGCGGGTCTTCGAGGAGGGCGACGTTGTTGCCGAAGTCGACGCAGACGCCGACCCGCGGGCTGTCGACGGCCTTGATGAGTTCCGCGAGCGCTTTTGCCTCGTGATCTTTGTGGTTCTCCACGGCGAGCTTGACGTCGTGCCGCTCGACGACCGGCTTCGCCAGGAGCAGCGACCGGCGCCCCGCCTCGGCGAACCTGCGAAAGGCTTCGGCGCTCGCGAACGTCTCGTAACGCCTCCCGACGAGCATCACCGTCCGCACGACCTTCGCCCCGCACGCCGAAGCGGTCCGCACCTCGGCGGCGAAGCGATCCACGTCGGCGGCGTCGCGCGGTAGGCGCGCCGAGCCCTCGACGTACATGCCGTGTTCCTCGGCGCGCTTCCGCAGCCGCGCGCAATAAGCGTCGTCGCGGCTGCCGAGCGACGTCTGCAGGCCGCCGGCGCCGAGGGCGTGGCAGAAGTCGAGGAAGGTCAGCGGGTCGTCGAAGCCGCTCGCCTTGTCGGCCTGCCGGACGCCGTAGGAATGGATGACCACGCCCATCCGGCCGCGTCGGTCGGCGGCGGGGAGGCGGCAAGCCGTCAGCAGCGCCGCGGCGCCGGCGGCCAGAAAGTCGCGTCGTGTCGCTGTCATGATCTCACTCCACTCCCAGGGCCTTGAGTTCGCGGTCCCACGGCGCGCGGTACGGCCGTGCCAACCAGCGCGCCGCCTCCGCGTCGCCGACGATCTCCTCACGCTCGGCGTCCCAGCGCAGCTTGCGCCCCAACCGCAGCGAGACGTTCGCCAGGTGACAGGCCGTTGCCACGCGGTGGGCACTTTCCAGGTCCGATATTGGCTCTTTCCGCGACTTGACGCCGTCGAGGAAGTCGCGGACGTGGAGGACGAACTGCTCGGACACTTTCCCCGACCGATCCTCGACCGCTTTCGTCCACGGCTCCGGCGCCGCCGCCTCGACGCGCTTCGGCCCGCCGACGGGGTGCGCGCCGGCGAACTGCGGCACGACGTTCTCCGGCGGCGTCTTCGGGTCGGGCGTGACGGTGAAGCCGGCGCGCGACAGCGATAGGCTTCCTTTCGGGCCGAAGAACTCCAAATACGCGGTCTTCGGCCCGGCCGACGCCTCGCGGATCGAACACTGGGCGACGAGGCCGGGGTATTCGAGCGTCGCCTCCTGCGTGTCGGGCGTCTCGCCGTTGTCCTGAAGGGAGAAGCGGCCGCCCGCACTGCTCACGGCCGTCGGCCCCTTGAGGCCCAACGCCCAATAAACGATATCGAGCGAATGCGAGATCAGGTTTGTCATCTGTCCGCCGGACGTGTCCCAGAACCAGCGGAAGTGATAGAGGGCGCGGTTGGGGTTGTAGGGCCGCTTCGGCGCCGGGCCGAGCCAGAAGTCCCAGTCGAGGCCGGCCGGCGGGTCACAATCGGCGGGGCGGCCGAAGCCCGGCATGACGTTGCGGAACGCCGTCATGCGTACCGACGTGATCTTGCCGAGGTGGCCAGCCCGCAGCAGGTCGCGCGCCCTCTGGTAGTGCGGCCCGGAGCGCTGCTGCGTGCCGACCTGGACGACACGCTTGTGGCGGCGGGCGACGTCGATCATCCCGCGCCCCTCGCGGACGAAGAGCGTCAGCGGCTTCTCGACGTAGACGTCCTTGCCGGCGGCGCAGGCGAGCATCGTCGGCAGGGCGTGCCAGTGGTCGGGCGTGGACACGACGACGGCGTGGACGTCCTTGTCGTCGAGGAGGCGGCGGAAGTCGCCGTGGCCCTTCGCGGCGCCGCCCATCAGCGCGGCCGCCTCGTCGCGGCGTCCGCGGTGGACCTCGGCGACGGCGACCAGGTCGGCGTCCTTTTGGGATTGGAAATCGAGGACGTGACGCTTGCCGATCAGGCCGAAGCCGACGAAGCCGACGCCGACGCGCTCGCCGGCGCCGAGGACGCGGCCGTAACTCGCGGCCGTCAGCGCGGTCGTACCTGCGACGCGGACGAAGGTGCGGCGCGTGACCGGAAGGACGGAAGACGTAGCCACGGGGGAAGCCTCCTGGGATGTCTCGTGAGGACCCGCCACGGTTTTTGAGTTGGTTACGACTTGGCCGCTGGTTTCGGTGGGGACTTCGCTTCCTCCGACTTCTCCCGCCGTACTTGTTTAGCGCTCTGTGAGGAGAGCTGGTCGTGCTTGGGGAGAGGAGCACTCTCCTCTTCAACCGAAGCCGGGACTACGATCCGCCACTCCCTCCAGGGGTTCAACACGTCAAAAACCCCTAGTGCGTCACCTCGTCGAGCAACTCCCTCACGCTCTCGACGAGACGGATACAGTGGCGCACGCCGGCCGGCCCGTGGCGCACGGCCAGCTCGCGCACCGCTTCGGCGAGGCGCAGCGTCTCGTCCGCCCCGAGGACGGCGCCGGCGTTGGCGCTCAGGCCGGCGCGCAACTGGTCGAGGACGTCGGCCGGCGGCGGCTCGTCCGGCGCGCGAGCCGCGCCGCCGCGCAGCGACTCGGCCACCGACTCGCTCGCCCCCAGCGCGGCGCCGACGGCGTCGAGCAACACCTGATGCGTCTGCCGCCCCGCCAGCGCCTGCCGCAGCATCTCGACCCCGAAATCCGCCGCCGCCGCCGCCAGGCGCCGGTCGGCGTCGGTGAAGGCGTCCCCCTCACCCCCTTCCCCTCTCCCCTGAGGGGAGAGGGGTGGGGGGCTCTTGTCGAACAACTCCAACACCACCTGCGTGCCGGGAGCCACGTTCATCGGCGCCGCCAGCAGCGAGCGCCGGCCGCGCTCGAACGGCTGCAATTGCAGCGTGCCGGCGCCCGCCTCGTCGAGCCGGTTCATGGCGAACGGCTCCTGCAAGCTGACGACGGTGCCCGCGACCGAATGGGCGAACGGCACCAACTCGACGGCGAGCGGCGCCCCCGAGGCGTCGTAGACGCGGCAGGTCTCGGCCGGCTGGCAAGTGGGATCGTAAATGCGCACCAACAGGACGCCGTCGCGGGCGCCGGTCGTGCGCATCAGAAAGCGGAACAGGCTGCCGACCGCCTCGGGCAAGGGCAGCGGGTCGTTGAGCGCCGCCGCCGAGCGCACCAGCGGCAGCACCTTCTCGACGGCCTCGCGGAAGGCGGCGAGGCTCCGGTGCAGGCGGCGCTCGCGCTTGGCGGGGCGGACGCGGTCGAGTTGCTTGCGGACGGCCTTCAGAAAGGTGTCGCGGTCGAGGTCCTGATTCTTGTCGAGGTAGTCGCGGACGCCCATGCGCATGGCGTCGAGCGGCGTCGCCTGGTGGGCGAAGCCGGTAATCATGATGGCGACGACGTCCGGGTTGAACTCGTAAAGGTCTTCGAGGAGCTGCAGGCCGTCGTTGCCGGCGCCGAGGTTCCAGTCGAGAATCGCGAGGTCGATGGTGTGTTGATCGGCCTGGAGGAGGGCGGACGCGGCGTCGGCGGCGGCAAGGACGCGGCAGCCGAGGTCGGCGCCGGCCAGCCACTCGCGGAAGGTCTTGCGGACCGGCTCCTCGTCGTCGACGATCAGCACGGTTTCGGTGACGTCGTTGCCCAACGGCATGAGCGGCTCTCGCGGCGGACCCTGCTTCCCCCCCTCCCCTTATAGCAGGGTCGCGCGCGATTTGGCCAGTCCGAAGCCGCCCGCGGCTGAGCGGCGTGCGAAGCCGCGGGCGGCGACGGCCGCGCTCACATGCCCGGATCCTTCGGCGCGGGTGCCGGCGCCGGCGCCGGGACCGGGGCGGGCGGCGGGAGCTGCGCGGGGCCGAGGGCCGGCGCGGGCAAGAGGGGCACGGGAGGCGGCAGAGGCGCGGCGGCGGCGCCGCCGGCGACGCGGGCGCTGATCTCCTCCTGCCGGGCTAACTCGCGCGGGAGCGGGAACGGCGGCGACGGCGGGAAGTATTGCGGCGGGTGCTCCAGGTAGTGTCCCGACGGCAGCGTCAGGCTCGCCCCCGGCACAACGGTCTGGCACCCCGTCGTCGCCGCCAGGGCTAGGCCCAGGCCGGCTGCGGTCAGGCTCGGCCACCGGCGCGTCGTGTTCATGTTATCCATTCCCTCAGCAAGAGCGATCGGCTAAACTCGTCACCGTACCCGAGCCGCTGCTTCGTCCGCTTTACCTATCGGCCGGCCGGCCGAGGAGAGTTTAACGGATTTGCGGGACGCGCCGGCGGCGACCGAAAGGGAGTACGTGTGAGCACGACACTAATCCGGGACGGTCGGACGCTGCGGGCCACCCTGCCCCTGGTCCTCTCATGGAGCCGGGCGGCCAACCCGCTGCCGGTCCGCGCCGTGCGCGTCCCCGTCCCCGGCCGCGCCCGCCCCGTCGGGTTGGAGGCGCCACCCTGGCACGACACCGGCGCGGCCGACCGCCCGTTCGACTTCTGCGGCCGCGTCCGCCTCCTCTGCGCCGACGTCGCCCGCCGCTGCCCCGAGCTGGGCCACGTCGACGTCGCGCGGCTGCTGTTCGCGATGACCCAGGCGCGGACCGGCCGCCGCAACGGCTTGCAGGCGCGCGTGACGCCCTTGCGCTTCCGCGGCGGCCGCTTGCACCGCCCGCGCCGCGGCGTCCTCTACCAGGTGCAGCGCTACCTCGTCGACAATCAGGACATGCTTTACCTGGTGACGTTCTGCCTGCCGCGCTTCCTCGACCAGGACTTCGACGACAAGTTCGTGACCCTGTTCCACGAGCTGTACCACATCGGCCCCGCCTTCGACGGCGACCTGCGCCGCCACGACGGCCCCTGCGCCCTGCACACGCGCAGCAAGCGCGACTACGACCGCCACATGGCGGAGCTGGCGCGCGCCTACCTGGCGACGAAGCCCGACCCGTCGCTGTTCGCCTTCCTGCGCCTGAACTTCGCCCAACTGCGGCACCGCCACGGCGGCGTCAGCGCCGTCGCCGTGCCGCGGCCGAAGCTCATTCCCCTGCCCCCGTCCTACTGAGTCCCGCCATGCTCCTCCGCGCGCGCCATTACGCCACCGGCGAGATCGTTGACATCCTCTGCACGGACGGCCTCATCGTCGCGCTGACCCCCGCCACGTCGGCGCCCGCCGACGTCCGCGCCGGCTGGGTGGCGCCGGCGCTGTTCGACCTCCAGATCAACGGCTGCGACGGCCGTAGTTTCAACTCCGAGCGTCTGACGGCGGACGACGTCCGCCACGTCGTCCGCACCTGCCGCCGCCACGGCGTCGGCGCCTTTCTGCCGACGCTCGTCACCAACTCGTTCGCCGCCCTCGCCCACGGCCTGACCACGCTGAGCCGCGCCTGCGAGAGCGACCCCGAAACGGCCCGTGCCGTCGCCGGCGTCCACCTGGAGGGGCCGTACATCTCCCCGGAGGACGGCCCGCGCGGCGCCCACCCGAAGGCCCACGTCCGCGCTCCGGATTGGGACGAATTCCGCCGCCTCCAGGACGCCGCCAGCGGCCGCATCCGCCTGGTGACGCTCGCCCCGGAACACGACGGCGCCCTGCCCTTCCTCGAACGCCTCGCCGCCGCGGGCGTGGTCGTGGCGCTCGGCCACACGGCGGCGGCCGGGCCGCGCATCCGCGACGCCGTCCGCGCCGGCGCCCGCCTCAGCACGCACCTCGGCAACGGCGCGCACGCCGTCCTGCCGAGGCACGACAATTACGTCTGGGAGCAGCTCGCCGCCGACGAATTGTGGGCGAGCCTCATCTGCGACGGCCACCACCTGCCGCCGGCGGTCGTCAAGTGCTTCCTGCGCGTGAAGACGCCGGCGCGGACGATCCTGACCTGCGACGCCGGCAGCCTCGCCGGCCTGCCTCCGGGGCGCTACCGCGAGTGGGACCAGGAGTTCGAGGTGCATCCGGCGGGCAAGATCGTCGTGCCGGGGACGTCGTATCTGGCCGGCTCGTGGGCGTTCACCGACCTTTGCGTCGGCAACGTGACGCGCTTCGCCGGGGTGAGCCTGCGCGACGCGGTCGACATGGCGTCGGCGCGGCCGCGCGAACTGCTCGGCCTGCCGCCCCGGCTCCTGGAAGCGGGCCAGCCGGCCGACCTGATGCTGTTCGACGGGGAGGAGGGCGGCGACTTCCGCGTGACGCACACGATGATCGCGGGCGACGTCGTCTAGCGCAAGCTCAGAGTCTGTCCTGGAAGCCCCTCGCCCCTGTACTCAGGGGAGAGGGGTTGGGGTGAGGGGTGCCTTTTCGCCCCGGAAAAACCCCTCACCCCCGACCCCTCTCCCCTGAGTACAGGGGCGAGGGGAGCAGAGGGGACAGACTCTCAGATCATGTCCCGCCGAGCCGCTCCTCGACGAGCCGTTTCAGCAGCGTCCGGTGACAGCGCTCGGGATCAACGCAGGACGACGAGCAGAGCAGCGTCACCGTCTTCCCCTCGGCAACCAGCGCCGCCAACTCCGCGACGTAGCCTTGCGCCTCCTCCGAGCGCATTTCTTCCCAATAGCGCCGCCGGAACGTCGCCCAGGCGATCGGCTCGCCATGCTTGCCGCGGAAGGCGGCAAGCAACTCGCGGCTCGGGCCGAACTGCTTGCGCCAGCCGTCCCAGGTCTCCTTCGCCTTGCTCACGCCGCGCGGCCGAAAGCGACACACCAGGAGCCGGAAGCCGTCGTCGGCCTCGGGCGGGTCGTTCCAGCGCTTGGTCTTGATCGGCACGGCGGGCTCCTCGGTCAGGCGGGGTCGTGCGGCGACGCGACGGAGGCCGCCGGCTCGGGCGCCGGCCGCTCCAACAGGGGAGCCAGACTCCGGAGCAGCGCGAGGTTCGTCGTCTCGTTCAGGCCGTGGGCCTCGGCGGCGTCGACCGACAGGCTCGGGTGTTCCGTCCAATGGAGGAAGCGACGGAGCCCGCCGTCGAGCCGCACCGGCGACCAGTCGCCCACGACGTCCATCCCCGCCACGTTCCCGCGCGCCGCCGCCAGGAAAGCGTTCAGCACCGTCACCACCTCCGGCAATCGCAGATGGCCGGAATCCCAGTTGACCGCCGCATCGTCGCGGGTCATCACGTCCTTGTCGAGCGACACGTACAGCGGCCAGCGCCCCAGGTCCGCCAGGAAGGGACGCAGCAACTCCGCGGCGCGCTCCGCCGTCACCGGCTCGGTCGGCTCGGCGCGCAGCGGCTCGTGGCGCACGCGCGGCCAGTCGCCCTTCGTGAAGCGGCGCACGGCGGGAATGACGACGATTTTGCCGCGGCGCAGCTCGTCCCACGGCGCCAGCAGGCGGAAGGCGTTGTCGAAGTCGAGCTCGCCGCCGACGTGGTAGATGCGTTGTATCCGCGGGAGCCGCGCCGCATGGTACAGCCAGGTGCCGCAGTGGAGAAATGGGATGCGGCGCATCCAGTCGGGGTGCTTGTCGACGACGAGCAGGTTGAACGGCGTTGTCACGCGCCGGACCAGCGCCAGGCTGACGTGGTGGAAGTCGCCGGAGCCGAGGAACGTGAGCGCCGGCTCCGGGCCGAGGCGCCGGCCGAGGTCTTGCTCGAAGCGGCGAAAACTGGCGAAGCGGCAGGCGAGGCGCAGGCGCGGCCCCCAATCCCGGAGGGGGACGACGTCGGGCCGGCGGGCGTCGGTCAGGCCCGTCTGGGCGATGACGCCGCCGTCAAGGTCGAGGACGCGGAGGCGCATTCCTTTGCTCCTTGCGAGAAAGACGGTAAATGGCGGTCGAGGAAGTCGAGGACGCGCCGCGGGTAGAGCGGGCCGGCGACTTCCAGGAGGTCGATGTGACCGGCGCCCGGCACCAGTACCACCTCGTGAGGCCCCCGGCAGCGCGCGGCGAGCCGCCGCGCGTCGTCCGGCGTGGCGTGCGTGTCGTCGGTCCCCGTGATGAGCAAGACCGGCGCCGGCGCCAGCTTGCCGACGTGGTCGGCGGGCGTGATGTCCCCCATCCGCACCCGCAGCCGCCGCTCCGTGGTCCAGATGATGGCGCGCCTCAGCCAGCCGTACCACACCGGGAAGCCGTCATTGACGCGCGTCGTAAAGGCGCTTTTGATGTCGTGATACATGCTTTCGAGGACGACCGCGTCGGCGCCGCACGCCCGGCTCGCGCCGAAGCAGACGGCGGCGGCGCCCATCGAGATGCCGAGGGCGACGCGCGGCTCCCGCGGCCAGCGCCGCTTGACGAAGTCGAGGACCGCTTCGACGTCGCGCCCCTCGTGGAAGCCGAAGCTCGTCAGGCGCCCCTGACTCTCGCCGTGGGCGCGGTGGTCGAAGGCGACGCAGCGGTAGCCGGCGCCGACGAGGATCGCCATACGCTCCAACACCTGGTCGCGGTTGCAGCCGAGGCCGTGAAACAGCGCGACCGTCGCTCGGGGCGCGGGCGGCGTGGCGGCCCAGCCGGCGAGGCGCGGCCCGTCGGCGGCGCGGCACGCGACCGGCTCCCACGGCAAGCCCAGGTCGGACGGCGTCGTCAGCGGTTTGCGGCGGCGCCGGCGCGTCAGCCAGCGCGAAGCCAGGTAGGCGGCGGCGACGTAGCCGACGCCGGTCGCCAGGACGGCGAGCATCAGGCGATCCTTCCACGGGCTCGACATCTGCAACTCCTCCGAAGCCGCGAGCGGCTTTCAGCGGCTGTACCAGGCGATCAGCTTCTCCAACTCCCCCGTCCGCGCCAGGATGCGGAAGCTCAGGCGCTGCTTGCGCGTCCCCAGGAGCGGGTGATACCCGAACGCGTCGTCGATGATCGTGAGCGCCCGCGTCACGCCCTCGAACGGCGTCAGTTCGGCGTAGCCGCGCCGCAGCCACATCAGCATCGGGTAGGTCAGCAGCAGCATCTCCAACCCCTCCCAGAAGGGCAGGTGGAAGTTCGTCGCCCCGCAGAACTGGACCGACCCGACCTTGATGAGGTAATAGCGCTCCAGTGTCTCCTCGACCTCGCCGGACGCCGGCCCCGAGGGCGCCTCGGCGCGCTCGAAGGTCGTCTCCGGGCTGAGCGCGTGCAGGCGCGGCGCCGGCCCGCTGCCGACGGCGTAGCGCCACGCGGCACGCAGCAGGCGGAGCCGGTTGCGCGTCTCCGGGCCGCGCACGGGGCCGCGGTCGCGCCGGGCGAACAGCGCCAACGCCTGCCGAAACAGGATGCGCCCCGTCCACCCCGGCGACGGCACGCTCGTCGGGTCGGCCGGCACTTCGCCGTCGAGCCCTGTCCGCACGATGTCGAGGAACTCGCCGAGCCGCTGTCCCTTAAGGCCCTCGAACTTCGCCTGCCGGCACAGCCGCGCCAGCGCGAGACACTTGCGCAGCCGCCGCTCGACGCGGTCCTCGCCGTTGCGGAGGATCTTCTGGAGCGCGTCGACGAAGCGCAGCAGCTCGGGCCAGTCGACGCGCTGGTTGCCCTGCAGCGGCGGGGGCGGCACCGCCTGCGGCCCGCCCGACTGCGCCAGCCCCTCGCGCTCCTCCAGGAGTCCGACGAACTGCTTCAGGTCGGGGTCGTGACTCGCGAGAGGCCGGCCCAGGTTCCGCGCCGCCGAGGGGCAGGCGAAGCGCAGGCCGACGCGGTAGTGGTCGCCCGTCGGTACGAGGATGAACGGGAACAGCCGGCACGGCAGCGGCTTGGCGGCGAAGCCGAAGCGCTCGTGGATGCGGCAGCGCCCCTCCTTGCTGAGGAAGACGCAGCTGCCGTCGGCGTGGTGGTGCAGATGGGCCTCGCGCGCCCACGGCGGGCCGCTCCACCGGAACAGCGGCACGCCCTGAAAGTCGGGCTCTTTCTCCCAGCCTTGCGCCTCGATGCGCCGCCGCTCCTCGTCCGAGACCGGCACCTGGTACTCCTTGCAGCAGTTGCCGCTGACGTGACAGTCCCAGTTCTGGACGACCGGCAAATGACGGATCGGCGCTGGCATCGACGGCCCCGCGGGGGAGGAGAGCGAGGAGCCGCGGCCGCGGACGCCGCCGTGATCGGCCCTCGCCACGGCGGTATTCTATTCACGCGGCCCGTCGCGTTTCCACCTGACACGCAAGACGCACGTCGTCCGCCCCCTCCCGGTCGCGCTTCCGCAGGACCCAGACGCCCAGCACCAGGAGCAGCGCCGCCTCGCCGCCCAGGAACAGCGCCGGCTTGCCGAACAGGTCCATCGCGACGCCGCACAGCGCCGGCCCCGTGAGGCTGCCGAGGCAGTTGCAGAAGAGGTAGCGGGCGTTGGCCGGCGCCGTCGCCCGCACCGGGACGCGCTCGCCGAGGAGCGTCATCCCCAGCGGGTAGAACGCCGCCGAGCAGGCCGCCGCGAGGAACAGGCAGACGCACAGCCACGCCGACGGACCCAGCAACGGCAGCGCCGCCAGCGCCGCCCCCGTCACCGCGTAGCAGGCCAGCAGCACGCGCGTCCGGCCGAAGCGGTCCGCCAGCCAGGCGACCGGCACCTGAAAGGCGATGACGCCGATCATGAGGCCGCCCATCAGCCAGCTCACGCTCCCCTCGCCGAGGCCGAGGAAGAGCAAGTAGACGGCGAGGTGGCCGACCATGCCGCCTTCGAGAAAGCCCTGACTCCAGGCGCTGCCGTAGCTGAGCAGGTTGCGGCGAAAGCCGATCTCCGGGCACGGCTCGCCTTCGTCGGGCAGCGCGACGCGCGGCGGCATCCCGGCGTGGACGACCAGCGCCGCGAGGACGGCCGCCGCCCCGCCGACCGCGAACGCGAACCGGGGCAGGTCCGGGGAGAGGTGCAGGCCGACGACGGTGCCCAGCGCGATGCCGGAGGCGACGGAGACGGCGTAGAGGCCGAAGTCGCGCGCCCGCTGCTCCGGCGCCGCGTTCTGGTTGACCTCCGTCTCCATCGGGATGAGGCTCAGCGCCCCCGCCACGCCGTTGAAAAAGCTGAGCGTGAGCCAGACGGCGAGATTCTGCCCCCACGGGAAGAGTAGGACGGTCGCGCCGCAGAAGGCCATGCCGGCGGCCGTGGCACGATGTCCCCAGCGGCGCAAGAGGACCGGCACCAGGGCGGACGCCGCCGCGATGCCGAGGTAGTAGGTGCCGGTGTTGAGCCCGACGACGGTGTCGCTGTACCCCTTTCCCTTGAGCCACAGCGAGGCGAGCGGGGCGCCGGCGCCGAAGCTGAACGCCCAGCAGGCGCCGGCGGCGCAGATGACCGCGAGGCGGCGCGCCGGCGGCGACGGTCGTCCGAACATGCCGAGTCCTCCCTAGGCCGCGGGACGTTCTCGCTGCTCCTGCCCTTCCCGCGGCGGGGACGCCGCCGGCCCGTCGTCCCCTGGGCGCCTCCTCAGCCAGTCTTCGAGGAACGCGGTCAGGTGCGGGCCGCGCAGCGTGCGCGTGCCGTTGGCCTCCATGTGCGGGCGGATCCGCTCGTGCAGGCGCCCCATGCGCGTCCAGTGACACTTCGGATCCCAATGGTGTTCTTGGTGATAGCCGTTGTTGAACCAAAGCAGGTTATACAGCCGGTTGTAGGAGCTGACCGAGTTCGCGTAGGGGTTGCCCGGCTTGCCGCCGTAGTGCTCGACGTAGCCCTCAGCGTAGCTGAGCACCCAGCCGAGGTAGTACGACGGCAGGTAAAAGAAGACGAGGTAGCGCCAGTCGAAGAGCGCCATGCCCGCCCAGAAAGCGCCCAGTGCCGCCGATTCCGCCACGAGCTGGCCGAGCTGGCGGTGCCGCGCGGCGACGCGGATCACCGGCCCCATCTCGATGCGGAAGAAGCCGAACAGGCAGTAGCGCCAGAACGGCTCGGGGCCGTCGTCCTTGCTGTGCCGGTAGATCGACGACCAGTCCTTCGTCGTGCCGTCGGGGGCCTTGGCGTCGTTGTCGCCCCAGTGGTGATTCATGTGGTAGTGGTGGTACAGCACATGAGGCACGCCGATGGCGAGCGACTCCAGCACGCCGAAGGCGCGGTTGAGCCATTCGTTCTTGAAGAACGGGTTGTGGATGAAGTTGTGCGAGATGCACTGCAAATTCCACAGGTAGGAGCAGGCGGCGCCGACGAAGGCCGGCGCGAGGACCCACCAGGGCAGTCGGTCGAAAGCGAGCAGGGTGGCGACGAACAGCGCGACGATGCCGACGCCGCACAGGGCGGGGATGGCGTCGTAGGGCGTGTACCGGAAGAAGGAACGTCGGTGGGACACAGAGCCTCCTTTCTCTGTCGAATCCGCGGTGGCAGTCGGAACGCGAGATTATACGCGCCGGGCGAGTTGCGCGAAGGCCGGTTTGACGCGCGCGTGCCGTCGTGTGCCCGCCGACAGGGTCGCGTCGCCTGGAGCCGCTTCCCGCGCCCCTCTCCGCTGTTATAATGCCTATTTGCCCCGCCCCGCGCGAAAGGTTCCTCCATGCCGATCGACTGGACGCCGTTCGTCGACCTCGTCCGCCGCCATCAGAGCTTCCTGATGACGACGCACGTGCGCCCCGACGGCGACGGCCTCGGCGCCATGACGGCGCTCGCCGAAGCGCTCCGCGGCCTGGGCAAGGACGTCCGCATGACGGTCGCCAGCGCCCTCCCGCCGCGCTACCGCTTTCTCGACCCCGAACAGCGCGTCGTCCCGTTCGCGCCGCCCGGCGAGGAGTTTCGCGGCGCCGACGTGATTCTCGTCCTCGACACCGGCACCTGGAACCAACTCGGTACGTTCGGCCCGTTCCTGAAAAGCGAGCCGGCGGTGAAAGTGGTCGTCGACCACCACATGACGCAGGACGACCTCGGCGCCTTGCGCCTCGTCGACACGTCGGCGGAGGCGGCCGGCCGGCTGGCTCACGAGGCCATCGCCGCCCTCGGCGTCCCGCTGAGTCCGGCGGCGGCGAGCGCCCTGTTCGTCGCCCTGGCGATGGACACCGGCTGGTTCCGCCACCCCAACGCCACGCCGCGGACCTACACCCTGGCGTCGGAGTTGGTCGCCGCCGGCGCCCGGCCCCCCGCCCTGTACGAAGAGTTGTTCGAGCGCAGTAGTCTGCCGCGCATGAAGCTGATCGGCGTGGTCCTCGGCCGGCTGCAGGTCGTCTGCGGCGGCCGCGTCGCCTACACGGAGCTGCGCCGCGGCGACTACGAGGCGACCGGGGCGACGCCGCAGGACAGCGAGGACTTGATCGACTACACGCGCAGCGTCCAGGGCGTCCAGGTCGGGCTGTTCTTCATGGAGCAGCCGCGCGGCGGCGTCAAGGTGAGCTTCCGCTCGCGCGAGGCCGTCGACGTCGCCCGCCTCGCCGAGGGCTTCGGCGGCGGCGGCCACAAGCGTGCCGCCGGCGCCACGCTGGAGGCGTCGCTGGACGACGCCCGCGCCCGCGTCCTCGCCGCCGTCGCCGCCGCCCTGCCCGCCGTCTGACCCCGCCAGTGAGTCCCGCCTCTTGGAGTCCCCCTCATGGGAACCACCTCTTCCGCCCCCGTCACGCTGCGCGACCTGCCCCTGCCCGTCCGGTTGGTGCTGAGCGCCTTCCTGCTGTCGGTCGGCCTCGGCTACTTTTCCGCCCTCGTGCAACTCCACTTCCAGCACGCCTCGGCCGGCGAGCCGCTGCCCGAGGCGAAGGAGGTCGTCGGCGTCTACCACGGCCAGGAGGGCCTGTCCGAGCTGGAGCGCCTGGTGACCGCCGACGAGTCGCGCCCCTTCGCCTCCGGCGGCAGCATGAAGCCGGCCTTCTTCGGCAAGTCGGCCGGCTGGAAGGACCAGATTAAGAAGAAAGCCAAAAAGGAAAAAATCGGCCTGCCCGAGGCGGAGAAGCTGCTGCGCCGCGAGCGCGACGTCGAGCTGGCGGCGCTCGTCGGCTGGGTCCGGGACGGCGCCCGGCGGGAGACCTACGAGGCGCACCCCGTGGCGGAAGAACTCGTCAAGGCCGGCCTCGGCGATCGCGAGCCGCGGGAGGAGTTCTTCAAGAAGGACGACAAGGGACAGTGGACGGCGGTCGTGGCGAACATCGTCAACGACCGCTGCGTGCGCTGCCACCAGGAGGGCAAGAGCGCCGGCCAGATCGACCTGAGCGACTGGGAGCGCGTGAGTTCGTACTGCGAGCCGGCGCGCGGCAGCGGCCTGTCGGTGACGAAGCTGGCGCAATCGACGCACGTCCACCTGCTCGGCTTCTCGATGCTGTACGGGCTGACGGGGGTGATTTTCGCCTTTACGAGTCTGCCGCGTCTGGCGCGCTGCCTGCTGGCGCCGCTGCCGCTGCTGGCTCAGGTGGCGGACGTCGCCTGCTGGTGGCTGGCGCGCGTCGACCCGGTGTACGCGAAGGCGATCATCTACACCGGCGGCGTAGTCGCGTCGGGGTTGGCGGCGCACATCGTCCTCAGCCTGTTCAACATGTACCGCACGCCGGGAAAAGTCCTCGTGCTGCTGCTGCTCGTCTTCGGCGGTTTGGGGGTGTGGCAGGTGAAGGAGCGCGTCATCGACCCGTACCTCGCCGCCGAGAAGGCGGCGCTGACGACGGCGCGGTGAGCGCGCCCCGCCGCTCGCGGCTTCGCCATCGGCCTAAATCGCCTCTTCGAGGCGGTGGCGGGCGAAGCCGAGGAGCATGTGAAATTTACGCCCTCGTTAATCCGCAGATCGGGGACGCCGGCGGCGCGGCCCCGGCAAGCCGAGCAGGTCGTTCCAACTCGCGGCGTCCGGCAGGCGGGCCGCCAGTTCTTCCAGGCGCGCCAGGTCCGTGATCGCGTTGAGGGCCGCGCGGGCCGGCGCCCTCGCCGGCCCGAGGATGCGCTCCCCGAACAGAAGCAACATCAGACGCGCCTCCTCGGCGCGGCCTTCGGCGCGGCCTTCGGTGAGGATGGCCTGGTACGTTGTCGACTCTCTCATCTCGGTGACTCCCCGTAACAGCACGTCGATCGTGTCCGCCGGGTAGCGCAGCCCCATCAGGATGCGCGCCGCCGACCACAACTCGCGCCTCTTCGATTCGCCCCGCAGGCGTTGTTCCATCCGCCGGATCAGGCCCGGCAGCTCCGCCTCGCTTACGGCCCCGACCGGCGCCAGCGGCACCGTGCCGGGACCGCCGGCGAGCAGGCGGTCCGGCGGCAACTTCCAGACGCGGAGGACGCCGTACTTGAAGACGTCGTAGGGCTTCTTCTCGCCGGGCAGCCGAAGCTCGTGCCGGCCCGTCAGCCGGGGCGAGTCGGCCTCGGGGCGGAGGATCACGGCGACGCTGCGCACCGGCAGCCCCGTCCGGTAGCTGCCGACCGCATTATACAGGTGCAGGCGCGGCGGCAGCGAGGCCGAGTCGTGGCCGCTCTGGAAGTCCAGGTGCAGGACGTAGGGCTCGGCCGCGTCGACACGGAGGAAGCGGTCGGCGGCGCCGGACAGCACGGCGTTGACCTCGGCGCTGATGTCGGTGACGGGCGCGGGCGGCCGGTCGTCGAGGGCCAGCCAGTCGGCCGGCGACGTCTCCACCAGC
>JBBROG010000111.1:0-25617 GCA_038229635.1 Gemmatales bacterium
ACGCGACCCCCGGCTGGGTTATGTAACCCCTTCGGGGTAAAATGCCGCTGGCCATACCCCGAAGGAACACCACGACGGGGGTCGCGTACTCGCGCACCCCCGGATTCGAGGCCGTGATTTTTCCCCGGATAATCGAGCGAAAGGGCAACAGAGATGGGTTTCCAACAGACGCCGTCGCACAAGAACGGCAAGGGCTCGTACCACCAGATCGGCCTCGTCCGCGGTCAGTTCGGCAACGTGCCGATGGACCAATGGCTGACGTTCGTGCAGAACGCTGGCTTCGACGGCTGGGAGGAGGCGAGCTGGGAACTCGACCTGCGGCAGTGCGACACCGACGCCGGCGCCGCGGCCTACGCCAAGGAGCGCGTCGCCCTGGCGCAGAAGCACGGTTTGGAGATCTTCACCGTCGCCACGCACCTGCAAGGCCAGGCGCTGGGCGACGAGCCGAGCGCCAAGACGCTGCAATTCGTCGGCCCCGGCGACGCCCGCGCCGCCTACAAGGCGTGGCGCGGCAAGGGCAACACCCCGCCGCGCACCGACCCGTATTACGTCCCCGACGACGTGGGGCAGTTGATCCACAAGGAGGCCCAGCGCGACCTGACGGCGTCGGTCCGCCTGGCGGGGCACCTGGGCAAGCTCCAGAACCGCAAGGTCGCCCTGCCCGGCTTCGTCGGCTCGCCGGCGCACTGCTGGAGCCACTTCTTCCTGTTCCCGCCGCTGCCGTCGAGTCTCGAAGGCTTCCCGATCGCCGACGCGCGCCAGGTGAGCCTGGAGTTGCTCGTCGAGCGCTTCGGCCCGGTGTGGGACCTGTGCAAGCAGTACGGCGTCACGTTCGACCTGGAGTGCCACCCGAGCGAGCGGGCGATGGGCGACGTCGAGTCGGCCGGCGACTACATTCGCCACCTCAATAAGGCCGGTTACGAGGGCGTCGTCGGCTTCAACCTCGACGGCTCGCACATGGAGTGGCAGGGCGTCTCGGTCGTCGAGTTCATCCGCGAGCACGGCCAGTACATCCACTGCGCCCACATCAAGGGCGTGTGGGTGGCGAAGGGCTACTCGCGCGCCGGCCGCCTGGGCGGGCACCGGCCGATGGGGCACGCCTTGAACGGCTGGAACTTCGTGACGGCCGGCTCGCAGCGCGACGCCAACAGCGTCGAGGAGATCATGATCGAGCTGAACCGCGTCGGCTACGACGGGGCGGTGAGCATCGAGTGGGAGGACAACGACGCCGAGCAGCACGCCGGCGCCAAGGCGGCGCTGGCGGCGGTGCGCCGCGGCGACCTGCCGCCGAGCGGCATGAGGCACGACGAGATGCTCAAGGCGTGAGCCGGCGCGCGGGCGGCTGTGGTAACAGGAAATGCCCTTGAAATCGACGGAGGACGTCATGAGTACCCCCAGCCGCCCGAAGCGCAACGGCAAGCCGTCCCCGGCGAAGGAGCCGGCCCGCAAGCCGCGCCCGAAACCCGTAACAGACGAGGCGAGTTTGCCGCCCGGCAACTGGGTCGCCTGGGACCGGGACCGGAAGAAGATCCTCGCCGTCGGGACGCACTTCTGGAAAGTCATGCAGAAGGCGTTCAAGGCGGGCGAGGAGGAGCCGCACGTCGAGAAGACGCCGGGCCTGAGCCCCGCCGCGGCGCGACGACGTTTCACCCGGGAGAAATGGGAATCGCCCAACGTGATCGACGACGTCCGGAAGATGGTCCCCGGCGCCGAGGATTGGCTGGACACGCCGAATACCCTGTTCGCCGGCGAGAGGCCGCGCGACTTGATCGGCACGGACAGGGAAGAACTGCTGCGCGATGCCCTTCGCAGCATCCGGGCGGGAGATTTCTCATGAAGCTGGGAGCTTGTTCCAGGCTCCAAACGCGGCCCGAAACCGGCACCTGGTTTCGCGCCCTCGACCCCGAGTACCAATCCTCGCCTCTCGCGACGAGGCACACGACGAGACAGCGGAGCCGGTTTTCGGCCGACAGGAAAGCGGACCCGCCCTTCGAGGTTCTCTACCTCGGCGAGAATCCGATGGTTGCCCTCTGGGAAGTGGGCAGCCTCTTCGGCGACCCCCTCTCCCCGGAAAAGGTCGTTTCCCACCCGGGCCGCTCGTGGTTGGTCATCGCCGTCGAAGTGCGCCTCGGGCAAGTGGCCGACCTCACGCGCGTCGCGCAACAGCAACTCCTCGGGACGACGGCCCAGGAGTTGATCGGGGATTGGAGAGGGTACGTTCTCCGGACGTCGCGGACTTCGGTGAGCGAGCCGATTGGCATCGCTCCGACGCAAGACCTCGGGGCCGCGCTTTTCCTTATCCCCGGCGTCGAGAGCTTTCTCACTCCGTCGGCACGGCTGCCGTATTACAGGAACTTGATCGTCTTTCCGACCAAGCTCCAACCGGGAAGCCGCGTCACCTTCCGCCCTTCGGAGTCGGAAGAGCCTCACGTCCTCGAGCCGCGCCCCCGCCGCCGTCGGCGTTCCTGACACGCGCTCACTTCTTGCCCGGCTTGCGGTGTTTCGTCTCTCCGCCCTCGCCCGCAAGATTTCGGCCGCCATGCTGAAAAGGGCGTTTTCGTCCCGCGGCGCGAGCGTATAACGTCTGAACCACGCCCCGGTCGCGAGAGTCCTCCCCATGAAGTACGCCATCGTCATCCCCGACGGCTGCGCCGACGAGCCGCAAGAATCCCTCGGCGGCAAGACGCCGCTCCAGGCCGCCCGCAAGCCGCACATGGATCGCCTCGCCCGCGACGGCGCCGTCGGCCGCTCCAACAACGTGCCGCCAACGCTGACGCCGGCCAGCGACGTCGCCACGCTCAGCCTGTTCGGCTACGACCCGTTGCGGGTCTACACCGGCCGGGCGCCGCTGGAGACGGCGGCGATGGGCATCGCTCTGGGGCCGGACGACTGGGCGATCCGCTGCAACCTCGTCACCGTCGAGAACGGGCAAATGCGCGACTTCACCGCCGGGCACATCCCCGGCGAGGACGGCCGGCCGCTCGTGGAGGCCGTGCAAAAGGCGCTCGGCGGCGGGCCGCTCGAATTCCACGCCGGCGTCAGCTACCGCAACATCCTCGTTTACCGCGGCCGTTCGCCCTTCTCCGCGGCCGAGACGAAGACACAGCCGCCCCACGACATCCCCGATAAGCCCGTCGCCGATTCTCTGCCGCAGGGGCCGGGGAGTGATCTCCTCCGTTCCCTGATGGAGAAGAGCCGCGCCGTCCTCGCCGACCACCCCGTCAACAAGGCGCGGGTCGCGGCGGGCCAGCGGCCGGCGACGCAAATCTGGCTGTGGGGCCAGGGCAAGGCTCCAAGTCTGCGGCCGTTCCGCGAGGTGTACGGCAAGGACGGCGCCATCATCAGCGCCGTCGACCTGGTGCGCGGCGTCGGCGTGCTGCTCGGCTGGGCGCGGATCGACGTGCCGACGGCGACGGGCTACCTCGACACCGACTACGCCGCCAAGGGCCGCGCCGGCGTCGAGGCGCTGAAGAGTCACGACCTCGTTTGTGTCCACGTCGAGGCGCCGGACGAGGCGTCGCACGAGGGCAAGACGGGCGAGAAGGTCAAGGCGCTGGAGGAGATCGACCGCCACGTCGTCGGCCCGCTGCTGGAGGCGTTGCCGGCGTATGGGGAATGGCGCCTGCTCGTGTCGCCGGACCACCGCACGCCGCTGCGGACGCGCGCCCACGCGCACGGGGCGGTGCCGTTCGTGATGGCGGGCAGCGGGATCGTCAGCAAGGGGCAGGCGTCCTACGACGAGGCGGTCGCCGCCACAAGCGACCTGGCGTTCGAGAAGGGGCACGACCTCATGCGGCAGTTCCTGGGGTGAGGCGGGCGCGAAACGACAAGACACAACCCAATTGACAACCCAATTCAGGCGTTACCCCCCAATTCCCAGCGGCCGGACTTTTGCCACCGCGCCTGCCGGCCTCGGCCGAGGCACTCGACCCGCCCCTCGGAGCGTAGGTCCTTCAAAACGTGCCGGATCCAGTCGACACTCACGCCCGGACACGCCGTCAGGAGGTCCGCGACCCGGAAAGAGGCCGCGGCCTGCTCGATGGCGTGGACGACGAGGGCCGTCTTGCTCCCCCTGGGGCTGTTGACCCGCCCGGCGCGTTCCTCGAAGGCCCGGTAGGCGCGGAACAAGACGGTGAGGAAATAATTCATCCAGGGGAGCAAATCGTGTTCGCCCTCGTGCCAGCCTTCGGAACTCCGGCGCAGGGCTTCGTAATACTCCTCTCGCGTCTCTTCGATCAGCCGTTCGAGGCTGACGTAGCGCCCCGCCTGATAGCTGTGGTGGTACAGCGTCAACAGCGTGAGGAGCCGGGAGACGCGGCCGTTGCCGTCGCGGAAGGGATGGACGCAAAGGAAGTCGAGAACCAGGGCGGCGTCCGCGACGAGCGCCGGCAGGCGCTCCTGGTCAAGGACGTGCCGGTAAAGGAGACAAAGTTCCTCGACCGCTGCGGGCGTTCGCTCGGCCGACACCGGCCGGAACCGGACGCGCGGCGGCCGCCCCGGCCTCAACTCGACGATGTCATTCTCGGCCCGCTTCCAGCGGCCGGCGTCGCCCGCCCCTTCCTGAGCCGTCCGGTGCAGGCGCCGCAGGGCGGCCGGGGTCACGGACAACTCGTCCGCCCGCGCGTGAATGAGGTCGAGAGCCTTGCGATAATTCTGGATTTCCACCTCGGAGCGGTCGCGCGGCTTCGCGGCGCCGACGACGAGGGGGCGGAGCCGGCCCGGCTCGACGGTCACGCCCTCGATCCGGTTGGAGGATTCGACGCTCTGAATCAGCGCTTGCTCGCGCAAGGCGCGCAGGACCTGCGGGGCCTGCCGCGTGTAAAGGTCTTGCCGCCCCTTCGCCTCGGCGATGTCCGTCATGAGCCAGACCGTGCTCGTGGGGACCGAGAACTCGCGCAGGCGCCCGCCCCGAAAGGACATCACGCTCGACTCCCCCTGTCGCCTCCCGCCGCGAACGCCGGTGTCCCCGCCCTTCGTGAATGCTATAATACAGTCTCTCGCCTCGCTAGTGGGACCCGCGGAGCCGTTGCCGATGAGCGCGATGACGCTGACCGAGAAGATCCTGGCCCGCCACGCCGGGCGCGACCGCGCCCGACCCGGCGATAACATCTGGGTCGACGTCGACATCCTCATGACGCACGACGTCTGCGGACCCGGCACCATCGGCGTCTTCAAGGAGAACTTCGGCAAGGACGCGAAGGTCTGGGACCGTTCCAAGGTCGTCATCATCCCCGACCACTACATCTTCACCGCCGACAAGATGGCCAACCGCAACGTCGACGTCCTGCGGGCGTTCGCGGCGGAGCAGAACCTGCCCTACTACTATGACGTCGGCACGCCGCGCTACAAGGGCGTCTGCCACATCGCCCTGCCCGAGGAAGGCCACACGCGCCCCGGCGAGGTGCTGCTCGGCACCGACAGCCACACCTGCACCGCCGGCGCCTTCGGCGAGTTCGCCACCGGCATCGGCAACACCGACGCCGGCTTCGTCCTGGGCACCGGCAAGCTCTGGCTCAAGGTGCCCGAGACGATGCGTTTCGTCTTCCACGGCGACCTGCCGCCGTACCTGATGGCGAAGGACTTGATCCTCGCCGTCATCGGCGACATCGGCTGCGACGGCGCCACCTACCGCGCGATGGAGTTCGACGGCGACGGCGTCTACGCGCTGAACGTCGAAGAGCGCATGACGCTGTGCAACATGGTCATCGAGGCCGGCGGCAAAAACGGCGTCATCAACCCCGATCAGGTGACGCTCGACTACGTCAACGCCCGCGACAAGGAACACAAGCCGTACACGCCGCTGGCCAGCGACAAGGGGGCGACGTTCTCCTTCGAGAAGGTTTACGACGTGACGAAGATGGAGCCGGTCGTCGCCAAGCCGCACAGCCCCGACAACAAGGCCCGCGTCAGCGAGGTCAAGGGGACGAAGCTCGACCGCGCCTACATTGGCTCCTGCACCGGCGGCAAGATGACCGACTTCCGCGCGGCGGCGCGCATCCTCAAGGGCAAGACGGTCAAGATCGACACCTTCGTCGTGCCGGCGACGACGGAAGTGCGCCGCGGCATTCAGACGGAGCGGCTGAACGGGCAGACGCTGGAGGAAGTCTTCCTGGCGGCGGGCGCGAAGATCGGCGAGGCGTCGTGCGCGGCCTGTCTCGGCGGGCCGAGCGACACGTTCGGGCGGCTCAACGGGCCGATCAGCTGCATCAGCACGACGAACCGCAACTTTCCCGGGCGCATGGGGCACAAGGAGGCGCAGGTGTTCCTCGCTAGCCCGCTGACCGTCGCGGCGAGCGCCGTGACCGGCGTCATCACCGACCCGCGCGACCAGCTGTAGGCCGCGCGATGGACCCCCAGCTCGACGTCAACGCCCTGATCCAGATCCTCCGCGGCGCCGCGGAGTTCGTCGCCTTCGCCCAGGCCAACCGGGCGGCGGGATTGGCGTACAACGCCGCGGCGAAGGCCGAGTTCCTCGCGAACGGCCTGGGAACGCAGGCGGAACTCGACAGTCTGGCACGGGGGTATGGGGTCGCCCTTATCGGGGACGTATCGGATCAGGAAATCGACGTCACGGCGGGACGACTTCAGGCGGCATTCGTCGGCACCGTACCGGGTCGCGTCCTCCGCCTCCCCGATGCGCGCATCCTGGCGACGGCGTATGGGAAGAACGAACGCCTGGCAACCGGGGACCTCCAGCTCTTCAAACGAGCGCGAGATCTCGGTTTGGCCGTCGTGTTTTTGGGAAGTGGCCGGTCCGCCGCGCGGGCTTCGGCCTACGTCCCGCGATCAGTGACAATCCCGGGTTCGCCATGAGCATCACCACTCTTGCCCGCGACACGGTTCATCGGGACTTGCTGAGAGACTGCCTCGCCGAGGGCCTCTCGGAAGGGGACGCCCTGCTCGCGATGGTGCTGCTGCATACGCACGCGATTGACTTGCACCCCGGCGCGGTCGCCGGGGGCAACGGAACTCCGAGCGCGCTCCCCGCTCTGACACAGCGAGACGCGGCCGAGGTGATCGCGGCCCTATGGGCCGACCTTCGGCCGAGTCACGACGCCGAGGCTACAACCGCCTACTGGTATCGCCAATACAACATTCAAACGCCCTACGAAGTCTTCGACGACGTCCCCGACTCGCTCAAGCCGCGGCTGATCGAGTTGCGCGACCGCCTGGCGCGGGATCCCCGCGTCGCCGCCGTCGTGGCGGAGGATTAACCCGTTCCGACCCGAGTACCGAGAATCATGCAACAGACCATCACCGGCCGCGCCTACGTCCTCGGCGACAACGTCGACACCGACCAGATCATCCCGGCGCAGTACCTGACCTTTAACCCCTCGATCCCCGAGGAGTACAAGCAGTTCGGCAAGTACGCCCTCAGCAGCGTGCCGCCGGCGCAGGCCGGGTTGCCGAAGGGGCACGTCCCCTTCCACACCACGGACGAGTTCGTCACCGACTTCAAGATCCTCGTCGCCGGCAAGAACTTCGGCTGCGGCTCGTCGCGCGAGCACGCCCCGATCGCCCTCGACGCCGCCGGCATCGAGGCCGTCGTCGCCGAGTTCTACGCGCGCATCTTCTTCCGCAACTCCGTCAACGGCGGCTACCTCGTGCCGTTCGAGTGTGTCGACCGCCTCTGCGACCGCGTCTGCACCGGCGACGAACTGAAAATCGACGTCGCGGAGGGGGTAATGCACAATCTGACGACCGGCGAGGATTACAAGCTCAAGCCGCTCGGTGAAGTCGCTCCCATCCTCGAAGCCGGCGGTGTCTTCCCCTACGCGCGCCAGGTCGGCATGCTCAAGGCGTGACTTCCTGCTTCGCGGCCGAGGCGTTAACGGCGTTCGTTCTCGGTTTGCGGACCCAGCGGATGGGACGCTGATACGGCGCCGCCCGGCCGACAAGTTGGTCGAAGTGGCGGATCAGCCACCACCGCGCTAGCAGGAAGTGGACCGCCAGCGCGACCCAGTACGAGCCCACCACCATCGGCCACAGGCGGCCGAACTCGCGCTCGAAGTTCCTGTCCATCATCACCAGGGTCAGGAAGCCGGGGTGCATGGCGGCGCCGGGGAACTCAGAGTACGGCCCGCCGAACGTCCAGAACGTGGTCAGGCACGCGGTCAACAGATACATCGCCGCCAGCCAGCAGCAGACCGTGGCGGCGCCGATGCCGCGTCGGCGCCACCACCACGCGCCGGCGAAGAAGACGATGCTGAGCAGCCAGAGAGCAGGGCCGTGCGCCCGGCGGAACAGGGCCATGAACAGTGCCGTCCCGACGATCGTCAGCAGCGGCAAGACGACGGCCGCGATCAGGGCGCCGGCCCGCGTCCGTGCGGCCAGCGAGCCGCCGACGCCGTGCAGAAGGACCACGGCAAGGAACAGCGTCGCCGTCACCACGGAGCAAACGGCTCCGACCGGGTGCGACGCCCCCGTTACGCAGAAGAAAGCCGCCAGGACCAGCGGCAGCCAATACAGGCGTCGCAGGTGTTCCCAGGCGGCCAGCAGACTGCCGTCGAGGATTTCCCGGCCGGACAGCGGCGTCGTCAGCACCATGTCGAGAAAGCCCCGCCGCCGGTCGCCCGCCAGGCCGCCGCCCGCGAACAGGGCGGCAAGCAGGAGAACTCCGCCCCAGGCGAACCCCCCGAAGACCACGCCGCCGTTGTGGGTCAAGGCCCTCGGCTCGCTGAAGGCCAGGAGGATGATGAACGCGAGCGCCGTCAGCCAGCCCGCCGTTTGAATGCGGCCGATGTGTCCCTCGCGGTCGTACACCCGCGCCCGCCGGGCGCGCACCCACAGCGGGTTCCTCGCCCAGCCCACCGAGGTGGGTCTTCGGCCGAAAGGATGCCTCAGTCGTTCCCAGAGGGCGGCGACGAAGCGCACCGGGCGCGAGCGCGCGAACGGCAGCCGGAAAGGCACCGGCTCGTGGCGGACGCGGCGGACGGCCCGCCAGATCAGGAAGAGCGATCCTCCCGCAGGCAGGAGAAAGCCGCACGGGAAAAACCATTCCCCCGCGAACAGAGCGATGCTGTTGTAGACACTCCCTTCCGCCGCCGCCACGAACAGCGCGACGGGGTTGGTCAGCATCAGCGTCGTGAAAAAGACGAGGGCGGCGGGGTGGCGTGCGTTCGGCGTCGTGGCCATCAGGACCAGGAGGATCGCCGCCGGAATCGCCAGCAACTCGACGGCCAGCCACCAGTAGGTCCGCACCAGCGCGCCGAGCGGACTCTTGGTGATGGCGGAGAAGTAGATGGCGTGGGCGCCGACGAACAGCGCCGCCAGCAGCGTCGTCGCGGTCGTCCGCCACAGCCCTTGCGGATCGATGCCGCCCCAGAGCATGACGAGGCTCAGCACCGGCAGTCCGCACAGCACGAGGACGGCGAGCGCCGCCAGCCGGCTGAACAGTTTGCCGAGGACGATCTGCCGGTCGCTGAGGCGGGTCGTGAACAGCAGCTCGAGGGTGTGTTCCTCGCGCTCGCTCGCCAGGACGCCGCAGAGGAACAGAGGCACGAACAGGAAGACGGCGCCGAACTGGACGATGCTGACGGCGGAGAACAGGGCGCCGGCGACCCGCGCCATCGCGTGGATCGACATCGTCCCGCTGAAGCGATTCGCGTGATTCTCCCAGACGATCAGCAGGGCGAGGAGGAGGGCGGCGCCGTAGAGGACGCGGTTGAAGTAGTAGCGAGGGCGGCGGGCGATTTCGACCGCTTCCTTGGCGAAGATCGGACCCAGCAGCGGGAGCATGACTCTTCCTCCCAAAATCCGTCGGAGTCGCCAAGGGCTCTGAAAAGGGTATTCGTTCCGCGAACCGGATTCTTGCGCGAAATTCGCTGGTGTTGTAGCCCCGTGGGGGTGGCCGACGGAACCTCTTCTTGTGGTCGAAAGCTCTTTACTATACCGCCACTGGCGGTATACTGGGAGAGGGAGCTACCTGATGACGGGGGAACCTCGAATGCCTAAACCGAGAAGTGGAAGCAGTTATCGGTTGAGCGAGGGCGCGCAACACCTGCTCGGTGAACTCGCGGGCCGACTGGGCCTGTCAAAAACAAGTATTATGGAGATGGCCATTCGCAAGCTTGCCTACGCGGAGTTAGGCGAGACGGCGCGAGTGTTCGGCCCGGATGCCGCGCCGGGGCAACGGCTCACTGCCGGAGTGCCCGCTCCGGGACACAATTGAACGGGGAGCAGAGCGATGGCCTTTCCTGACGCGCCGCGCGTGATCTACGAAGCGAACCCGCTGGAAGAGGTCATCTGTCAGCTGCGCTTTCCCCCGATTCTTCGGATCGACACGGAACCTCCGGCGGCGTTCCAGGAGCGCGTCCGCGAAAGCTATCCTTTTTACAAGAGTAAGCCGGCCCTGAAACTACCCGCGGGCTTACCGGCCGAGTTGGTTTCCCTCATGGACACGAACTTCCCGCTCGGCGCGGGACAAGTCGCGCACGAGTTCGGCTCCCGGGATGAGCGCTGGGTTCTCTCGATGACCAGAGACTTCCTCGCGCTAACTTGCCGTAAGTACGAGCGATGGGAGACCTTCAAAGAACGCCTCCGGGGGCCGCTCGATGCCCTGCTCGAACTGTACTCTCCGGCGTTCTTGACGAGGATCGGGCTGCGCTATCGAGACCTGATTCAGCGATCCGTATTGGGGTTAGAGCAGACCTCGTGGGCAGACCTCCTTCAACCGTGGGTCGCGGGAGCACTGGCCTCGCCCGTAGTGGCGGCTGACGTTGAACACAGCGCCAGGGAGTTGGTCATTCGGTTGCCGGACGGGCGCAGCCGTGTCCGCGTCCACCACGGTCTGGCCGCCGACGACCGCACGCGGGAGCAGTCCTACGTCATCGACGCCGACTTCTTCGACGACCAACAAACGGAGCCCCCCCATGCCGTCCAACGTCTTGACTTCCTCAACAAACAGTCCCGACTCTTCTTCCGATGGTGTATCCAGGAACAGCTTCATCAAGCGATGCGGCCCCGACCTCTTTCAAGTGATTGAGACCTCCGGTACGGAGCCACGCCTGCATTTGTTCATGCGGGCCGTTGCGCCCGTGGGAAGTCAGGACCACTGGGTGAGCTTTCACTTGCTCGGCACCTCTGGGGAGACCGACTTGCCGGAACCGATCAAGGCTCGACTGCTCTGCCACTTCCTCTTGACCCGGATCCCGGACGAAGGGCTTCCCGAAGCCTTGGAGTCACTGGCCGGGATGTGGATGTTCTATCAGACGCCGACTCCTCACCCTCCCGCGCTCCCTTCCGCGCGGTCCGTTCCTGCCCGGCTTACGGGTTCCTACGCGGAGCCGGTTTACCCCGTGACGGAGGATTGATTGATTGCGGCCCTCTGCCCACATCTACCGGACTTCGCAATCGAGACCCGGTGTTTGTCTGCGACAGGGCGAAATCCTGTCGAATGTCGTGCGCATCCGGCTCGACCTGGCGACGCTGGGAACAGAAGCGATGGGCATCATCACCGTAACGCACGAGTTGGCGGTAGTCCTGACGCAGGACTGTGATTTGGCGCAAGACTTCACGGTTCGCCTGGCCGGAAGAGAATCTGATAAAAATCTCCCCAATATCTTGTTTTGCAACGTCGCGAAGGCCGACGACTTGCGGGGTACCCCTCAGACCACGGGCATCAACTCCGAAATGTGGAAGCGAATCAGCCAGAACAAGGATGATCGCTACCACTTCCTCCAGGCCGTTGACGATTCGTGCGACGCTCGGCAGGTCGGGCTACCGGAGATGGGGGTCGATTTCAAACGTACTTTTTCCCTCCCGACGGACGAACTGTATCGGCGGCTGGAGCTCGGGGAGGCGAAGCGCCGCTGCGTTCTGGGCAGCCCCTATCTGGAACACTTTAGCAGTCGCTTCGCGTATTTCCTGAGCCGCGTCGCTCTTCCGGAAGACCATTTCAGCGAGCCGGGCGGGAAGGCTGCTCAACTCTCCTGAAAGAGGCCCGGACTGGTTGGCCCTCCCCGAAGCCCTAACGGCAAGCGGCTAAACGGCATAGACACGGGAATCCCCTCTGAACTTGGGGATCACGTCCTACTGCGTCGTGTCTTCGTCTCGGTCCTCGACGTACTCACAGGTGTCGTCGCCGCGACGGCCTCCGGGGGAGTCCGAAGGCGGATGGGCCGGTTCCGTCGGAGGCGTCTCCTCCCCCGGCGCGGAACGGGGCGGCGCCGCGACGGCGCTCGGCAGGGCCACCCGCTGAGGGGACAGCAGTTCGGTCAGCGCCCCGTGCAGCCGGATGACGGACACGAACAGCGGCCGCAGCGCCGGCCGGCTCGCCAGCGCCTCCTTCAGCTCGCTTTGGTCCTGCGGCGACGCCGTGCCGTCCAGGTAACCGAGGATTTGGCCGATGAACGCCTCCTCGCCGACCTGACTCAGGGGGGACTCACTCATCGTTCGCTCCTTCCCGGCCGAGGCGGCGGCGGACGCACTCGGCCAGGCTCTTGTAGGCGCGGCTCAGGGCCACGTAGACGGTGTTCGGCGAACGGTTCAGTCGTCGAGCGACCTCGAGCGCCGGCAGCCCGTCCGCGTAGCGCAACTCGATCAGGCGGTGAACATAGGGCGACAGCCGCTCCAGGCAGACTTGCAAGGTGGCCGACGGCTCCGCGGTCGCGTCGGCAGCGGCCCAGTCGGCTTCCAGGCTCTCCAGCAGCGACGGGTCGAGCGGGCCGGGGGCCTTGCGGCGCCGGCGCAGCGCCGCCAGCGCCTCCAACCGGGCGACGCGCCGCGCCCAGGGCGGAAAGTCCTTCACCGAGGCGGCGACGTCCCCTTTGTCGAGGATGACGAGGGCGACATTCTGGAAGACGTCCTCGACCATCTGCGGGTCGCGGACGATGGCGGCGATGTAGCTGAATAGCATCGCCCGGTTCGCCAGCAGCAGCGCCGCCGCACGTTCCTGACGCGGGTCCATAGGGGATCACTCCTCACTACATACCAGCGTCGCTGGCTCGCGCGGACTGTACAAGGGAAAAAGGGGTTCGCCGCGCGTCGGCTGCAACCAACTTCTTCCGCAACCGTGTGGCATCCCCCTCCCCGGTTGCTATACTGTTAGAGGATACGTCGCCCCGCCCCCGTAGCGCCCCCCACCCGCCGACCTCCCGCCGGCCCGAGCGAGACACCCATGCGCCGACGCTTCTCCTACTTACTCGTCCTCGTACTCGCGGCGCCTCTCGTTTGCGTCTGGCTGACTTCTCCGTCCGGTTCGTCCGCGCCGGCCCGCGCCGCCGACCCGGCTCCCGCCGCCGACGAGTTCGGCAAAGTCGCCGGGCCGTTCCTGACGAAGCACTGCACGTCGTGCCACGGCGAGAAGGCCAAGAAAGGCGATCTCGTCCTCACCGTCTACCGCGATGAGGCGTCGGTGCTGAAGGACCGCAAGCGCTGGGAGGCCGCCGTCAAGATGGTGCAGACGGGCGAGATGCCGCCGAGTACGCGCCGCCGCCCCGACCCCGCCGAGGCCGCCGCCTTTCTCAAGACGGTGCGGGGCGTCTTCGAACGCCACGACCGCACCGCCAAGCGCGACCCCGGCCACGTCACCGTCCGCCGCCTCAACCGCACCGAATACAACAACACCATTCGCGACCTCGTCGGCGTCGACTTCAACGCCGCCGAGGACTTCCCGGCCGACGACGTCGGCTACGGCTTCGACAACATCGGCGACGTGCTGTCGCTGTCGCCGCTCCTCTTCGAGCGCTACCTCGCCGCCGCCGAGGCCGTCGTCGAGCGCGCCGTCCTCACCGAGCAGCCCCCGCCGCCGAAGCGCCCCGTCACGCCCAACTTCTTCCAGCCGCGTGCCGGCCGTCCCGACAACGGGGTGCGCAGCCTCTTCCTCAAGGACGACGCCCTGTCCACGTACACCCTCCACTTGATCGACGACGGCGATTACATCGTCCGCGTGCGCGCCGCCGCCCTGCCCGACGGCGCGGCACCCGTCCGCTTCGCCGTCCTCGACAATGACACGGAGATCAAGACGTTCGAGGTCAAGACGGCGACGCCGTTCGCCCAGGGCAAGCCGCCGCCGCCGTTCGAGGTGCGACTGCCGCTGAAAAAGGGCGAACACGTCATCAAGGTCAAACTGCTCGACGGCTTCCCGCCCCGCGAGAAGCTCGGCCCGCCGAAGGAGCAGCCCGACGAGTCGGCGAAGAAGGAAGCGAAGCCGATGCGCGGCGGCTTCCCCCGCTTGCCCGGCCTGCACGTCCGCCTCATCGAAGTGGAAGGGCCGCTCGACTACTGGCCCGAAACCCACCGCCGCGTCATGACGTGCGCGCCCGGCAAGACAAGGCCGGAGCAGACGCGCGAGATCCTGACGCGCTTCGCGTCGAAGGCGTTCCGCCGGCCGGCGACGGCCGACGAGATCGACCGGCTCGTCAAGCTGGTCGACGGTGCGACGGCCCGCGGCGACAAGTGGGAGTCGGCGATCCAGCTGGCGCTCCAGGCCGTTCTCGTGTCGCCGAAGTTCCTCTTCCGCGTCGAGCTGGACGACCGCCCCGACAGTAAAGACGCGCACCCCATCGACGACTACGCCCTCGCCGCGCGGCTGTCGTACTTCCTCTGGAACACGATGCCGGACGACGAACTGTTCGCCCTCGCCGCGAAGAAGCAGCTCGCCGCCAACCTCGACGCCCAGGTGAAGCGCATGCTCGCCGACCCGAAGGCGAAGACCTTGTGCGACAGTTTCGCGGCGCAGTGGCTGCAGCTGCGCAACCTCAGCACGATGACGCCCGACCCGAAACTGTTCCCGAACTTCACCGAGCGGCTACGGGCGGCAATGCTCAAGGAGACGGAACTGTTCTTCGAGGCGGTCGTGAAGGAGGACCGCAGCGTCCTCGACCTGATCGACGCCGACTTCACGTTCCTGAACGGCGTCCTGGCGAAACATTACGGCGTCGACGGGGTTTACGGGGACAGGTTCCGGCGCGTGCCGCTGACCGACGGTAAGCGCGGCGGCGTCCTCACGCAGGCGAGCATCCTGACGGTGACGTCGAACCCGACGCGAACCTCGCCCGTGAAGCGCGGCAAGTGGGTGATGGAGCAGATCCTCGGCACGCCGCCGCCGGAGCCGCCGCCGGACGTGCCCGAGTTGCCGGCCGACGAGAAGGCGCAGCTGACCGGCTCGCTGCGGCAGCGGATGGAGCAGCACCGGGCGAACCCCAATTGTGCCGTTTGCCATGAGCAGATGGACGCGATGGGCTTCGCCTTCGAGAACTTCGACGCCGTCGGTGCCTTCCGCGCCAGGGACGGCAACTTCCCCATCGACCCGTCGGGCAGCCTTCCGGGCGGCCTGCGGTTTAAGGGTCCGGGGGAGTTGAAGACGATCCTGAAGGGAAAAAAAGACTTGTTCGGCCGCTGCCTGGCGGAGAAGATGTTGACCTACGCTTTGGGGCGCGGTCTGGAGTATTACGACCGGCCGGCGGTGGACGCGATCGTCGCCGCGCTTGCCCGCAACGACTACCGCTTCTCGACCCTGGTCGGCGCGATCGTCAAGAGCGATCCGTTCCGGCTTCGTAGAGGAAAGCAGTAACCCTTACTCCCCTCTCCCCTCTGGGGAGAGGGGAGAGTGGAGAACGATCCATGACCACAATCTCCCGGCGCACGATCCTGAAGGGCCTCGGCGCGGCGGTGGCGCTGCCCTGGCTCGAAGCGATGGTCCCCTCAAGCGCGTTCGCCGCCGCCGCGCCGGGCGCCAAAGCGGCGCCGACGCGCCTGGCCTTCCTCTACGTCCCCAACGGCGTCAACATGGCCGAATGGACGCCGAAGGCCGAAGGGGCGCTGACCGACCTACCGGCGATCCTCAAGCCGCTGGAGGCGGTGAAGGACGATCTGCTTGTGCTGAGCGGGCTGACGGCCGACAAGGCGCGGCCGAACGGCGACGGCCCCGGCGACCACGCCCGCGCCCTCGCCGCCTTCCTCACCGGCTGCCAGCCGCGCAAGACCGACGGCGCCAACATCCGCGTCGGCGTCTCGGTCGATCAGGTGGCGGCGTCGCGCCTCGCCGACCAGACGCGGCTGCCGTCGCTGGAGATCGGCTGCGAGGGCGGCCGCAACGCCGGCAGCTGCGACTCCGGCTACAGTTGTGCCTACTCCAACACCATTTCCTGGCGGTCGGCGACGACGCCGGTCCCGAAGGAGGTCAACCCCAAGCTGGTGTTCGAGCGCCTGTTCTCGACGACGCCCAGCGCCGAGCGGGTGGCGCGCGACGCGCGGCGCAAGAGCGTCCTCGACTTCGTCCGCGAGGACGCCGTCGGCCTGCGCGGCAAGCTCGGGGCCGACGACCAGCGCAAGCTGGAGGAGTATTTCACCAGCGTCCGCGACATCGAGTTGCGCATCGCGCGGGCGGCGAAGTTGCCGGAAGTGAAGGCGCCCGACGGCCCGCGCCCGACGGGAGTGCCTTCGAGCTACGAGGAACACTTGAAGCTGATGTGCGACCTGCTCGTGCTGGCGTTCCAGACCGACGCGACGCGGATCTGCACCTTCGTGCTGGCCAACGAGGGGAGCAACCGGGCTTACAGCTTCATCGGCGTGCCGGACGGCCACCACGACCTGTCGCACCACGGCAACGACGCGAAGAAGCTCGCCAAAATCCGCGACATCAACACCTTCCATATGAAGCAGTTTGCCTATCTGCTGACGCGGCTGAAGTCGGTCCGCGAGGGGTCCGGCACGCTGCTGGACCAGTGCGTCATCAGCTACGGCAGCGGCAACGGCGACGGCAACCGCCACAACCACGACGACCTGCCGATCCTGGTGGCCGGCAAGGGCGGCGGCACGGTGAAGACGGGGCGGCACGTCCGCTACCCGCGCGAGACGCCGCTGAACAACCTGTGGCTGTCGATGCTCGACCGCGCCAGCGTCAAGGTGCCGACGCTCGGCGACGCGACGGGGCGGCTGACGAAGCTCGAAGGGTAATACCAGCCCGAAGCGCCGGCGAGGGCGCCTCGTTCCCTCGCCGGCGCTTCCGATGGGTAGTGCCGCGATTCCTATCACCGGAAGTGCGTCGAAACTCACTGGTCTAATCCGGCAAGGTCGCAATCTCCCCGCCCGCGCGGGTGGACAAGGCCGCGCGCTCCGGGAGTTCAGAGGGACGTCCGCGCGCCGTTCTCGTGAACGTCCGTACCCGTACCAATCCGTCACTCAGGGTTGACTGGTTCGGAATCGAAGGCAGAATAGAGATTGCGTGTCCGTCGCCCGCCCTGGGGTCGTAGGACGAGTTTGCCGGCGCGGTGGGAATCCCATGCCCGTGACATCCCTCTCCTCGCGTTCCCTTCCCGAGAGCTTCTCACGGAGTGCCGGAGTCGATGCGGACCGTCTGTCCTCTTCCCCTCCGGTTCACGACCTGAAAGGACCCAAGTTCATGACCAAGGCAACGATCGCGAGGCTGTTGGGCGGCCTGGTCGCGGTCCTGGCGCTGGCGCTGCCGGCCTGGGCCGAGGGACCGGCCAAGCCCCGCGCCTTCGCCGTGCTGATCGGCATCAGCGAGTATCAGGACAAGAACATTCAGGCGCGTCCTCAGGCCGAGGCGGACGTCAAGGCCCTCTACGACGTCCTCACCGACAAGGGCTATCTTGGCCTCGACAAGGACCACGTCCGCCTCTTGCTCGGCAAGGCCGACGAGAAGCGCAACGGCCAGACCGCCACGAAGGAGAACGTCCTGGCCGCCGCCAAGTGGGTGGCCGAGAAGGCGACGCGCGACGACCTCGTGATCCTCGCCTTCGTCGGCCAGGGCGCCGCCTTCGGCGAGCGCTCCGACCGCGTCGGCTACTTCGCCGTCGACTCCAACGTCAAGGACATCGCCAAGAGCAGCGTCCCGGCCACCACCCTGGCCGAGGAATTCGACAAGCTCAAGAGCCACCGCGTCGCCTCTTTCGTCGACGTCTACCTCAAGGGCTACACGCCGGCCGCCGGCGGCGCCCCCGCCGACCCGAACCTGACCAACTCCTTTTACAAGGAGTTCCTCGGCCAGGACGCCGGCGAGGACGGATTGCCGGCGCCGGGCCGCATCCTCTTCCTGGCGACCACCGGCCGCGTCCTGTCCCCCGACGGCGACAAGAACGGCTCCTTCATGGAAACCGTCGTCGCCGGCCTCAAAGGCAAGGCCGACCGCGAGGGCTACGAGCCGGACGGCGCCGTCACCGTCGACGAGCTGAGCGACTACCTCAACAAGGAACTGCCGCCGTTGGTCCGCAAGGCCGGCGCCGGCGACAAGGAGCGCGTCCGCCACATCATCCTCAGCGGCGAAGACGCCCACTTCAGCCTGGTGTCGAACCCGGCCGTGGCGCCGGCGGTCAAGACGCGCCTCGCGAAGTTCGAGGCGATCACCAAGGACAACGCCAAGCTCACGCCCGAGATCGTCAATGAGGGGAAAAACTTCCTCGGGCACATGCCCAAGCTGGAGGCCCAGCGGACGCTCCGCAAGGACTACCAGGCCCTCGCCGACGGCAAGCTGACCGTCGACAAGTTCCTGGAGAACCGCGCGACCGTCCTCGAAGGGACGAAGCTGCGCCGGTCTCAGGCGCTCGACTTCGCCGAGAAGGTCATCTCCGCCACCAAGACCATTTCGCGCGACTACGTCAAGGAGGTCAACCAGGGCGAGATGGTCGGCTGGGCCGTCCGCGGGCTCTACCGCAAGGTCGACGAGAAGATCCCCGAGGACTTCCAGAAGGAGCTGGCCAAGGTCAAGGAGATGAAGGAAAAGGATCTCCTGAAGTTCCTCGCCGAGGTGCGCCAGCGCCTCGGCAAGCGCGAGGACCTCGACAAGCACAAGGATATCGACAACGCCCTGTTCCGCATGCTCGCCCACCTCGACCCGTACACGACCTTCTACGACCCGGAAAGTCTGGAGCGCGAGAAGGGCCAGATCCAGGGCCGCTTCATCGGCGTCGGCATCCAGATCCGCAAGGACGCCAACACCGACTACCTCCAGGTCATCACGCCCATCGCCGGCAGCCCGGCGTTCAAGGCGGGCATCCAGACCGGCGACCTGATCACGACGATCACCCGCGAGGTCGACAGCAACGGCAAGGCGGTCGACCCGCCCGAGGTCATCACGACCAAGGGCCTCGACATCTCCGAGGCGGTCAAGAAGATCCTCGGCCAGCCGAAGACGAAGGTGAAGCTGACGATCCAGCGCCCCGGCGAGGAAACGCCGAAGGAGTTTGAGCTGGTCCGCAACACGGTCCAGGTGGAAACGGTCCTCGGCGTCAAGCGCAAGGACGACGCGAGCTGGGACTACTGGGTCGACCCGACGAGCAAGATCGGCTACATCCGGCTGACGCAGTTCACGCGCTCGTCGTACCCGGACATGGTCAAGGTGATGGCCGACCTGAAGAAGAACGGCGTCAAGGGCGTGGTCCTCGACCTGCGCTTCAACCCGGGCGGCCTGCTCGACAGCGCCCGCGACATCTCCGACCTGTTCATCGACGACGGCCTGATCGTGAGCATCCGCCCGCGCGTCGGCCAGCCCTACGAGATGCGCGGCGAGAGCAAGAACAGCTACCTGAACTTCCCGATGGTGTGCATGGTGAACGGCCTGAGCGCCTCGGGCAGCGAGATCGTCTCGGCCTGCCTGCAGGACCACCACCGGGCGATCATCCTCGGCGAGCGCAGCTACGGCAAGGGGAGCGTGCAGAACGTCGTGCCGTTCGAGAAGGAGAACGGCGAGGTTAAGAGCGAGATCAAGCTGACGACGGCGACGTTCTGGCGGCCCAACGGCAAGAACCTGAACAAGTCGAGTACCAAGGGCACGCCGGACGAGGACTGGGGCGTGCGGCCCGACAAGGACATTCCGCTGACGCGCGCCGAGCGCGACGAGCTGTTCGAGCACCAGCGCAACCTGGAGATCATCAAGCCCAAGGACAAGCCGCCGTCGACGGACGACAAGGTCGAGTTCAAGGACAAGCAGCTCGACGCGGCCATCGAGTACCTGCGCGGGCAGATCAAGACGGTGAACCTGACGCCGGCGAAGAAGGCCGGGTAACGCCGCTTGCGGCTTCGCAAGGGGTGCGAAGCCGCGAGCGGCCGAATCGTTACAACGCCCACGCGCGTCACAGGCCCACGGGGACGACCCCGTGGGCCATTTTTCGTGCCCCGCGCTCGGTTGCCGCCTCAAGTTTCCTGGGGCATGATTCGGTACGGGCGTCTCCCTTCCCGCACCAAAGACAAAGGACGTAGTCATGGTCCGCGCACCTGTGCTCCGCCTGGCCGTCGCCGCCGGCCTGGGGCTGGCCTGCGGCTGTTCGAGCTATTCCCCCGGTTGCTTCCTGCACCGCCTCACGCACCCGTTCAGCCGCGGCGAGACCGTCCCCGCCGGCGTCGGCGGCTACCCCGTCGGCCCGAGCGGCGCCCACGGCGACGCGGGCGGGTTCGAGGGCCCCGTCGTCACCGACCCCGGCTCGGTCGGGACGCCCGTGTACCCGCCGGGACTACCGGCCGGGCCGACGCCAGGCGGTCCGTTCGAGACGGCGCCGCCGCCGCGCTCGTTCCCGCCGGGCGACGCGCAGCGCATGCCGTACCAGCCGTAAAGGGCGCCTCTCCAGCCCGTGGTTCCTCCGGATTGTCTCTCATGCTCGACGCCACCGGCAAGAAGCTGCTGCGCTTGCTCGAACCCGACCAGGCCGCCGTCCTGCGCCGCGCCGCGGCGCTCGTCCTCGGCGAACTCGGCCTGCGCGACGCGGAGGTGGCGCGCGCCGTCCGCGCCGGCCTCGACGACGCCGACCCCGAGTTGCGGGCGATTCTCCTCGTCGCCGCCGGCCGGCTGCGCGTCGAGGCGGCCTTGCCGCAACTCCTGGCGCGCATCGAGGAGGGCGGCCCCGAGTCGGAACTGGCGGCGCAGGCGGCGGCGAAGCTGGGGGCGAAAGGGACGAAAGCCCTCCAGGATCTCATGGGCCGGGTGGCGCCGGGGCTGCGGCGGCGCATCGCCGGGGCGCTGGCCACGGCCAGCGCCGGCAGCGCGGGGGGTGCCGGCGTCGACGCCTTGCTCGACAAGGATCCCGGCGTTGTCGACGCAGCTGCCCGCTCCCTCAGCGCCGAAATCCCTTCGCTCAGCGACACCCACAAGAAGTCTCTCGCCGATCACCTGCTCGGACTGCTGGGGGCGTCGAAGCGCAGTCCGCTGTCGGCGCCTTCCGAGACCGCCGTCGTCCGCCTTCTCGCGGCACTGGGCGACGAGCGCGGCGAGGGGCCGCTGTGGGATCGCGTCCAGCCTGCGCACCCCGTCGAGGTGCGCGTCGCGGCGCTTCAGGGACTGGGCAAGGGGGCCGCGGCGCCGACGAAGGAGCGCTTGAAGCGCCTGCTCGCCTGCGCCGCCGACCGGGACTTCCGCGTCGCGGCGCCCGCCCTGATGCGACTCCAGGCCGTCCCCGTGACCGACCGCACTCTGCCCGAGTGGCTGGCCCTGCTCGACGCCCCCGACGCGGCGGTGCGCCGCGCCGCCCTCGACAAGCTCGGCGGCCGCGACACGCCGGAGATGGCCGAGGCCCTGGTCAAGCAACTGCGGCACGCCGACCGCGCCTTGCGCGAACAAGCTCTGACTTGCCTCGGGAAACTCGCCGAAGGACACAAGGCCCTCGTGAACGCGGCGGCTGCGGCCGAGTCGCCGGACCTCGCCTGGTCGCTCGCGCGCAGCCAGGAGCCGTTCGTCCGCGCCTACGCGCCGGAGCTGCGCGAGCAACTCTTCACGCGGGCGTGTGCCTACCTCGAAGCGAACGACCGCCGCGCCGACCCGCTGCTGCACCTGCTGCGCACCGCCGACGCCCACGAACTGCGCGACCGTCTGGAAGGGAGGGCGGCGGCGCTGCGTAAGAAGAAGCAGTACGACAAGGCGCTCGACACGCTGCGCCTGCTGACGCGCGACCCGGCGTGCGGGGCGCCGATCCGGCTGGAGGCCGCGGCGTGCGCCCTGAAGCTGTCGCCGCGCGACCTGGCCCACGACGCCCGTGCCGCCGACCGCTCCCTGGAGGAGTTCGCCCGCCTCGTCAGCAACCACGAGGCGGAGACGCGCGCGTTCGTGACGGAGGCCACGTGGCTCGACCCCGAGGAACTGTTCTACCTCGGCTTCCACTTCGCGGAGCGCCAGCGCCAGGAAAAGACGTTCGGCGGCGACGTGCTGCGCCTCGCGATTCAGCGCTCGCCGCGCTCGAAGCTCGCCAAGGACGCCAAGAGCAAGCTGCGCAGCGAAGGGCTCGATTGACCCCGCCGCGGCCGCGCCTCGCCTTCGTTGACTTCCCGCCGGCGCAGCCTAAAACGCCCTCCATGAGCAAAGAAGACCAACTCCGCCGCGTCCTCGATTGCGGCATCGTCGCCGTGGTGCGCTCGCCGGACGGCCCGCAGCTCGTCGAGGCGGCCCGCGCCCTCGCCGACGGCGGCGTCACCGTCGTCGAGATCACCATGACGGTGCCGAACGCCCTCGACGTGGTCCGCCAGGTCCGGCAAGCTCTCGGCGACCGAGTGCTGCTCGGCGCCGGCACCATTCTCGACCCGGAAACGGCCCGAGCCGCCCTCCTCGCCGGCGCCGAATACCTCGTGGCGCCGACCGTCAACGTCGACGTCATTCGCCTCTGTCAGCGCTACGATAAGTTGGTCATGCCGGGTGCGTTCACGCCGACGGAGATCCTGACGGCGTGGGAGGCGGGCGCCGACATCGTCAAGGTGTTCCCCGCCGACGTGGTCGGGCCAGCGTTCTTCAAGGCGGTGCGCGGCCCGCTGCCGCAGGTGCGGATGATGCCGACCGGCGGCGTCGACCTGACGACGGCGGCGGCGTTCCTGAAGGCGGGCGCCTGTTGCCTCGGCGTCGGCGGCCAGCTCGTCGAGCCGAAGGCGGTCGCCGCGCGCGACTTCGACCGCATCCGCGACCTGGCCCGGCAGTACGTCGCCGTCGTACAGCAGGCGCGGAAAGATCTGAACCAGCCCGAAGCGCGAGCGCGGGCGTAGTCCCTCGCTCGCGCTTCGGGCTGGTTATGCGAGAAAACCCATGCCGTATGAAGTCGTCACCTTCGGCGAGGCGATGGTCCGCCTGGCCCCGCCGAACTTCCGCCGCCTGGAGCAGGCGAACAGCCTCGACGTCCAGGTCGGCGGCGCCGAGCTGAACACCGCCGTCGCCCTGGCGCGCCTCGGCCACTCCGTAGGCTGGGTGTCGCGGCTGACGCGCAACCCGCTCGGCCGTCTCGTCGCCAACAAGGCGCGCGAGGCCGGCGTCGGCACCGACCACGTCGTCTGGACCGACGACGACCGCGTCGGCGTCTACTTCGTGGAGTTCGGCGCCGCCCCGCGTGCCAGCAGTGTCGTCTACGACCGCAAGGGGTCCGCCATCGCCAATATCGAGCCGGGCATGATACCGTGGCCGACGGTCTTCGCCGGCGCCAAGTGGTTCCACGTCACCGGCATCACGCCGGCCCTCAGCCCGAGCGCCGCCGAGGCGACGCGCGAAGCGCTCACCGCGGCGCGGGCGGCGGGGCTGAAGACGAGTATCGACCTCAACCACCGCGTTAAATTGTGGAGCAACGCCGAGGCGGGCCGCTGGATGAGTGAGTTCATGCGGCACACCGACGTCCTCGTCACCACCGAGGAGGACACCGAGCGCGTCTTCGGCATTAAAGGGACGAGCTACGAGGACGTGGCGGCGCAGGTCGCCAAGCGCTTCCCGCTGCAAGTCGTCGCCATCACGCTGCGCGAGAACCCGCTGGTGTGGAAGAACACCTGGACCGCCATCGCCTACCGGGACGGCAAGCTCTACCGGACGCGGAGTTACGAGGTGGAGATCGTCGACCGCCTCGGCGCCGGCGACAGCTTCGCGGCGGGGCTGATTCACGGGCTGCTCGAAGACGACTTGCAGAAGGGCGTCGACTACGGCGTCGCCGCCAGCGCCCTCAAGCACTCGATCCCCGGCGATTTCTGCTGGGTCACGCGCGAAGAGGTCGAGATGACGGTCAAAGGCGGCGGGCTGCGCATCAGCCGGTAATCGGGCAACGAGTCGAAATATGTTCCTCACCCGCGACCAGGTCCGCGCCGTGGACCGCCGCGCTATTGAAGAGTTCGGCGTCCCGAGCGTGGTGCTGATGGAGAACGCCGGCCGCGGCGCCGCCGAGGTCTTGCTAGCGCTCGGCGTGCGCGGCCCGGTCGTCGTCTGCTGCGGCAAGGGCAACAACGGCGGCGACGGCTTCGTGATCGCGCGTCACCTCGACAACCGCGGCATCGCCGTGCGCGTGCTGCTCTTCGCCCGCCCCGAGGAGCTTTCGGGCGACGCGGCGATCAACCACGGCATCCTGGCGCGTGCCGGCGTTCCCGTCGACGTGCGTGCCGAATCAACCGTCGACGCCGAGGCGCTGCGGCGCGAGTTGGCGGCGGCGGAGTGGGTCGTCGACGCCCTCTTCGGCACCGGCCTCATGGGGGCGCTGCGTCCGCCGTTTGACGCGGTCGTCGGCGCCGTCAACGCCAGCGGCGTTCGCGTCCTCGCCGTCGACATCCCGTCGGGCCTCGACTGCGACACCGGCGAGCCGCTCGGGCCGTGCGTCCGCGCCGCTCATACGGTGACGTTCGTGGCGCCGAAGACGGGTTTCGCCAACCCGGCGGCGCGGGCGTGGACCGGCCTCGTCCACGTCGCCGACATCGGGGCGCCGCGGGCCGCGCGAGAATAAGACTCCTTCGCCCCTTTTCCTCCGGGAGATACCCATGCGCCGTTGCCTCGTCCTGACGTCTTTCGCCCTGCTCGGACTCGCCGGCCCAGCTTTCGCGCAGGCGGTCGCCGAGAAGCAGCCCGTCAAGCTCCGCGTCCTCATGCCCTTCGCGAACGCCGAACTCACCGTCGACGGCACCGACACGAAAAAGACCGGCACTATCCGGAATTTCGCCTCGCCGCCGGTCGCGCCGGGCCGCGACTACGCCTACACGCTGAGCGCCGTCTGGAGGCCGAACAACTACACCACCGTCACGCGGACGCGCAAGGTCACCGTCCGCCCCGGCGAGGAGGTCGACGCCGACCTGCGCCAGGCCGACGAGAAGAACCCCGACAAGATCGTCATTCGCTACGTCCCGACGCCGCCGGACGTCGTCGACGCGATGCTGAAGCTGGCCGGCGTCGGCGCGAACGACGTCGTCTACGACCTCGGCTGCGGCGACGGCCGCATCGTCGTCGCGGCGGCCTCACGCTTCAAGGCGAAGCGCGGCGTCGGCGTCGACCTCGACCCGGAGCGCGTCAAGGAGTCGAAGGAGAACGCCCGCGCCGAGAAGGTCGAGAACAAGGTCGAGATCCGCCAAGGCGACGTCCTCGACATCAAGGACTTGTCGGAGGCGACGGTAGTGGCTCTGTACATGAGCGACGCGCTGAACCTGCGGCTGCGGCCGATCCTCCAAAAGACACTCAAGCCGGGCTCGCGCGTCGTGTCGCACCGCTTCACGATGGGCGACTGGAAGCCGCTGGAGACGAAAACGATCACCGGCAAGGACGGCGATACCTATGAGATTCATCTGTGGAAGATCGGCGAGTGAGCCGAGCGTGTGCGCCACGTTTCGTCGGGGAGCGCGGTCGGTGTACGGGGTACGCGGCCCGCGGCGCGTCGGGTCCGGGGGTGCGCGTGTACGGGCCGCCCGGCGTGGGGATCCGGGGGTGGGGCGGGGGCCCCCCGGACGCGCGCG
>JBBROG010000112.1:0-25537 GCA_038229635.1 Gemmatales bacterium
AAGGTTCGGGTCCCGGCGAAAGAGATGAAAGTCTATAACGCTCGCCTGGGGCGGTCGGCAACGCTACCGAAGTACGACATTACGATTAAGCCGAAGAAGCCAAGGGGCGGGTAAATTTCGTCCCGCCCCTCGCCTTATAGGTCGGGTAGTCGAACCCGTTGGTGCAGTTGGCGGTGCAGGTGCCGGGGTAGCTGCTCCCGTCCGGCGACGACGACTTGAACTCCAGGTCCGACGCGGGACGGCACCAGCCGCCGCCGTTGGTCTTCCGCGCCGGCACCGCGCCGAACGGCACGCCGCGCCGGTAAATCTGCGGCCGCCCGGCCGACTCGACGACCAGGAGGGTGTTCGACAGGCCGTCGGTCACGTCGCCGATCCGCACCGTCGTGTTCTTCTGCATGATGCCGGGCTGGAGGGCGCCGGTCGGGTTGACGTTGGTCGCGTAGGCGGCGATGCCCGTCGCCGCGGCGTAGTCGGTGACGGCGACGAGGTCCCACTTATTCGTCTGCGGGTCGCCGTCCAGGCGGCTCCCGTTGGGCGCGGACGGGCACTGGAAGATCTTGACCGGCCGCGACGTCAGCGGCAGGTTCGACGCCGCGCCCCAGTTCGAGCTGAGGTCGTAGTCGCGGCGCAGGTTGTCCTGCTCGAGGAAGGGCAACGTGCCGATGGTCCAGCTGACGCGCGGCAGCGGCGTCACGCCGGACGGGCGGACGCTGGTCGGGAACGCTTTGTTGACGCCCTCGTAGTTGTGCAGGGCGAGGCCGAGCTGATGGAGGTTGTTGGTGCATGACAGGCGCGCCGCCGCCTCGCGCACTTTCTGGACGGCGGGGACGTGCGAGATCTCCAGTTCGTGCGGCCGCATGTAGACGGCGGCGGGGCTCCCGTCGGCGCCCGCGTGCTCGGGGCAGTCGAAGGCGGCGTCGCCGAGGTGGGCGCGGCCGTTCTGAACGCGGCCGTGGAACACGTTGACGTTGCCGAGGAAGTCCATGACGAAGGCGTTGGCCGGCTTGTCGAACACCTCCCGCGGCGTGCCGACCTGCTCGACGCGGCCCTTGTTCATGACCGCGACCCGGTCGGCCACCTCGAACGCTTCCTCCTGGTCGTGCGTCACGAAGACGCTCGTCATGCCGATCTCGTCGTGCAGCCGCCGCAGCTCCTGGCGCACCTTGGCGTCGAGGGCGCCGAACGGCTCGTCGAGCAGAAGCAGCCGCGGCCGCGCCGCCAGCGCCCGCGCCAGGGCGACGCGCTGCCGCTGCCCGCCCGACAGCTGCGACGGCAGCCGCCCGGCGAGGTTTTCCAGCCGGATCAGCCGCAACAGCTCGGCGACGCGCGCCCGCACCTCGGCCTCGGGGCGCTTCCGCACGCGCAGGGCGAAGGCGATGTTCTCGAACACGCTCATGTGTCGGAACAGCGCGTAGTGCTGGAACACAAAGCCGACGTTGCGCTCGCGCGGCGCCCGGCGGGTGACGTCCTCGTCCTCGTACAGCACCGTGCCGGCGTCCGGCACTTCCAACCCGGCGATGACGCGCAGCAGCGTCGTCTTGCCCGACCCCGACGAGCCGAGCAGAGCCAGCAGTTGGCCGGGGGGCACGTCGAGGCTGACGTCGTCCAGCGCCGCGAACGCGCCGAAGCGCTTGCGGACGTTCTTGATCCGGATACTCATGACTCGGCCCCTTCGCTCGCCCTCCGCTCCCCTGCGGCGATGAGGCGGCGGCTCCGGCGCTCGAGCGCCACCTTCAGCGCCAGCGTCACCAGGGCGAGCAGCGTCAGCACCGAGGCCAGGGCGAACGAGCCGGGCGTGTTGTAGTCCTGGAACAATTTCTCCACCCGAAGGGGCATGGTGTCGGTGCGGCCGGCGACGTGGCCGGAGACGACGTAGACGGCGCCGAACTCGCCCATCGCGCGGGCGTTGCACAGGATCACGCCGTAAAGCACGCCCCACTTGACGTTCGGCAGCGTCACGCGCCAAAACATCTGCCAGCCGCTCGCGCCCAGGCTGACCGCCGCCAACTCCTCCTCCGGCCCGACCGCTTCCATCACCGGGATCAACTCGCGGGCGACGAACGGGAACGTCACGAACTCGGTTCACGCCCCATGTCGCTTGCTCCCGCGTTCGAGGAGGTTGATGCCGCCCAGCACGACGAAGGAAAAGCTCAGCAGCACGAGACGGCCATCGCGGGCTCCTGATGAAGAACTGACCACGAATAACACGAATAACACGAAAAAAAACAAAAATTGACCTTTTCGTGTTATTCGTGGTTCACTTTTTCCTGGAAATCTCGTCGAAGGCGGCACCGTCGGCGAAGAACTTCGTCTGCGCCTCGTCCCAGTCGCGGACGAAGGACGTCACCGGAAATAGGTCAAGGTCCGGAAACGTGTCGGCGTGCCGCTTCAGCACGGCCGGCTCGATCGGGGCGCTCCTCCCAACCGTCCTTGATGAGCCCCTTCTTGCGGACGGCGTCGGTGTCGGACCCCAGGGCAAGCGTGACGACGTCGGCGTCCAACCCGTCGATGACCGCCCGCGCCTGACTGCTCGAGCCGCCGTGCGACTGCTTGATCGTCAGCGACGTGCCCGTCTGCTTCCGGTAGTCGGCGACGAACTGGTCGTTGAGGTCGCGCCACAACTCGCGCGTCGGGTCGTAGGACACGTTCAGCAACTCGGTATTGCCGCTGTCCCCGCCCGCGCCCCCGCATCCGGCGAGGGTAAGAATCGCAAGCGCGCTCAGGGCGAGTCGAAACGGCTTGGTCGTCATGCCTTGCTCCCGGAGAGCCTTAAACATGTGTATGTTTATCATCATTGTGATTGTCGGTTCGTTAGCTCAGCCTGTCCAGGGGAAAATCCGAGAAAAGGCAAACGAAACGCGGCCCGCCGAAAAAGTCGGCGTCTCTACGACGGGTAACGGCGCTCAATGGGGGATGGGAAGAAGAAATGAAAAAAGCCGTCCGGCTCGCTGTACCACCTCTCCCATGGCCAGCGCGAACCAGACGGCTTAGACTCGCTTACGCCGGTAGGAGAATGCAAAGGCTGGACCAATCGCGTCGCGGCACGCTATCGCCGACGTCATCAGCGCCGCAAGACAATGCTCTATAATGGTTTATGACCTCATTATTCTTAGGATTTCGCCCCGGAAATCGGCCCGCGACCCTGCCGGCACGCCTAGAGGCCAGGCGTCAGATGCCCGCAGGCTAGGCGTCGGCCTCCGGCCGTTTCGCTTTTCCTTCACTTCGCCGGACGCCGGTCCGAAGATACCTACGGGCAAATTGACCGCCCTCCGTAGCCACCCTACAATTCCTTACAACCGGCCCCTGGGTCCGTGTCCGACCAATGACCACTGACCACTGACCACTGTTTTCTCATGGCCACCGACATCCGCCTGAAGGAAGCGCTGCCCGAGATCACCGAGGCGCTCGTCGCCAGCTACACCGAGTGCGGCCGCACGAGCCACCTCGGCCACAAGCCGATGCCGAGCCGCGAGGCCGTCGCCGACATCCTCACCGACCTCATGGAAGTCCTCTACCCCGGCTTCTGGAAGCGCCAGAACCTGCACATCGGCAACATCGAGTACCACGTCGGCGACGTCATCGACGGCCTGCACGACAAGCTGACGCAGCAGGTCGCCCGCGCCATGCGCCACGAGTTCTGCCAGGAATCGCCCGACGAGGACTTCGAGGCGCTCGCCCAGCAGAGGACCGTCGACTTGCTGCGCACTCTGCCCGACGTGCGCCTGCTCCTGGAGCAGGACGTGCAGGCCGCCTTCGAGGGCGACCCGGCGGCGAAGGGCTATCACGAAATCATCTTCTGCTACCCCGGCCTGTACGCCGTCACGGTCTACCGCGTGGCCCATCAGCTTCTCTTGCTCGGCGTGCCGCTCATCCCGCGCATGATGACTGAGCACGCCCACAGTCTGACCGGCATCGACATTCACCCGGGGGCGCGGATCGGCCCCGGCTTCTTCATCGACCACGGCACCGGCGTCGTCATTGGCGAGACGTGCGACATCGGCCGCAACGTCAAGCTGTACCAGGGCGTGACGCTCGGGGCGCTGTCGTTCCCGCGCGACGCCGCCGGCAACATCATCCGCGGCATGAAGCGCCACCCGACGCTGGAGGACGACGTCGTCGTCTACGCCAACGCCACCATCCTCGGCGGCGACACGGTCGTCGGCCACCACGCGGTGATCGGCTCGTCGGTGTGGCTGACGCACGGCGTGGCGCCGTACACCATCGTGGCGCTGGAGAAGCCGTCGCTGCGCATCAAGAGCCCGGCGAGCCAGGAGACGGCGAAGACCAGTTATCAGATCTAATAGAGCAACGACCCCGAGTGACGCCAGCCATGCGCATCTTCCTTCCCCTGTTCGTGACTCTGACCCTGTCCTCCGCCTGCCGCGCCGGAGAGAACTGGCCGCAGTTTCGCGGGCCGCACGGCGACGGCCGCTCCGACAGCATGGGGCTGCCGCTCACCTGGGGCGAGAAGGAGAACGTCGTCTGGAAGACGCCGATTCACGACAAGGGCTGGTCGTCGCCGGTCGTCTGGGGCGGGCAGGTCTGGATGACGACGGCGCGGGCCGACGGCACGAAGATGTACGCCGTTTGCGTCGACCGCGCCACCGGCAAGGTGACCCACGACGTCAACGTCTTCGACGTCGAGAAGCCGGCCTTCTGCATCGAGTTCAACAGCTACGCCTCGCCGACGCCGTGCGTCGAGGAGGGGCGCGTCTACGTCCACTTCGGCACCTACGGCACGGCGTGCCTCGACGCCAGGACCGGCAAGACGCTCTGGGAGCGCCGCGACTTGCCCTGCGACCACCACCGCGGACCCGGTTCGTCGCCGATCCTCTTCGGCGACCTGCTCATCTTCCACATGGACGGCTTCGACGTGCAGTACGTCGTCGCCCTGAAGCAGGCGACCGGCGAGACGGCGTGGAAGAAGACGCGCAACATCGACTACAAGACGACGAACGGCGATCTGAAAAAGGCTTACGGCACGCCGGCGATCATCACCGTCGAGGGCCGGCCGCAGCTGGTCAGCACGGCGTCGACGGCGACCCTCGCCTACGACCCGCTCACCGGCGAGGAGTTGTGGAAGGTCTACCACGGCGGCATGAACGCGGCGGCGCCGCCGCTGTTCGGGCACGGCAAGGTGTTCTTGAACACCGGCGACGGGGGCCTGAAACTGCTCGCCGCCCGCCCCGACGGCCGCGGCGACGTGACGAAGACGCACATCGACTGGTCGACCGACAAGGCGGTGCCCTCGCGCTGCGCGCCGGTCCTCGCCGACGACCTGCTCGTCATGAACAACGAGGGCGGCATCGTCACCTGTCTGGAGGCGAAGACGGGCGCGAAAGTCTGGCAGGAGCGGCTGGCCGGCAAGTTCACGGCGTCGCCGGTCCTGGCCGAGGGGCGGCTGTACTACTTCAGCGAAGGCGGGCCGAGTTACGTCGTCGAGGCGGGACGTGTCTGGAAGAAGCTCGCGTCGAACAAGCTGGACGACGGCTGCATGGCGTCGCCCGCCGTGGCCGGGAAGGCCCTGTTCGTGCGGACGAAGACGCACCTGTACCGGATCGAGGAAAAGAATTAAGAATGCCTCAAAGAACTCACCACAGAGAACACAGAGAGCACAGAGAAAGACCGAAAGGGAAGAGGAAGAACGCCGTGCGGGACAGGTTTTTCTCTTTTGCCTTTTCTCTGTGTTCTCTGTGCCCTCTGTGGTGAGTTCTTTGAGACACCCTAAGGCGGCCGACGCCCCGCGCCCTCAGACCGCCTCGCCGTCCTTGAGGCCGCTCTCGCCGCCGACCGACGACGGCATCTCGGGGCTGAAGATGGCGACGCCGTTGGACGACTCGCCGGGACCGACGCGCAGGTCGCCCATGATCTGCTCGATCTCCTCCTTGAGCAGTTCCTCCTTCAGCAACAGCGCCTCGACCAGGGCGTCGAGCTTGTCGCGGTGCTTCTCCAACAGCTTGTACGCCTGCTCGTCGGCGTCGCGGAGGATGCGCTGCACCTCCTCGTCGATGATGAGGGCCGTCCCCTCGCTGAAGTCGCGCGCCTCCTGAATCTCCTTGCCGAGGAAGACGTGCTCCTCGCCCATGCGGAAGGCCATCGGCCCCAGGCGGTCGCTCATGCCCCAGTGAGTGACCATGAAGCGTGCCAGGCGCGTCGCCTGCTTCAGGTCCATCTCCGCCCCGGCATAGGGCTGGCCGTACATGAGGCGCTCCGCCGCCCGCCCGCCCATGAGCATCGCCAGCCGGCCCTTGAAGTAGTCCTGGCCGTGGTGGTGCCGGTCCTCGTCGGGGACGATCAGGTTCACGCCGCCGGTGCGGCCGCGCGGCACGATCGTCACCTTCATCGGCTTGTCGCCCTCGGGGACGAGCCAGCTCACCACCGTGTGCCCGCTCTCGTGGTAGGCCGTGCGCCGCTTGTCCTCCTCCGACAGCACTTCCTCGCGCTTGGCGCCGATCAGCACGCGGTCGGCGGCGCGCTCGAAGTCGCTCCGGCCGATCTTCGACTTCCCCTCGCGCGTCGCCAGGAGAGCCGCCTCGTTGGTCAGGTTGCGCAGGTCGGCGCCGGTCATGCCCATCATGCCGCGGGCGATCTGCTCGAGGTTGATGTCGTCGGTCAGCGGCTTGTTGCGGGTGTGGACTTTCAGGATCGCCAACCGCCCCTGCCAGGTCGGCCGGTCGACGGTGATGTGGCGGTCGAAGCGGCCGGGGCGGAGCAGCGCCGAGTCGAGGACATCGGGCCGGTTGGTCGCCGCCACGACGATGACCGACTCGGTCGGCGTGAAGCCGTCCATCTCGCTGAGGATCTGGTTGAGCGTCTGTTCGCGCTCGTCGCTGCCGCCGCCGACGCCGGCGCCGCGCATCCGGCCGACGGCGTCGATCTCGTCGATGAACAGGATGCAGGGGGCATTTTCCTTGGCGTTCTTGAACATGTCGCGGACGCGGCTGGCGCCGACGCCGACGAACATCTGAATGAACTCCGAGCCGCTGATGCTGAAGAACGGCACGCCGGCCTCGCCGGCGACGGCGCGGGCCAGGAGCGTCTTGCCGGTGCCGGGCGGGCCGACGAGGAGGACGCCCTTGGGCACCTGGGCGCCGAGGCGCTGGAACTTCTCGGGGCTGCGCAGGAACTCGACGATCTCTTGCAGCTCGCTCTTGGCGCACGCCATGTCGGCGACGTCCTCGAAGGTGACGCGCATCTTGCCGCGGTCGTAGCGCTTGGCGGGGCTCTTGATGTAGTTGCTGAGGAAGCCGCCGCCGAGCGGGTCGCGGAAGCGCGGCAGGATGAACAGGAAGACGGCCAGCAGTAGCGCCGCCGGCAGTACGAACATCAGAACCGAGCCGAACCAGGCGTAGTGCTCGTCCTCGACGGCGACCTCCAGCGGGGCCTCGCCCGCCGGCCGCTGGGCGAGCTTGTCGAGTTGCTCCGCCAGGTGCGGGTATTCCAGCGGCGGCAGCGACGTGCTGAAGCGGTTGCCGGTGCGCACTTTCGTGTTGCGCAGCGCCTGGATCTCGGGGGGAAGGGTTTCGTCCTTCGGCTTGCGGTCGAAGTCGAGGTCGACTTCGACCCGGCGCAGGCCCCGGAATGTAACCTTCTTGATGTACTTGTTGAGGTTGGGATTGTAGATCAGCTTGGCGAACTCGCTGTAGTCCACGGGCGGCGCCGAATTGACAAAGGTGGTGAGGATCATGCCCACGACAACGATGAGGATAATCAGCCAGATCCAGCTGCCGGGCATGACGGGGGCGGGGCGCCGGGGACGCGGCTTGCCAGCAGGCGGCGGAGACGAACGCGGGGGCATGAAACGTCCTCGACTGAGTACCTGACCCCTGTTCCGGCGGGGCGCGTGCGGGCGCGAGCGACGAGTCTAGAATAGCAAAAGCCGGAGCCCCTGACTACCGCGACGGGAAGGGGGAGAAGGGGGAGAATATGGTCTGGTCGTGGCTGCGTTCCTGGTGGCGCGGGGCTCCCGCGCGCGCGGTCCGCGTGGTGATGTACACGCGCCGGGGCTGTCCCCTGTGCGACGAGGCGTGGCGGCAACTTCAGGAGGCGCGGCGCCGCTTCGACTTCGTCCTGGAGGCGGTCGACGTGGACGACGACGCGGGACTGACGGCACAGTACGGGAGCGAGGTGCCGGTGGTGACGGTCGACGGCCGGGTGCGCTTCCGGGGGTGCGTCAACGCCGTGCTGTTGACGCGCCTTCTGCGGGCGGAGACGACTTGACCAGTCCGGGAGGTTCTTGGTATCAATTGACTTACGGCGACTCGGCGGTGTGAGGGCTTGGGGTCATGGATGACGCCGCGCGTCAGTTCGATCTGGTCACAAGAGCCTTGAAGTCGGGGCTCAGTAACTGTGTCGAGTGGATCGACGACAAGGCGAGGCTGCGGGTCCGCAACGATGTGGCCGTCCAGGGGCTAACGCCCGAGTATATTAAGCGGATCCTCATCGACTTCGTCCGCCAAGGCGGCGCCCTCGAGCAGTTCTCGGAGCAGCGCGAGCGGTGGAAAGGCCGGCGGGATTACTGGTATCGGGCTATCATTCCCCACGAGGGCTTCCACCACGGGCTGTTTGTCGAACTGGAGTTGACGGACGACGACCCGGACGTGCCGATGGTGTCGCTGCTCAATGCCCACCCGGCCACCCCATGAGGATCTCGCCATGACGTCGTTTCCCTGGAAGTGTCGCACCTGCCGCGAGGTCGCCGTCACGGCCGTTGTCGTGCCGTATGACGCCGCGGTCGAGCACGACGGCCGCACCTACCCCATTCACCTCCCGGCCCTGGAAGTCTTGCGCTGCGGCCGTTGCGGCGCCGTCGTCCTCGACGACGCCGCCGACGCGAAGATCGGCGAAGCGTTTCGAGCCGTGGCCCGTTTGCTGCCCCCGGCCGAGATCCGCCGGCGGCGCGAAGCCCTCGGCGTGACGCAGAAGCAACTGGCCGCCCTGCTCGACGTGTCCGAGTCGACCGTGTCGCGCTGGGAGACGGGGTCCCAAATCCAACAGCGTGCAATGGACAAGCTCTTGCGCGGTTTTTTCGACGTGCCGGAGTTCCGCCGCTATGTGGGGCTCGTGCCGCCTGGCGCTTCTCCCCCGGCAGGCCCGAGTGTCGGGGGGGCGGAGGCGCTGACGACCTGTCTTCCTCAGGATGCCTGATGCCGACGCAATGCGCCTGAGGGGTTTCCCAGGGAAGCAGGGCGGGTCCGGCGGCGGCTCGCGGCACCACGACGAAGCGTGCCGCCGCCGGACGTGTCAAACCAACTACATCGTCCGCCCGACGGCGGCGGCCACCTTGCGGCACTCCGCCATCAGGTCGCGGAACGCCGGCAGCGTCAGCGACTGGTAGCCGTCGCTCACCGCCTTTTCCGGGTCCGGATGCACTTCGAGGATCAACCCGTCGGCGCCCGCCGCCACCGACGCCCGCGCCATCGCCGTCACCAGGCTCGCCTTGCCGGTGCCGTGGCTCGGGTCGACGACCACGGGCAGGTGTGTCTTCTGGTGCAGGTACGGCACCGTCGCCAGCGGCAGCGTGAAGCGCGTGTGGTCCTCGAAGGTGCGGATGCCGCGCTCGCACAGCATCACCTGCGTGTTGCCCGTCTTGAGAATGTACTCGGCCGCCAGCAGGAACTCGTCGACGGTCGCCGACGGGCCGCGCTTGAGCAGCACCGGCTTGCCCGCCTCGCCGACCGCCTCCAGCAGCGGGTAGTTCTGCATGTTGCGGGCGCCGACCTGCATGACATCGGCGTACTCGGCGACCAGCTTCACCTGCTCCGGGGCCATGACCTCGGTGACGACGGCGAGCCCGGTCGCGTCGCGCGCCTCGGCGAGGAGCTGCAGGCCCTTCTCCTTCATCCCCTGGAAGCTGTACGGGCTGGTGCGCGGCTTGAAGGCGCCGCCGCGCAGGCCCATCGCCCCGGCCTCGCGCGCCGCATGAGCGACTTCGAGGATCTGTTCGCGGCTCTCCACGGAGCACGGGCCGGCGATGACGCCGATGTGCGTGTCGCCGACCGTCAGGCCGAGCGACCGGACGACGGTCCGCTCCTTCTTCACCTCCGTACTTGCCATCTTGTACGGCGCCAGGATCGGGACCACGTTCTCCACTCCTTCCGCGGTTTCGAGCGCCTGCTTGGCGCCGTCGCGCTTCTCGCCGAGGGCGGCGACGACGGTGCGATCGGTGCCGACGATGACGTGGCTGCGCAGCCCCAGCGACTCGACGCGCTCGATGACGTGGTCGATCTGCTTTTGGGTGGCGCCGGCTTGCATGACGACGATCATGATGAACTCCTCTGGATGGTTAACCGCGTCGCCGGCCGTCCGCGCAACGGGCGCCGGTGTCGGAACAAACGAAAACGGCCCTGAAACCCCCGCGGGTCTCAGGGCCGTGCGGTTGTCTGCTTGGCAAAGGCTAGACGCCGACCGGGCTCCCTGAATCCCACGCGATCCGGGTAAAGAAGAAGTACCAGCTAAAGGAAAAGAAGGAAGACGCCGCGCGGGAAGCGCGGGACGAGGAGGATTCCGAAGTCGCGGCGTGGCCGGGCATTGGCATCAAGGACCATGAGGCGAGGGAAAAAGGGGGCACCCCGGCGAGATACGCGCCGGGGTGCCCTACGAACGTTTGCGGCTGCATCCGACGGCAGCCCGTCGGCCGCGTTAGAGCAGCCGCACCTGCTTACCACTACACAAGGGTCACCTCCTTTACGCTAAAGCCTCCCTGGGGATGGGCGGCAAGCACCCTCCCATCCGCAGGCTCTAGCCCGTCGTACCACGTTAGCACGACCCAGCACTCCCACATTCTAACCGCGCCTCGGGGCTCGTCAAGAAAAATATGCCGTGCCTTTTCGCGCGCGGCGGGCGAACTTCTTGGCGCCCGCCCGGCGCTCGAGTATGCTCGGGATTGAACGCCGGCTGCGTCAACTTCCGCCCCCGAGGCTCCCATGCTCCGTCGCACTCTTCCCCTGCCCTTCGTCCTCGTGGCGTGTTCCCTCGTTGGCCTTTCGAGTCGCGCCGACGACGAGCCGCGCGTGCCCGGCTCGAATATCACCGGCGCGCGGCTGTTGACCCTCCTCAAGACCGGCATGAAGCCGGAGCAGCGCGCGGCGGCGGTGAGCCTCCTGGCGCAAGTCGGCCCCGAGTTTCGCGCGGGCCTGACCGGGCTGACGGCCGCCCTCAAAGAGGACGCCAGTCCCAAAGTGCGCGAGGCGGCGGCGCAGGCGCTCGCCAAGTTGGGGCAGAAAGCGCACGAGATCAAGGAAAAGGAGAAGCGCGACCGGGCCGTCGAGACGCGCGACCTCGCCCTGGAGGCGCTGCGCCAGGCGCTCAAGTCGGACGGCGAGGCCCAGGTGCGCGAGGCGGCGGCGACGGCGCTGGGGCACGTCGGCACGTCGGACGCCGTCGCCGAGGCGACGCTCATCGCCGCCTTCAAGACGTCGGTGCCGTTCCTCGCCGACGCCCTGAAAGACAAACAGCCGGGGCCGCGCGCCGCGGCGGCCGAGGCGCTGGGGCGCATGGGCAGCCACGCGCGCGAGGCGGCGCCGGCGCTGGTCGAGGCGTTCCGCGACAAGAAGGCGGACCGCTTCGTGCGCGGCTTCGCGGCGCTGGCGCTGGGCCGCGCCGGCGTCGCCGCCGACGCGTCGGTGCCGGCCCTGGCCGAGGCGCTGACCGACGCCGACACGCCGCCGGAGGTGCGCCGCTCCGCCGCCGACGCACTCGGGATGCTGAAGGCCGACGCGGCCGGCGCCGCCGCGCCGCTCGGCCAGGCGCTGAAGGACAAGAACGTCACGGTGCGCCGGTCCGCGTCGGCCGCGCTGGGTCAGATCGGCCCGGACGCCCGCGCCGCTCTCGCCGCGTTGAAAGAGGCGGTCAAGGACGAGGACAAGTTCGTGCGCGCTCAGGCGCTGCACGTCCTGGGCGGTCTGACGCAGGACGCGGCCGAGGTGCTGCCGCTGCTCGTGGCGGCCATGAAGGATCCGCTCCTGGAAGTGCGCCTGGCCGCCATCGAGGCGCTGGGCCAACTCGGCCCCGAGGCGAAGGCGGCGCTGCCGGCGCTGACCGCCGCCACCCGCGACGCCCAGTCCGCCGTCCGCGACGCCGCCGGCGAGGCCGTGAAAAAGGTTCAGGGGAATCCTTAATGGGGGATCGAGAGACGTATTGTGTCGTCGGAGCGGCGCTCTTGAGCCTCGCCAAAACTGCTCTCGCGGCGCCGCGCCCCGGCGGCTATAACCCGCGCCTTCGGATTGCCTTCCCTATCACGCGGGCAAGACAGGAGGTCACGGATGAGGGGGACATTGTGGGCGGCGGCGCTGGCGGGGGCGGCCGGGCTGCTGCTGCAAGCGGGGGCGGCACACGCCCAGCAGGCGGCGCCGAAGGCGGCGGCCGTGGTCAACGGCGAGACGATCAGCGTCGCCGACGTCGAGACGGTCATCAAGAGTCGCGGGCCGATCCCGGTCGAGATCCCGGCCGAGAAACGCAAGGCTCTCCGGCGCGAAGTGCTGGAGATGATGATCGACCGACTGCTCATGGAGCAGTTCCTGCGCCGACAGGGGCCGAAGGTCGACGAGGCCGAGGTCAACAAGCGTATGGCCGAGATGGAGCAAGGTCTTAAGATGACCGGCAAGAGCCTGGCCGACTTTTGCAAGGCCACCGATCAGACCGAAAAGCAGGTTCGCGCCGTCGTCGGCCAGCTATTTCAGTGGGAGTCCTACGTCCGCGGCCGCGTCAGCGACCAGGACGTCAAGCGCTACTACGACGACAACAAGGACTTCTTCGACGGCGTCACCGTCCATGCCAGTCACATCCTGGTGCGGGTGCCGCTGACGGCGACGGAGGCCGAGCGCCAGGCGGCGCGGCAGCGCCTGTTGGCCATCCGCCAACAGGTCGTCGGCGGGCAGGTCGAGTTCGCCGAGGCGGCCAAGAAATACTCCGAGTGCCCCAGCGCCAAGGAGGGCGGCGACATCGGCAGCTTCCCGCGCAAGATGGTCGTCGAGGAGACCTTCGCCAAGGCCGCCTTCGCCCTGCCGGTCGGCCAGGTCAGCGACGTCGTCACGACCGACTTCGGCATGCACATCATCAAGGTGACCGAGCGCAAGCTCGGTGAGCAGCCGTCGGAGTTCGGGAAGATCAAGGACGTCGTCCGCGACTTCTGCATCGAGGAGCTGCGCCAGGCCGTCCTCGCGCACCAGCGCAAGGGCGCCAAGATCGACGTGTACCTGGGGCCGTGAACTTCTTTCTCCCCTCTCCCCGAAGGGGAGAGGGGGGAATTACTCATCCATCTCATAGGCCACGCCGAGCCAGCGCGTCACCTCGTCGTCGATCTCGTCGAGCGACGCGACGGGAATGCGGTGTGTGATGCGATCTTTTTTCGTGAACCCGCCCGTGTCGATGAGCCGTCCCGCCGGCTTGGTGTCCTTGAGCGCGAAGCCGAGGTCGAGGCGCGTGCGCGTGGTCGGCTTGATCTGGGCGAAGACGTGGTTGCGGTACAGCGGCACGATGGTCTTGCACGGGCACGCCTTCGCGTCCGGCCCGACGGCGAGGCCGAGGCGCAGCAGTTCGTCGTAGAGAGGCCGCAGCGCCGCCTTCGGCCCGGCGAGCATGGCGTCGACGTACTGCGGCGCCATCGCCAGGTAGTGTTCCGGGTCTTCGTCGGCGAGACCCGCTTCACCGCCGCCCGCTTTCTCGGCGAGCCACCAGGCGGTGTTGGTGCCCATGCCGTGTTCGTTTTTGAGCCAGTCGCGCCGCTCCTTTTCGGTCGGCGGGCCTGCCCGGTTGATGTATTCGAGCCACTGCCCCAGCGTGCGCCCGGTCTTCTCGGGCAAGTCGCGGATCCACTTTTGCACCATCGCCACGCCGGGGTGGACGCTGTAAAGTGATCCGGCCGGCTTCTTCTTCGTCGCGCGCGCCATGACGGGACCTCCGCGTTCAAGCGAGTAAGAGAGCGGAGGAAGAGAATAGCGGACGGGCGGAGGCCGGGTCAAGGCAAGCCGCTCGCGCAACTCGGCGGGCAGGCGCTCCACCTCCTCGACGAGTTCGGCGCTCAACTCACGCAGGAGGCGGGTTCTCTCCTGCTGACGATCCGGCACGTCGTTCATGACCCCGGCTTGTTCCCCCCGGACGATCGCGCGGCCTCGGGACGATTGACGCCGGGCCGGCGCGCGCCCATACTGGGCGGCGACTTCTCCTCACCCCGTTGACGCGAAAGGACCTGCCGTGCGCCTCGAGTACCTGCCCTTCGCCGCCGCCGTCGTCGCCGTGTTCCTCCTGCTGCCCGCCGCCGCGGAGGCCGACCGGCTCACGCCGCGCCCGTTCGGCAGCGGCCGCTCCGTCGTCATGGCGCCGCACGGCATGGTCGCCGCCAGCCAGCCGCTCGCCGCCCAGGCCGGGCTCGACGTCCTCCGCCAGGGGGGCAACGCCATCGACGCCGCCGTCGCCGCCGACGCCGCCCTCGGCCTCATGGAGCCGATGAGCTGCGGCATCGGCGGCGACCTGTACGCCCTCGTCTGGGATGCGAAGTCGAAAAAGCTCTACGGCCTCAACGCCAGCGGCCGCTCCCCCTACAAGGCGACGCGCGAACTCTTCAAGGCGAAGGGCCTCGCCGAAATCCCCACGTCCGGCCCGCTCAGCTGGAACGTCCCCGGCTGCGTCGACGGCTGGGACGTCCTGCTGAAGCGGTTCGGCACCATGAAGCTCGGCCAAGTCCTCGAACCGACCGTCCGCTACGCCGAGGACGGCTTCCCCGTCACCGAAGTGATCGCCGGCTACTGGCGCGGCGGCGAGCGCACCCTCGGCCGCAGCCCCGACGCCGCCAGGACGTACCTGCCCGGCGGCCGCGCCCCGCGTGCCGGCGAGGTCTTCAAGAACCCGAACCTGGCGAAGAGTTACCGCACCCTCGCCGCCGCGGGGCGCGACGCCTTCTACAAAGGCCGCCTCGCCAAGGAGATCGTCGCCTTTTCGGACAAGGTGGGCGGCCTGTTCTCCCTGAGGGACTTCGAGGAAACCGCCTCGACGTGGGTCGACCCGGTGGGCACGACTTACCGCGGCCACGAGGTCTGGCAGATCCCGCCGCCGGGCCAGGGGATCGCCGTATTGCAGATGTTGAACATCCTCGAAGGCTACGACCTGAAGAAGATGGGGCCGGAGTCGCCGGACTACTGGCACCTGCTCGTCGAGGCGAAGAAGCTGGCCTACGCCGACCGCGCCCGCTACTACGCCGACCCGGAGTTCGCCAAGCTGCCGACGGCGGAGCTGGTTTCCAAGCCCTACGCCGAGGCGCGCCGCCAACAGATCCGCCTCGGCGAGGCGCTGACCGACGTCCCCGCCGGCGACCCGAAGCTGGGGCAGAGTGACACGATCTACCTGTGCGCCGTCGACAAGGATCGCAATTGTGTCTCGCTGATCCAGAGCAATTACAACGGCTTCGGCTCGGGGCTGGTGCCGGGCGACCTCGGCTTCGCGCTGCAGAACCGCGGCACGCTGTTCGCGCTGGACGACAACCACCTCAATCGCCTGGAGCCGCACAAGCGGCCGTTCCACACGATCATCCCCGGCCTGGTGACGAAGGACGGCAAGCCGTGGTTCACGTTCGGCGTCATGGGCGGCGACATGCAGCCGCAGGGGCAGGTGCAGGTGCTGGTGAACCTGATCGACTTCGGCATGAACGTGCAGGAGGCCGGCGAGGCGCCGCGCGTGGAGCACCGCGGCTCGGCGACGCCGACGGGTCGCCCGGCGCGCGCGGACGGCGGGACCATCGACGCCGAGGCCGGTCTGAGCGAGGCGATCGTGCAGGAGCTGACGAAGCGCGGCCACCACGTCCAGCGGGTGCGGCGCAACGGCGGCGGCTACCAGGGCATCTTGATCGACCCGAAAACGGGCATGTTGCTCGGCGGCTCGGAGGCGCGCAAGGACGGGTGCGCCGTCGGCTATTAGCACCGGCGTCTGTCCTCGGATTGATCGGCTCTGGGGCCGTGGTAAAATACATCGTGCCCCAAGGAGGCCAACGATGAGCGATTCCGCCGACAACGGGCCGAACGGCGCCCCGCGAATTCTCCTCTCTGACTTCGAGGAATGGAACGGCTTTCTCGTCTACAAAGGAAAAATCCCGTTCGACGAGCTGCCCTTCCCCGAGCCGGTGGGGGAGGAAGACTTCGACTGGGCCTTCAACGACCCGGACGTTTGTGCTCGGTACGAGGGGCTGATTGTGGCCGTGCTGAACCGACGGGTGTGGGGTGCCGGCAAGGACTACGGCGCTGCCTGGGACGACGCGCGCAAGCAGCCCGACTGCCCGCCCCATCACGAACTGGTCTTCGTACCTGTCTGTAGCCCGCCCTGAGTCGGGAAGCGCAGCCATGAGAAGACGAGTCGTACTCGGACTGAGTTTGGCCGCGGCGCTCGTTGTCGGGGGGGCTCCTCGTGGAGCCGACCGGGGTCATCCGCGGGTGGGTGTGCGGCGAGCCCTTCTACCGCGGACGGCCCGCGAGTTACTGGAGGAAACGGGTCGAGGACAGCCAGCGACCGCCGACCTCTTCCCCGCCGGGCGTCGCGAACGCACCCAAACAACTTCCCTTTCCCCAGCCTTACGAGCCGGCTATGGTGCCGGTACTCGTGGCCCTTCTCGCGGACCGCGACGACCAAATCCGCTTCTACGCCTGCAACGTCCTGGCCCACATCGGCGCGGAAGCGGACGCCGCAGTGGATTCCCTCATTCCTATGCTCAGCGACGCAAATCTCTACCGCCGTCGGAATGCGGCGAGCACGCTGGCCCACATCGGCGCGAATTCCAGGAAAGCGAAGACGGATCTGATCGACGCCTTGAGGGACGACGACCCGTTCGTCAACTGGCACGCGGCGATGGCGCTGGCGGAGATGGGCGACGAGGCGAAGGAGGCGGTGCCGGCTCTCCTCGACCTTTTGAGGAGTGATCAATCCGAGAACTGCACGAGCGCTATCAGGGGTTGGTCGTCGCCGTTCGCCATCGCAAGGTCTGGGGAGTGGGCAAGGACGCCGACTCCGCTTGGGAGGACGCCCGGCGCCACCCGGACTGTCCGCCGGAACAGGATCTCGCCTTCGTGACGTTGTACGGAATGCCGGGGGAACCCAACGGGCAGGGCGGAGAGTGTCAGGAATGAGTCCCACGAATCCGTCCTCGATCACGCCGCTCACTCGTTGGGCGCCGCCGCAGGAAGCGTGTCCCGCGGAGACGGGTTGTTAGGAGGTGTTCCAAAATAATATTGCCAAATCAGGGCGCTATTCCTCGTGCGGAGTAATGTTGTAATTCCATTCTCCGTGAAAGGTGTCTTTCTTCAGTCGGATGGCCTCAAATTCCTCGTTCGTCACCTTGATTCCCGTGGGATACATGTTCGCGTCTAACTCCGCGCCAACACGCAGCCCCGTTCGTGTCGTTGTGCCGCCGATCAGGTTCACGACCACCGCATGACTGACCAGCGGCCGCCCGCGCCAGTTCTCCGTGATGTGGCAGAACATCCGGTGCTCGATCTTGTTCCACTTGCTCGTCCCGGGAGGGAAATGGCACACACTCACCTTCAGCCCCAACTCGTCCGCGAGGCGCTGCAAGCGCAACTTCCACAGACGCGAACGGCTACCGTTGCTGCCACCCCCATCGGCCGTGATCAGCAACTCCGTCGCCTCCGGATAGGTCGGAGAGCCCATCCGATACCACCAACGACGGATCGATTCGACCGCGAATTCCGCCGTGTCGTGGGTGATCCCCACGTTCACCCAACCTTCGTTCCTCGTCAAGTCGTAGACGCCGTAGGGGGAAACCTTCCCTTCCCGGGTGGGAAAATCTTTCGCCTTTACCCTTCGCGGCCGCCCTTTGGGCTCGTATTCTTGCCCGCCATTCTTGAAATTGCCGACCAGTTCCTTCTTCTTGGTGTCCACGGAGACCACGGGCTGACCCTGCCTTTGGAACGTCTTGACCTTCCTGTTAATGTGCTCGAACTGGGCATTGCGATCGGGGTGCCCCTTGCCTTCCTCGGTTTTCCGATTCGCCTGAAGGCTGTAGCCGAGGTCGTCGAGCAATCGGGCCACGGTCTGGTGGCTGACGTCGTGTCCTTGTTCGCCGAGCGCCTTGGCGAGAGCCCGCGTACTTTTGCAGGTCCAGAGTAAAGGCGACATGGGATCCCCGCGCGTGGCAGGATCGACGAGGCGTTTCAGGTTCCGGAGCAAGAGGCGATCCGTGACGGCGAGCGCGGGTCTGCCAGCCCCCGGAGTCCGTAGGGAGGAAGGGTCGTCGTCGGGGAGGCCGTGTTGCAGTTCGGCGATTCCCTTGCGGATGGTGGGGCGCGACAGCCCGGTAGCCGCGGCGACCGTGGAGATCCCTCCCCGTCCCAGGGAGAGTGCTTCGGCCGCCGCCCAGCGGCGCCGCGCCTTCTCATGGAGCAAGGGGGCCAAAACCTCGTACTTCTGCCGCACAGTAGCAAGTGTTGACGATCCTGTCATGATGGCACGATAGAGAGAAACCGCCAATTGGCAACATTATTTTGGAACAGCTCCTTACAGACCGGGCAGTTCGCCGCCGAGCGCTTCGTGCAGTTGCAGCCGCGCCGCCTGCCAACGCCGCTTGATCGTCCGCTCGGAGGTGCCCAGGAGGGACGCGGCCTCTGCCTGGGGCAACCCCGGGTAGAAGATCAGGTCGAAGACCTCGCGCTCCTCCTCCCCCAGCGCCTCGGCCTGGCGGTGAAACTCGGCCCAGAGGCTGAGGCGGCTCGGATCGAGGGAGACGTCTGCCGCCTCGTACAGGGGGGACACGGCGCTGGCCTCGGGGGTGGCGGCGACGTTACTGGCGTGGTGGGCGCCGGCGCCCTGGGGGCCGTAGTAGTGGCGGGCCAGGTCGATCAACTCGCGGCGAATCTGCACCGTCGCCAGCCGGTAGAAGTCGCGCGCCGTGGGGGGGACGACGGTCTCCAACGCCTTCCAGAGCCGCACCAGGGCGTTCTGCATGACGTCGCCCGTCTCCTCCCAGCGCTTGACCCCGCGGTAGTCCCGCAGCATCCGCCGCGTCAGTCCCTCAAACCGCTGGGCTGCCGCCTGCAACAGTTCGTCGCGCGCCCCGGCCTCGCCCTCCTTCAAACGGTCGAGGCAGCGCTGAAGGCGCACGGTGGCGGAATCGATCACGGCCGTCTCCCCCGAGGTTGCGACGTCCCGATGATACTCCGCTCGTCGGGACACCACAACCGGGGGAGGCGAATCAGGAGACCTGCTGCCGCACCGCGTGCCACACTGCGGCCGTGCCCGCGGCGCCCAGGCCGGTGTTGGCCATCACCCAGCGGCCGCTGCTGTCCCGCTGCACGCGAGCGACGTAGGTGCGCGACCCGAGCGACGTCGACAGTTGCAGGCGGAGCGTCTGCGCGAGCGGATCCCAGTCGCCGCTGGCGGGGATCGTGCCGTTGACGAAGCCGGAGAAACTGCGGTTCGTCACGCCGACGATCGTCAGCGTGAAGGCGAACGCGCTATTCGGATCCTGCGGGTTGGAATAGTCGAGAACGCTCCAGTACCCCTTGAGGACGTCGGCCAATGCGCCGGGGCTCGCCGCCTGGGCGGCGACGTTGCCGGTCAGGTAGCGGTCGTTGCCGAGGTCGGTCGCGGCGTTGACCCGGACGGTGCGGCCGTTGACGACGGAGATCAGGTCGGTCTCGAAGTCGTCGAAGAAGCCGTTCCGCAGCGTCAGCGACCCGTTCCGGCCGCCGCCGTTGTTCAGATGGTCGAGCCGCTGCGTCAGGTTGAGGTCGGTCCGCGCCCACTCGGCCTCGAAGGCGTTGAGGGCGGTGTCGTCGAGGTCGTAGTTCGTGAAGCCGCCGAAGACGATGTTGTCGAGGTTCTGCTGCAAGTCGTCGCGGCCGGTCCCGCCGATCAGGAAGTTGCGGCCCACGGGGTCGGCCAGGACGTCGTTCCCCGCCCCACCGCTCAGGGCGTCGTCGCCGAGGCCGCCGAAGAGGAGGTCGTTGCCCTCCTGACCGAACAGGTCGTCGTTGCCGAACCCGCCGTCCAGTTGGTCGTTGCCGGGGCCGCCGACGAGCGTGTCGTCGCCGCCGTTGCCGAGCAGGATGTCGTCGCCGAACTCGCCGAAGATCTGGTCGTTGCCGGTGCCGCCGGAGATCGTGTCGTTGTCGTTGGTCGTGTTGAGCCCGTCGCCGCTGGCGCCGACGAGGACGTCGTCGCCCGGCCCGCCGTCGATGACGTCGTTGCCGCCCTGGCCGAAGATCGTGTCGCGGTCGCCGCCGCCCCCGACGACGTCGTCGCCGAGGCCGGCGAGGATGCGGTTGTTGCCGTTGCCGCCGGAGATCGTGTCGTTGCCGACGAACGCGAGGATGGTGTCGTCGCCGCCGTTGCCGAAGATCTGGTCGGCGCCGTCGCCGCCCTGGATGGAGTCGGGGCCGTCGCCGCCCTGGATGGTCGTGCGGCCGAAGCCGGTGAAGATCCGCGACGGCAGCAGGATGGGGTTGTCGAACGGGCTGACCGGGGCGAGCGAGATCGCGTCGTCGCCGCCCTGGCCGAAGACGTCGATGCGCGAGACGGCGTTGCGGTCGAAGGAGCCGGCAACGCCAGCGACCGTCAACCGGCCGCTCCGCAGCGTGACGCTGATGTTGTCGGCCCCCGGCGTGCCGACGACCTGCAGGACGCTGCCGATGAGCGACACCGACAGGCCGGCGGGCATCGTGCGGTCTTCCAGGGTTTCCAACTGCAACGCCTTGCTGCGGATCGGCTTACGGGTCATGGTCGCACCTCTCGACTTCGCGGGTTTCGTGGGAGAGAACGCCTCTCTTCCCACCCTAGCGAGAGCCGAGTGGTCCGGGGGCCAAGAGAAACCGGAAAGGCGCGCGGAAAAAGGGGCCGCCTCCTATGCCGTTGCAATTTCCCGTCCGAATCGGCGGCAACTGCTTGTAGATCAAGGCGTTATGTCGCGTTCGTCGCCGTGCAGGCGCCGCACGATTTCCCGCTGTTTTCGGTAGCCTGCCGCGTCGGGCTGCCGAAAAACGCAACGGCATTGGGTCCGCGGCGACTTTCTCGAAGGGCTTGGTGCGGCCGGCGTAGCCGGACATCAGGACGGGCCGTTCGGGGGTAATCTTGACCTGGGCGAGGCCGACTTTCCATTCGGGTTCGGCCGCGGAGGCGCCGAAGCCGTTCAGGAGCAGGACCAGGCAGGCACCTGTCACCCATCCGCGCCGTTGCCTACGCATCACCGTCTCCTTATTGGCTGTCGCCGAACTTCTGATTAGGCGTCTAGGGGGCCGGTGGGCCGGCGGGCCGCAGGACCATCATCGCCGGCCCGGCCGCAAAAGGGGCAGGGGCCGTCCTCACGTCGATGATCTCGTGATCGTCCAGCGTCTCCGTGACGAGGACCGGCGTGCCCTGTTGTCGTGCGACCGTCAGTGCGTTCAGGAGTTGCTGATAGTCGGGATTCGCCGCGTTCAGAAAGTGGAGCGCGTGCGAAATCTCCAACTCCACTTCATGGAGGTTCCCCGCGAGGGCCGCGGCAATGCCGGAAACGATCACGGACCGAGGGTAGAGGACTTGCTTGATGATGTTCGTGTTCGGATCGGTTTCCAGATAGACTGGCTCGTTAGCCTGTCTCAAGTCGTCGAGGACGCCTTCCCAAACCGCCGCCCTCGGGTCGCTGAGGTGCAGGAGCGAGGCACCGCCCGTCAGATGCACGACGGCATACCCCGGGAGGCCAGGGCGGCTTTGGGCGGCCGTCGGCGGGCGGGGAGGAAGATCAAGGCTTCTCACCCGATCGACGATGACATTCGGTTTCGGCATGCGGCCTACCCTCCGTTCGTTCTTCGTGTGCGAAACCGGAACTTCTCGCCAAGCGTCTCGCGCATAGCCATCCCGGCCGAAGTGCGTCGTGCGCTACAGGGGCGAACGCCGGGCCGTCACGGCGTCGCGGACAGCTTCCACATGCGGATGCCGTCGCCGCAGGAGACGCCGTGCTTGCCGTCCGACGCGAAGGCGACGCCGCGGACGGCGCCCTTGTGCTCGGCGAACTGACGTAACATCTGCCCGTTGCTCGCGTCCCAGACGCGGATGCTGCCGTCGGCGGCGCCCGTGACGACGCGGCCGCCGTCGGCGGAAAAGGCGAGACACTGGACCATATCTTTGTGGGGGCCGAAGGCGCGGAGTTGCTTGCCGGTGGCGACGCTGTAAAGGAGGACGCGGTGGTCCTCCAGGGCGGCTAGCAGCGTGTTGTTTTTGGGCGAGAAGGCCAGGCAGACCGCGTTCGACTTCGGCCGGGGCGGCGCCAGCGTGCCCGGCACCAACTTGTCCCTACTCAGGTCGCCGAGGCGGATGAAGCCGTCCGCCGCGCCGAACGCGACTAGGGCGTTGTCGGGCGAGACGGCGAGGGCTTGCGGGATTCCCCAGGTTCCCGTGATCGTGTGCTGACTGACGCCCGTGCCGGCCGCCCGCGCCAGGTGGACGACGTCCTTGTTGCCGCTCGCGTAGAAGGTGCCGTCGGGGGAGAGCCCGCGGCAGGCGTGCGTGCCGGTGAAGCGCGGCTCGCTCGAGCCCGCTTCCAGGTCCCAGACCGTATGGAGATCGCTCTCGTCGATGCAGACGGCCTTGTTGCCCGGCGCGAAGGCGACGGCGACGACGGGCCGGCTCAGGCGCCCCACCAGCTTCAGTTCCTTGCCGCCGACGGCGTCCCAGAGCCGCAGCGTGCGGTCGCTGCCGCCGCTGAGGAGCCGCTGTCCGTCCGAGGAGAAGGCGACGGCAAGCACTTCGCCCTTGTGCCCGGCGAACGGCTCGTCCGGCGTCGTGGTCGGGGGGGCGGTCGTCGGCGGCTTGGCGGGCACGGGCGGCTTCACCACGACCTGCGGCGGCGCGGCCTTCGCCAGGTCCCATAAACGCAGCGTGCCGTCGGCGCCGAAGGAGACGCCGCGCTTGCCGTCGGGCAGGACGGCGACCGCCATCACGCGGTCGGCGTGGCCCTCAAGACGGCCCGTCTCGCCCCCCGTCTCCGTGTCCCAGACGCGTACCACGCAGTCCAGCTTCTCCGCCGGCCTCCCTGGCCCGGCGACCCTGAGAGCCCCATGCCCCGTGAGGGCGAGGCGGCCGTCCGGCGACAGGGCGACGCAGGAGGCCAGCGAGGCGCCCCGCGGCCGCTGGAAGGGCCGATACTCCTTCAGCGTGGCAAGGCTCACCAGCGCCAGCGCGGCGCGGCCGACGAGGGCGCGGGAGCCGTCCGCCGAGAGGGCGAGCAGGCGGCCGAACGGGGCCGGGGCCAAGTCGAGCTTGCCGCGCAACTCCCGCCCGGCGAGATCCCAGACGAGGCAGGCGCCGTCGTCGCTCGTCGTGGCGACGGTTTTCCCGTCGGGCGTCACGGCCACGCTGCGGACCGGGGCGTCGTGCCCTTTGAGGCGGCCCACTTCGCGGCCGGTCTCGGTGTCGAAGACGCGCACCACGCAGTCGTCGTTGACCGTGCGGCCGTTCTCCTGCCGGGGGGCGCCATGGGCGAGCAGGGCGAGGCGGCTGTCCGGCGACAGGGCGACGGCGTTGATGGGCGATTTTTCGGAGTGGAGAATCGTCAAGGCCTTGCCGTCGGCCGCGTCCCACAGCCGCGCCGTGCCGTCGAGGCCGGCTGTCAGCAGGCGGCGGCCGTCGGCCGAGTAGGCGGCGCCGACGACCGCGGGGGCGTGGCCGGCGAGGGAGCGGACGAGGTCGCCCGTCACGGCGTCGTAGACGTGGACGGTCGCGTCGCGGCTCCCCGCCGCCGCGAGGAAGCGGCCGCGCGGGTCCACCGCCAGCGCGTGCGCCAGCCCGAGCCCGTCCGCCAGGCGGCGGATCTCGCCGGCCGCGCGCGGGAGCGCCGGACCCGACGGCGGCGCCACGACAGGCACCTCCGGGGTCTCGGGCGGTTTCGTGCCGTCGTCCTTCGGGGCCGTCTTCTCGCTGGCGTCGCCGGTCGCGGCGAAGTGCTGTCCCGTCGTCTCCGGATCGGCCTTGGCCGGCGGCGACTTCACGAGGGCGACGAGGACGACCACGACCCCCGCGAGGACGAGGACGCCGGCCCCCGCGCCGGCGAGAATCAGGGGCAGGCCGCGCCGCGCCGCCGGCGCGCGCGTCGCGGTGCCCGACGTCTCGGCCGTCCGCTCCGCCGGGCGCGCGGGCCGGGGCCGGTCGTCGTACACCTCGCCGCTGATCGCGGCCCAGTCCGTCTCGCCGCCCGCCGGCGGGCGCGTCGCCAGGGCGGTGAACGCCGCCTCCTCGGCCGCGGCGCCGGCGCGGCCAAAGGGCGCCAGGGCGTCGAGGACTTCGCGCGGCGTTTGGTAGCGGTCGTCGGGGCTCTTGGCCATGAGCCGGTCGAGGACGGCTTGCACGCCGGGCGGCGCGTCGATGCCGCGCTGAGCCAGCGTTTTCGGCGCTTCCATCTGGTGTTTGAGCAGCACCTCCGTCAGCGTGGCGCCGCGAAAGGGCGGGCCGCCGGTGAGCAAGAAGTAGAGGGTGCAGCCGAGGCTGTACAGGTCGCTGCGGCCGTCGGCCTTGCGGGCATCGCGCGCCTGTTCGGGGGCGAGGTAGTCCGGCGTGCCGAGGACGACGCCGTCCTTGGTCACGCCGTTGCCCGTCGCGTCGTCGGCGCCGGACAGGCGGGCGAGGCCCATGTCCATGACCTTGACGACGTCGCCGGCGGCGCCCTCGGCGGCGCGGCTGACGATCAGGTTGTGCGGCTTGACGTCGCGGTGGACCATGCCGCGCTCGTGGGCGTGCGCGAGTCCCAAGGCGGCCTGGCGGACGTAGTCGCAGGCCCGCGCGTAAGGCAGACGTCCTTTCTCCTTGACGAGGCGCGCCAGGTCGACGCCCTCGACGTACTCCATCGCGAGGAAGTGGCTGGCGCCGACGGGGCCGGCGTCGTAGGCGAGGACGATGTTGGCGTGCTGCAACTTGCCGGCGCTCTCGGCCTCCTGGTAGAAACGCTTGACGGAGTCGGGGCCGGCGAGGCGCTCCTTGCGGATGACTTTCAGGGCGACGACGCGGTTCATGTGCTTGTGGCGAGCCTTGTAGACCTGTCCCATGCCGCCCTCGCCGAGCGGCTCCAGCACGACGTACTGGCCGACGTGCAGGTCCTTGCCTTTGCCCTGCGCCACGGCGTTGAGCTGATAGCGCGTCAGCCAGCCGCGCTGGTAGACGATTTTCGCCAACGGCGTCGGGTCGGCGGCGCGCGCCTCGGGGAGGCGGCTCAGCTCGTCAAGCCGCGCCGGCTCCAGGAGCCCGGCGTCGCGGAGGTAGTCGAACAACAGAGCCATGACCTACGCCTCAGGGTCGGGGGCCGTCGGAGAACTCCCGGAACTGACGATTCTAACCGCCGGGCGGATGGGGTGTCCAGCAGGCAGACGCGGCAGGGGGTAGGTCCCGCGAGCCGAGTCGTTCCGGGGGTGCGCGCGTACGCGACCCGGCGTCACGTTCCGGGGGTGCGCCGCGCGACCCCCATACGGATCAAGTTAAGACTTGGGAGGTGCCGTCTTCGCCCAGGCGATGACCTTCGCCTGCCTGGCCCAGCGCCGCCCAGAAGCGCCGGCAACGGCTGCGGCGACGGGCCAGC
>JBBROG010000113.1:0-25427 GCA_038229635.1 Gemmatales bacterium
GTGGTTTTCGGCATGTCCCGCCTCGGCCACGGCGAGGCCCGACTGACAGTGGACGTTAGTTCACATGATCTGTTGCCGCAAAGCCTTTGATACCTTGGGTTTACAACCATGTTGGAAGCCCTGCCCCGAAGGGGTTACATAACCCAGCCGGGGGTCGCGCAGCGCACCCCCGGAACCGCGCCGCGCGAAAGTGAACTCGCCGGGAACCTTCCTCTCCTGTAAAGTAGGAGAATCGAGTTATTCCCTCCCGGCCGCGGGCGCCGGCGCGCGGGGATGCCTCTCCCTTGGTCTCACAAGGAGTATGCATGGCGAAAGAAGAAACCACGATTGAAGTCCAGGGCAAGGTCGTCGCCTCTCTGGCGAACACCCAGTTCCGGGTGAGGCTCGACAATGGGCACGAGATCATCGCGCACATCTCCGGCAAGATGCGTAAGAACTTCATCCGCATCCTGCCCGGCGACACGGTCACCGTCGAGATTTCCGCCTACGACCTCGGCAAGGGCCGCATTACCTTCCGCGGGCCGCTGCGCCAACGCGCGGGCGACGCCGCGGGCGGCAGCTAGAGCTCTCCCGCCGCGTCCGTGACGGGGGCCTCGCCGCCCCCGTCGCCGGGCAAGTGGTCGCTTCGTGCCTCTTTTTGCTCCACCTCGTCACGAAATCCCGCCGAATGCTCTATTCGCAGCCGCGCCACTCTGTAGAATAAACGTGCCGGGTCTCGTGGACCAGGATAGGACCGTGATGTGTCGTCTCATCCCCGTACTCCTCTCCCTTGCCCAAGTCGCCTGGACTGTCGAGATTCGGCGGAGCGGAGTAAGCTCCGACGTGAAATAAATGCTACGGTTCTTCCCGGAGATCCGATAAGAAATCGAGGACGTTGTGCCAGGGGTCAGTTCCCGTCTGACGGGACCAGCCCCAATTTTCCAGCCCGCGAGGATTCCGTCATCTCTAACATACCCATTAATCCGGCCCTCCCCAGCCCTTCCTCGGCGATTCCGGCCAAGGGCTTCGGCATCCCCTGGATCACCAAGGTCGCTTTCGTCGGCGTTCACCTGAGCTGCGTTGCGCTCATCTGGACCGGCGTCGACGTGGCGTCCGCCCTGATCTGTATCGCCCTCTACTGGCTGCGCATGTTCGCCATCACGGCGGGCTACCACCGCTACTTTGCCCACCGGGCCTACAAGACAGGCCGGTCGTTCCGCTTCTTCCTCGGTGCCCTCGGCTGCTGCGCCATGCAGAAGGGGCCGCTCTGGTGGGCGGCCAACCACCGCGACCACCACAAGTATTCCGACACCGACGACGACCCGCACTCGCCGATCACGCGCAGCGTCTGGTGGGCGCACGTCGGTTGGGTCCTGGCGCCCGCCCACGACGACGCCAGTTGGGAGAAGATCCGCGACCTCAGCCGCTACCCCGAATTGCGCTTCCTCGACCGCTACCACTATCTGCCGCCGTTCCTTCTCGGTGTGCTGGTCTGGCTGGCGGCGGGCTGGACCGGACTCGTGGTCGGCTTGTTCGTCAGCACCGTGCTGCTGTACCACGGCGTCTTCCTGGTCAATTCGGCGGCTCACCTGTTCGGGACGCGCCGCTACGAGACGACGGACAAGAGCCGCAACAACTGGTGGGTCGCCCTGCTCACGATGGGCGAGGGTTGGCACAACAACCACCACCACTACATGACCTCGGCTCGCCAGGGCTTCTTCTGGTGGGAGATCGACGTCAGTTACTACATCCTGAAGGGGCTCGAAGTGTTCGGCGTCGTCTGGGACGTACGCGAGCCGCCCCGCAAGCTGCTCAAAATGGCGTGACGCCGGCCGCTTGCGGCTTCGCAAGTGCGAAGCCGCAAGCGGCGGTCATTCCTTCTCATCCATATCCAACAACTGCCCTAGCTTATCCTTCTTCGTTCGCAGGTAGCGGGCGTTCTTCTCGTTCGGCGGGATCTGGATCGGCACGCGCTCCACGATCCGCAGCCCGTACCCTTCCAGACCGACCACCTTCTTCGGGTTGTTCGTCAGCAGGCGGATCTGCCGCACGCCCAGGTCAAAGAGAATCTGCGCGCCGATGCCGTAGTGGCGCAGGTCGGCCGGGAAGCCGAGCTTCTGGTTCGCCTCCACCGTGTCGAGTTTTTCGACTTGCTGGAGCTGATACGCCTGCAATTTCGACAGCAGGCCGATGCCGCGCCCTTCCTGGCGCATGTAGAGGATGACTCCCTTGCCCGCCGCGGCGACTTGCTGCATGGCGTGGTGCAGTTGCGGGCCGCAGTCGCACAGGTTGCTGCCGAGGACGTCGCCAGTGAGGCATTGGCTGTGGATGCGGACGAGGATCGGGTCGGGTTGTTCCGGCACGACGCCGCCCGTCTCGACGCCGACGCCGCCGAGGCAGAGCGCGAGATGCGGTTCCGGGTCGACCACGGACGTGTAGGGGATCAGGTCGAACTCGCCAAAGCGCGTCGGCAGCTTGAGGACGACCTCGCGGCGGATGAGGCGTTCGCGCCGGCGCCGGTGCTTGATGAGGTCCTCAATGGTACACATCTTCAGGCCGTGTTGGCGGCAGAACTCCTGGAGTTGGGGCAGGCGCGCCATCGTGCCGTCGGGGTTGGTGATCTCGCAGATGACGCCGGCCGGCTTCAGGCCCGCGAGCCGCGCGAGGTCGACGCTCCCCTCGGTGTGTCCCGCCCGGACGAGGACGCCGCCTTCCTGGGCGCGCAGGCCGGGGACGTGCCCCTTGCCGCGGACGAGGTCGTTCGGCCCGGAGTTGTCGTCGAGAGCGACCTGGACGGTGCGTGCCCGGTCGGGCGCCGAGATGCCGGTCGTGATGCCGTGGCGGGCGTCGATGTAGGGCGTGAACGGCGTGGCCCCGGGGTCGAGGTTGTTGCCGGGCATCGGGTCGAGGTTGAGGCGGTCGCAGAGGGCCGGCGACATGGCCAGGCAGACCAGGCCGCAGGCGTTGCGCATCATGAAGTTGATCGCCTCGGGCGTCACCTTCTCGGCGGCGATGACCAGGTCGCCCTCGTTCTCGCGGCGCTCGTCGTCGACGAGGACGATCATGCGCCCCGCCCGCAACTCGTCCAGGCATTCGTCGACGCTGTGGAAGCCTTCCGTCGTGTCCGGCATGGGGGGCTCCGTGGGGTGACGCGGCCGTGTCTTCCCTCCATTGTAGACGGCACACGACTCCCTGGAGCGACCGGCTTTGGAGTGCGGCGTCAGGCCGCCGCACTCCCAAGCGCCTACCTTCCTTCGACGGCCTCCCGCGCCTGCGCCTGAACGCCCTGGTACTGCGGCGCCCAGGTGCCCTCGGCGACCTGCCGCAGAAGCGTTCGCCCTTCCAGCGGCCGGCCCGCCTGCAACAGGTTTTGTGCCCGCACCCAGAGCAGACCCGCGTTCGCCGGGTCGGTCGCGCAGGCCTGGACATACGCCCGCTCCGCCAACTCGGCTTCTCCCTCCTGCTGGAAACTCTGCGCCAGCGCCGCCCACGAGAAGCCCTGTGCCGTCGGCGCCACCGTCGACAGGAAGTAGTCCCACGCCAGGTCGTAGTCGCCGAGGCCGCGCAGGACGCGCGACGCCGACTGACAGGCGGCGGCCGGCTCCGGGTCGAGGGCACGCCAGCGGTCCGCCGCGCGCACCACCCGCGCCGCCAGGTCGGCCGGCGGCTTTTCCTGAAGCGTCCGCAGGGCCGACACGAGGCCCTCGTAGTGGCCGAGCAGGGCGCCGTAGTCGCGCCGCACCGCCGCCAGGTCGACGCCGTCCGACGCCGTGCGGTACTCCAGTTCGAGCGCCTGGGCGAGGCAGGCGAACGACTTCGCGTCTTGCTTCCGCTGCGTCGCCAGGCGCGCTGCCAGCCGCCACAGTCCGGCCTGCCGCGCGAACGTCGGTTTCGCCAGCACGTCCGCGAGGAGGATGTCGGCCCGGTCGGCCTGGTGCGTTTGGAGGAGGTAATCGACGGCGGCCAGCCGCGTGACGCCGCTTTCGTCGCCGGCCAGGGCAGCCGTCAGGAGTTCGTCGGCGAGTTTCGGACTGCCGACCTCCCAACACTGCCACGCCACGGCCGCCGCCGCGACGCGCCGCCCGTCCTTGACGAGACGCGCCGACGCCTCGCGCATCAGCGCCGCCCACGGGTCGGACTCCTTCCCCGCTTCTTCCAGGGCGGCGCGGAAGTGACGGTCGATGGGCGGGCGGGCGCCGGACGCCAACGCCTCGCGGTACAGTTCCGTAAACGCTTTGCGCGCCCCATCGCGACCGCCGTTGTCCGCGAAGTGGCGGGCCAGCTCGTAGCGGGCCGCGTAGGACAGGAAGGGCACGTCCTTCAGCCTCTCCCGAGCCGCTTCGAGGACCGCACGCTGAACCCGAGCGCGGCCGCCCTCGGCGGTCACTTTCTTGTCCGGCGTGCGCAGGACCGCCTCGACGACCGCCCAGGCGAAGGCCGGCGACTTCGCTTCACGGACGTAGTCGAGCGCCTTTTTGCACTCGGCCTCCGTCAGCGCCCCATCCTTCGCGTCCCAGGCGCGAAGCAGCGCCTGCGCCTCGGCCAGGTTGCGGACCAGGCCCGCGCCGAGCCGGTTGAAATCGGGCGCTGCCCCCGGCGCCTTCAGCCACGCCAGGTAGCTGCCGAGCGGCTCGGCGACGTGCTTGCCGTGTACGACCAGCCCCTGGACGTCGGCCCCGGCGGACAGAAGCAGCGCCGCGAGGCCGGGTCGCGTGTCGCCGGCCTCCACGAAGCGTTTGAGGACGATGGCCGCGAGCGTGTCCGTTGCCCCCGTCGCCGCGTCGCTGTTAAGGAGGTGAGAGATCGTCTCCTTGTCGAGCGTCTCGATACTGCCGTTGAAGCCCGGCTGGCGCGTCTGGAGGACGTGCTGCCGCGTGCGGAGCGGCATCGGCAGCACGACGAGCTCGCGGGCGTCCGGGTCGAGGTCCGGCGCCGGCGCCGCTTTCCTTTGATACTTGACCGCCCCGACCTCCTTGCCTTCGGCGTCCGCCGCCGTGACGGTGCCGTCGGCGGCGTAGGCGTCTCGGCGCGACACATTCGACGTGGCGGCCTCGACGACGCGGCGCTCGGCGAGGCGGCCGTCCTCGGCGAAGACGAGGTGCAGGGCCGTGGCGCCTGGCCGGTCCTTGGCGCCGCGCGGCGTCACAACGACGACGCGCTCGCCGGCGAGGGCGACGTCGGCTCCGGCGGCGAGGTCCTTCGTGGGCGGCAGTGCCCACGGAACGAGATCGGCGAACTCCGTTCGGTGGAAGCGGCTCACGGTCCGACGGGCGCCGAGGCCCAGTTCCGGGTAGAAGTGCAGCAACTCCTTACCGTCGCAGACGACGCGCTCCTTCAGGCCGCTCGGCAACACGCGCTCGTAGGCGTAGCGGCCGCTGCCGTCGAAGGCGACCGTCCACGCCGCCATGCCTCCCGAGGCGGAAATCGTGACGACCTGCCAGCCGGCGGCGCGGGCGCCGTCGATCAGGGCGGCGGCGGCCGGCTCGACCGTTCCGGGGGTGGCGCGAGGGTCGGCGACGGCCTCGGCCTCCAGAACGGCGAGGATGTCCGCGAGCGTCGTGTTCAGGCCCGGCGCGTAGGACGCCAGGTCGTGGGTGACGCGCGGGTCGCCGGACGGCACGGGACGGCGGTACAGCAGCGGCGCCCAGCGGATGCCGACGACGGGCGGGTACCTCTTGTCGGCGCTGCGCGGGGCCGGCCGCCCCTCCGTTTCCGCGGCGACATGAAGGCGCTCGTACAGCAATTCCTCGGAAATCAGCCGGCGCCACTCGCGAGCCGCCTGAATCGGCTTACTGAGATCCTCAAAGTATTTGAAGCTGTTGCCGAACGAGCTCAACTGCGCCGCGCGCCCGTTCAACTTTCCGTTCCCGTCGGCGACGAGACGGTCGACTTCGGTGGTGGTGATGCTCAACGGGAGGGGGCGTTCTTCCGTCGGCGCCAACTGCCGGTAGAGGTTGAAATAGGGCGAGTTCGTATACGGGTTCGCCAGGCCGAAAGTCATAGGGTAAGCCAGCCCGTTCATGCCCCCCGGCACGGCGGCCGTTCCCGCCGTTACGGAGTAATGCCACCCGTAGGGGTTCATGTATCCGAGTGCCGGGCCGCTCCCGCCGAGGGTTCCGCCGAAACCGCCGGGCTTGCCGGGGCCGAAGCCGCCCGCGCCGCCGAAACCGCTGCCGGGCAGCGGGCCTCCTCCGAAGCCTCCTCCTCCGAAGCCGCCCCCGGGACCGGGGAAGCCGCCGAAGCCGGACATTCCCGGCCCGCCCTGGAAGCCGCCCCCGCCGGGCGGAGCCATCATCCCGCCGCCGGCAGCCACGGGGGACGCCGTTTGCAATCCCGGCACGGCGCCGGGGAGACCTTGTTGTGCGCCGGCGGCCGGTGCCATTCCCGGCGCACCCAGAGGGGCCGCGGCGCCGCCACCCACCAGAGGCCCGGCACCGCCCCCGCGGCGGCCCGCCGACCTCTGGAATTCCTCCGGGTCAATCGCGGGACCCACCTCGGCACTTTCCTCCAGAGGCACGGCGAAAGCGCCGGCGTAAAGTTCCTTGGCCGTCAGCACGCGCCGGTCGTCGTTGGCGTCGCCCGCCACCCGCAAGACGCGCGGCGGCACGCGCACCAGGATCGTCGCCAACACGTCGACCGCGCTCGGCTTGCCGGCCGTCGGAGGCGCCTTGCGGCCGTCGTCCGGCGTCGTCGCGAACGGCTCGTGGACGACGGGGATCGTGGGCGGGCACGGGTACATCGCCCAGTGGTCCTTACGGCCGCGGTCGACGTTGTACTGCTGGTACATCTGCTCGTTCTCCAGGACGAGCAGCGACGTGAACGGCGTCATGACGTAGGACTGCATGCTCAGGGCGATGATGCGAGCCTTATTGCCCTCGGCGTTCTCCGCGAGGAGGCGTTCGATCTCCCGCTTCGCCCAGGTACGCGGCAGGTAGCCCGCGTCCGGGGCGACGTCGGCGACGGAAAAGGTGCGATGGAACGTCTTGCCGTCCACCGTGCCGGTGACGGTGACGGACTGCGGCGTTATCGCGCCCTTTTCCAGCCGCGTGACGGCGCACACCTCCTCGCCCTGAGCCACGGCGGCGGCGTCCGTCAGGAAGAGCGTCTTTTCCGCCCCGTCAATGACCTTGACGTCGAGCAGGCGCGGCGCCGTCAGCGCCGAGTACAGCTCGAACGAGCGCCAGGCAGCCGGCTCGTCGGGGTTGATCTGCGTGAAGTAGCCGCCGCTGCGCTCGGCCGCCGTCTTCATGAAGGCGCGGTTCCAGTGCTTGCCGACGCCGACGCCGACGTAGCGGGCCGACGGCGGCAGGCGCTTGGAGAGGCCGCCCGCGGTCAGTTCGCCGAGCGTCGGGTGGCCCGAGCCGAGGTGGACGAGGTGGGCGTTCTTCGCCGCGAGGAACGGCTCGGCGGCGGCGAAGGCGGCGCCGAGGTCGAGGGCGCCGATCAGGTGCGTCCCCTCCAGGAAGTCGACGGCGGCGCGGACGTTCTCCGCCGTGACGGGCCGGGCCTCCGGCGCGAACAGGCGCGGCCGCGTGCCGGCGGCGATGACGCTGAACGTGTCGTCGTGTTCGGCGCTCGACAACAGCGCGCGGACGACGTCGACCTGCACGCGGGCCAGGATCGGGTCGCGGTCGCCGGACGACTCGAAGACGACGGCCCAGTGGCGCGGCTGCCGCTCCGTCTTGGCGGGCAGGTGCGGGCGGTAGCGCACCATCAGGTAGCGGGCGCCCTCGTGCTCCGCCGACGAGAAGCGGGCGACGTCCTCGCCCTTGACCGCGTCGTACAGGTCGAGGGCAATGTCGCGGTCGACGCGGACGTTGCTCTGCTTCGCGTCGAGAACGAGGTCGTCATTATCCTTGGTTGCCTTGAGGAGGTCGCCGTGCGAGTCGCTGGTCCAGGTGAGGCCGGCGCCGTGGCGGACGCGGGCGTGGAACGACCAGTCGCGCACCTCGTCGAGGCTGTGGCCGGAGGCGAAGCGGTAAGGGACGCGGCCGTACTGTACCGGCAGGCGCTGCGTGTAGCTGAGGACGATGCGCTTCTCCTGGCGTGCCTCCAGCGGGAAGACGCGCATCTTGAAGGTGTGGCCGTCGACCCACTCCAGCAGCGCCGGGTCCTGCATGCGGCGGACGATGCTCTCGAAGGTCTGACGGGCGTGGTCGCGCTCGGCCATGCCGCCCTCCATGAGCTTGCCGTCGACGTACATCGCCAGGCGCGACAGCGAGGCGTCCGGCGGCAGCGGGAAGTGGAACGTCCCCTGCAAGCGCGTTGGCGTATGGTTGAAGTAGGTTTGGTCGATGGTCGTGCGCGCGAAACCGTCCTCGACGTGGACATCGACGTGGTACTTGCGCAGCGACAGGTGGGCCTTCTGCCCCGACGGCTCGTCGGCGACGAGGGCGCCGCCGGCGTGGGGGCTCGGCGGCACCAGCGGCGCCTCGGCGGCGCACATCAACTCGCGCGTCCATTCGAGGAGGTGGGCGGCGCGCGGGGCGGCGGCGGGGCGCACGCCGTCGGGGGCGAGCTGCTCGCCGGCGGACAGCACGCCCTCGACGCCGCTGACGCGGACCTTGCCCTGCGTGACGGCGACGCCGGTGCCGGCCTCGGCGGCGCGGACGGCGAAGCGCGTCCCGAGGGCAATCACCTCGCGCCGCGGCGTCGTCACGACGAAGCGCTCGGGGGTGCCGTCCGTCGCCGTGCGCGGCGCCACCTCGACGAAGACCTCGCCGGTCGTGAGCGTGATGCGTCGCTCGGCATCGACGGTGACGCTTGTCCCCTGGTTGAGGGAGAGCAGCGTGCCGTCCGGCAGCGTGACGCGGCGGCGCTCCTTCGCGGCGGTGCGCACCGTGGCGCCGACGGCGACGGCGGCGGGCGGCGCGACGGACGGCCGCTGTCGTGGAGTCAGGCGATCCGGACTCGGCGCGTCGGGCGCGGCTTCGTCGACCTGGGGTGCGGGCAGCGTCTCCGGGGGAGTGACGGCGACGGCGTTCCCGTTCGGCGGCGGCGAAGGCATGAATCGGGAGAGGAAGAGTGCCAGGCCGACGAGTGCGGCGGCGGCAACCGCCCAGAGAATGCGCCGGCGTCGCGGGGCCGGCGCGGCCTGGGAACGCTGCCGGGCGGCGAGGCGCATGCGCTCGCGGACGCCGCGGACGAAGTCGGGGTCGGGCGCCTCGGGCTTGTAAGCCTTGCCGAGGAGACGTTCCATATTCCGCTCCGCGACGTCGCCGAAATGGGGCGTCGGGTCGGGGGGGATGGGATTATCGGTCATGGTATGGGATCTCCGATAGGGATTTGCCGCTTGCGGCTCAGCGCCCGCGTAGGGGCGGTGCGAAGCCGCGAGCGGCAAGGCGGTCACACGGACTCGGCCCCCAGGTTGCGCGTCAGGGCCAGAAAGGTCGCTCGAAACGCCTTGCGGGCGCGCGTCAGCTGCGACTCGACCGCCTTCTCGGTGGTGCTCCAGAGGCCGGCGAGGTCGCGCACGCTCTTGCCGGTGACGTACTTCGCCTCCAGCGCCTCGCGGTAGTGCGGCGGCAGCTGCGCCATCGTGGCGTTGACCAGCTCGCGCGTCTCCTCGCGCAGCAGCAGTTCGTCGGCGAACGGCTCGGAGTCGAGGCGGGCGTACAGCCCGAGGAGTTCGGAGTCCATCCGATCCCAGAGCGATTCGAGCGAGATGCTGGCCTTCTCGCGGGCGAGGACGCGGTGGATCTCGTTGCGGGCGAGGCCGGTGAGCCAGGGGAAAATGTTGTCCTTGGCGCGCGGCGGGTCGTAGTGGTCGAGGTCGCGCAGGGCGCGCAGCAGCGTCTCCTGGACGACCTCTTCGCACAGGTGCCGGTTGCGCCCGACGCGGTAGAGGCAGAAGCGGAACAGCGGTGACAGCGTGGCGTCGGCGAGGGCCTGGGCGGCGGCGGGGTCGCCGCGCAGGGCGCGGGCGCGCCAGGCGGCGTCGAAGGTCGGTGACAAGCCGGGGCCTCCTTATTAGTGCCGCACGCGGCGGCGGCCGGGCTTCTTCCTGACCTTCTATGTAAGGGAGATGGGAGGAACCTTCGCGGAAATGATTACCCGCTTGCGGCTTCGCACGCGCGCGGTGCGGTGCGCGTGCGAAGCCGCAAGCGGCAATTGGCGTCACCCCTTCGGATACTGCCACGGCTCGCGGTACGCCCGGCTCAACAGGCGGTTCGCCTCGTCGTCGCCGACGACCTGCTCCTTGTCGCCGTCCCAGCGCACGCTGCGCCCTACCTTGAGCGACAGCATCCCGAGGAGACTCATCGTCGTGGCGCGGTGCGCCGGCTCGACGTCGGCGACCGGCCGTCTCCCTTTCGCGATGCTGTCGAGGAAGTCGGCCCACAGAAGTTTGATATTATGCCCGTCCGGCTCCTGTAGTTCCGCATTTTGGTGGACGACTGCCCCACTCTTGCCGGCCGGGTAGAACGTCCAGCCGTCGCGCCACCCCATCTGAAGAGTGCCCTTGGTGCCGTAGAAGTAGGCGCCGACGCCGTGCTTCTCGGCGCCGTTCTCCGCGAACGTGCGGTGCTCCCAGGTCACGGTAAAACCGTCGAACTCGTAGGCCGCCGCCTGGGCCTCGGGGGCGTCGCTCGTCTGGGCGCGGCCGTCGTTGACCGCCGGCCCGGAGATCGGCCGTCCGCCCGTACTGAAGACGCGGCGCGGGGACTTCTCTTCCGACCACCACAGCACCTGGTCGAGCCAGTGGACGCCCCAGTCGCCGAGGGTGCCGTTGGCGTAGTCGAGGAAGTTGCGCCAGCCGCCGGGGTGCAGCTTGCGGTTGAACGGCCGCCGCGGCGCCGGGCCGCACCACAGGTCCCAGTCCATGCCCTTCGGCGGCTCGGCGTTCGGCGACGGCGTCTCCTTGCCCCCGCCGCCGTAGACGAACAGCCGCACCATGCCGACCTTGCCGGCCTTCCCCTCCTTGAGGAAGCGCATCCCCGAAACGTGGTGCGGCCCGATGCGGCGGTGCAACCCGACCTGCACGACGCGCCCGGAGGCGCGGGCCGCGCGCAGCATCGCCTTGCTCTCGCCGATCGTGTGGCCGGTCGGTTTCTCGACGAAGACGTGTGCCCCGGCCTTGACGGCGGCGATGGTCGCCAGCGCGTGCCAGTGGTCCGGCGTGGCGACGATGACGATTTCCGGCTTTTCGCGGTCGAGAAGATCGCGATAGTCCCTGTATTTCTTCGGCTCGTCGCCGCTCTTGTCCTTGACGTGGTCGGCGGTGGCGACGAGGGCGTTGTCGTGGACGTCGCACAGGCCGACGACCTTGGCGCGGCCGGCGGCGAGGGCCTCGTCGAGGATGTTCTTGCCCCACCAGCCGCAGCCGATGACGGCGGTGCGGTAGGCCCGCCCCGGCCCTTCGCCGAGGACGCGGCCGGAGCCGCTCAACAGCCCGGCCGCCGCGGCCATTTGCAGGAAGTTCCGTCGCGTCACGTTCATGGCCGTCCCTTTCGCACGTCGAGGCACACCAACTCGCCGGAAGCGCCGCGGCAGTAGATCCTGCCGTCCGCCAGCACCGGCGCCGTCCAGCACTTACCCTTCACCACCTGCGCTTGGGCGGTCGGCACGAAGCCCTCCGGCGACGCCTTCGCCACCATCAACTCTCCGCGATCACTCAGTACGATCAGCTTGCCGTTCGCCGCCGTCAGCGCCCCGGAGCCGAACTTCTCGCGCGTCCAGCGGACTTTGCCCGTCTTCCACTCGACACACTTCAGTTCGGCGCGCTCGGTCGTGTCGCCGTCGACGCCGTAGAGGAAGCCGTCGAGCAGCACGCTGGAACTGAACTGGTTATGGAGCTGCTTGTTCTGCCAGACCGGCTTGGCGTCTCCGTCGAGCGCGAAAAGCGCCGCCCCCTTGCCGTAGCCGGACGAGAGGAAGACGCGGCCGCTGTCGACGATCGGGTCGGCGGCGTTGACGCCGTAGCGCGTCACCCAGCGCGTCTCCCAGACCGCCTTGCCGTCCGCGAGATTGACGGCCGCGTAACCGTTGCCGGAACTGACCAGCGCCAGTCCGTCGTTTCCCTTGCGGAACGGCAGCGGCGTCGAGTAGCCGGCCTCGTCGTCGCCGGACGACCAGACGACCTTGCCGGTCGCCTTCTCCAGCGCCAACCCCGCCTTGCCGACGTTCAACACGAGCAGCTTGTCATGCACCAGCGGCGACCCGGAGAATCCCCAGCTCGGCACGCGGGCGCCGCTCTCCTTGGCGACGTTCTTCGACCAGGCGACCTTGCCCGTCGCCGCCTCGAAGCAGAAGACGTCGCCCCAGCGGCTGAGGGTGTAGACGTTGTCGCCGTCGACGGTCGGCGTCGCGGTCGGCCCGCCGTCGAAGTAGTTATCGCCCAATTCGGAGTCGTAGGAGTGCTTCCAGAGTTCCTTGCCCGTCGCGGCGTCGAGGCACCAGACGGTGTCCTTCTCGTCGGCGTGCCCCACCGTGGTGAGGCGCCCCCGGCTGACCGAGACGGCGGAAAAACCGGTGCCGACGGACGCCCGCCACGCGACCGGCGGCCCGTCCTTCGGCCAATGGTCGAGCCAGTCGGTTTCTTTTGAGATGCCGTTGCGGTCGGGGCCGCGCCAGTGCGGCCAGTCGGCGGCGCCGGCGCGACTCGCCAGAGCCACGACGGCCAACAACCCTATGATCGATTTCATCAATCCCATTACAATCGTTCCCATCCGTCCCGCCGCCGAGGATCGCCCGCGACGACGCATTGTAAACCCTGGTCGTGCCGCCGCACAACTGCCGCGACATACCGGGAGAGACAATTCCCTCGGGAGAACGATCCCATGCCGCGATCAGCCCGCGTAGCGGGCGGCGGATCGTAGCCCCGGGTGGAGCGTACTCGCGCAACCCGGGGAACACGACCGGGGACGTGCCCCATCTCCGCCACCCCCGTGGGGGGTTCCAATAATAAACACGTCCGCGTGGTTGTCCCCGTGTTGCGCTCCACCCGCTGCGCGGGTTGCGCTTCACCCGGGGCTACGATCCGCCGCCCGCTACGCGGGCTATCATAACCTCGCCCGGCGCCGCGCTTGATTCTCCTTCGGCGCCCCTCTACGCTACCTTTGAATCACCCTTCGGGAGCGTTTGATGAACCTCTTCGACAAATTCCAGGCCGGCCTTGTCTACGACGACTTCCTCGCCCGCTACGCCACCGACGGCCAGAAGCAGCGCTGGCGCCAACTCCGCGAGCAGGTCGTCCTCACTCCTGCCCAGCGCGAGTTGCTCGCTTCATTTACAAGACAGATGCCCGTCCTCTGCCTTGCCGGCGCCTGGTGCGGCGACTGCATCGGCCAGTGCCCCATCTTCGAGCACTTCGCCGCCGCGTCTCCGACGGTCGCCGTCCGCTACCTCGACCGCGACGACCACGCCGACGCCCAGCGCGAACTGACGATCAACGGCGGCAACCGCGTCCCGGTCCTCGTCTTCTTCAGCGAGGACGGCCACGAGGTCGCCCGCTACGGCGAGCGCCCCCTGAGCAAGTACCGCCAGCTCGTCCGCGACCAGGTCGGCGCCAGCTGCCCCACCGGCCTCACGACCGCCGGCGACCCGCTCCTGGCACAGATGACGCAGGACTGGCTCGACCAGTTCGAGCGCGTGCAGTGGATTCTGCGCCTGTCGCCGCGGCTGCGCGCGAAGCATGGCGACTGACTTGCCGCGACGCCTACAATGACGCTGTGTCGAGGCCACCACGCCGACTTGCGAGCCGACGATGTACCGCGTCACGCGCGAAATTTCCTTCTGCTACGGCCACCGCCTGCTCAACTACGACGGCAAGTGCCGCCACCTGCACGGGCATAACGGCCGCGCCGTCCTCACCCTGGAGGCGCCGCAGCTCGACGCCCTCGGCATGGTGATGGACTTCTCGCGCATCAAGCGCGTCGTCAGCGCCTGGATCGACGAGACGCTCGACCACCGTATGCTTCTGCACAAGGACGATCCCGTACTGCCGTTTCTCCGCCAGCAGGGCGAGCCGGTTTTCGTCATGGACGTCAACCCGACGGCGGAGAACATCGCCCGCCTCATCTTCGACCACGCCCGCTCTCAGGGCTTCCCCGTCGTTGAGGTCCGGCTCTGGGAGACGGATAGCTGTTACGCCACCTACGTCGGCCAACCTTGACAAGGACGGGGGCGACACGTCATCCTACGGCCTCGGCGGGGCATCCCAAGACGACGAGGGCGCTGTCTCACGACGGCAACGCTCGTCTCTTCGGGGCTACCCCGAGGGAGTTGTTTGTCTCCGCACGACGCCGCGCGACCGTCACGGTGCGACAGCACCGGCGCGGTCGCGCTCCACGAGACTGGTTGGGATGCCCCGCCGTTTACCCACTCCTGACCCGCCCTTCGCCGCCCGCAACCTCGCGGCCGCCTTCCTCGGCGGCGCCTGGTCGTCGCGGGGGCTCGTCGCGCGCGGCGCCAAGGCGGTCGGCGCGCCGGCCGCCTCGATATGGTTGCGCGTCCTGACGCGGGCCGTCCTGCGCGCCTTCCCGGAGAAGCCGCCGGCCGGCGCCTGCGATGACCTCGCCTCCTTCCTCGCCTCAACCGTCTTCCTGCCGCGCGAGGTGCGCCACGTCTTCTGGGTCGTCCCCGAAATGACGCCCGCCGCGGGGACGCCGTCGACGTGGAACGTGCCCGCCTTGGCGACGCCCGACGCCCTGGCGGCGTGGCTCGGCCTCAGCGCCGCCGAACTCGACTGGTACGCCGATGTCCACGGCCGCGAGGCCGACGCGGCGGACGGCCCTTTGCGACATTACCGCTATCATTGGCGTGAAGGGCGGCGCGGCAAGGCGCGCCTGCTGGAGGCGCCGAAACCGCGCCTCAAGACGATCCAGCGGCGCCTCGCGCGCGACCTCCTTTCGCCGGTCCCGCCGCACGACGCCGCCCACGGCTTTCGCGCCGGCCGCTCCGTCGTCACCTGCGCCACGCCGCACGTCGGCCGGCGTCTCGTCCTCCGCCTCGACCTGCGCGACTTCTTCCCGTCAATCCCCGCCGCGCGCGTCCACGCCCTGTTTCGCAAGGCCGGCTACCCCATCGAAGTCGCCCGCCTCCTGACCGGCCTGTGTACCAACGTCGTCCCGCCCGACGTGCTGCGTGCGGCGCCGGGCCGAAATCCCTTACGCCCCGACCTCGTCGCGGAGGACCGCTTCCGCATCCCGCACTTGCCGCAGGGCGCGCCGACGTCTCCGGCGCTGGCGAACCTGTGCGCCTACCGCCTCGACTGCCGCCTCGCCGGACTGGCGCGCGCCGCCGGCGCCGCCTACACGCGCTACGCCGACGACCTGACCTTCTCCGGCGGCGACGACTTCGCGCGCGCCGCCCGCCGCTTCCACGTCGCCGCCTGCCGCATCGCCCTGGAGCAGGGTTTCGAGGTCCACACGCGCAAGACCCGGTTCCTGCGCGCCGCCGTGCGTCAGCAGGTCGTCGGCGTGGTCGTCAACAAGTGCCCGAACGTCGGTCGGCGCGACCGCGACCTGCTCAAGGCGATCTTGCATAACTGCGCCCGCCACGGCCCCGCGTCGCAGAACCACGCCGGTCACGCCGACTTCCGGGCGCACCTCCTCGGCCGCGTCGCCCACGTCGCCATGATTCACCCCGAGCGCGGCCGGCGACTGTGCGAGATGTTCGACCGCATCGCGTGGGCATGAGATGTTCTCATGGCCCTCTCACGGGCGCCGGTGTATTTTCTCCAGTTTGTCCTCTCCGCTCCGTCAGAAAGGTAGAATAATGACCCTTCGACGAACGATGCCTCTCCTCGCGTGTCTCGCCGTTGTCTTCGGCGCGGCGCGGGCGGCCGACTGGCCACAGTTTCGCGGCCCCGGCGGCGGCGGCGACGCCGGCGACGCCAAGGCGCCCGCCGAGTGGGGGCCGGACAAGAACGTGCAGTGGAAGGTCGCCGTCCCCGGCGTTGCCTGGTCGTCGCCCATCGTGGTTGGCGACAAGGTGTTCGTGACGACCGCCGTCAGCGACAAGCAGAAGAAGCCGAAGCCGGGCGGCGGCATGGGCGGCATGGGCGGCGGCGGATTCAAGCCGGGCGAGGGGGGCAAGCCGCCGTTCAAGCCGGGCGAGGGCAAGCCGGGCGGCTTCAAGCCGGGCGGCGGCATGGGCGGCATGTTCGGCAACCAGAAGCCGCCGGACGCCGTCTACCGCTGGCAGGTCGTCTGCCTCGACCGCGCCACCGGCAAGACGCTCTGGACGCAGACCGCCGCCGAGGGCAAGCCGACGATCCCGACGCACTCCACGAACACCTACGCCTCCGAGACGCCGGTCAGCGACGGCGAGCGCGTCTACGCCTACTTCGGCCCCGCCGGCCTCTACTGCTACGACCTCGCCGGCAAGCTGATCTGGAAAAAAGGCGAACTCGCCTCGTACAAGATGATGTTCGGCTTCGGCACCGGCAGTTCGCCGGCGCTCGACGGCGGCCGCCTTTTCGTCCAACTCGACAACGAGGAGAAGTCGGCGCTCGTTGCCCTCGACAAGAAGACCGGCGACGAGCTGTGGCGCACCGAGCGCGACAAGGGCTCGTCCTGGAGCACGCCGTTCGTCTGGAAGACCAAGGCGCGCACCGAACTCGTCTGCCTGGGCGGCAAGAAGGCGCGCTCCTACGACCCGGCGACCGGCAAGCAGCTCTGGGAGTTGGGCGGCATGGAGGGCGGGAGCAGCGCCACGCCGGTCGCCGGCGACGACATGCTCTTCTTCGGCACCTCCTCGCCGTTCGGCGGCGCCCCGCTGTTCGGCGTCAAGGCCGGCGCCTCCGGCGACATCTCGCTGAAAGACGGCAAGACCTCGAACGACTTCGTCGCCTGGTTTTATCCGAAAGCCGGCCCGTACATGGCCTCGCCACTATTCCACGAGGGCTACCTGTACGTGCTGGAGCCGCGCGGCGGCATGATCACCTGCTACGAGGCGAAGACCGGCAAGCCGGCGTATTCGCGCGAGCGCCTGCCGGGCGCCAAGGGCTTCACGTCGTCGCCGTGGGTCGCCGGCGGCAAGCTCTTCTGCCTCGACGAGGACGGGCAGTGCTTCGTGGTGAAAGCGGGTCCGGAATTCAAGCTACTCGGCAAGAACAAGCTCGACGAGATGTTCTGGTCGACGCCGGCCGTCGCCGGCGACGCGCTGCTTCTGCGCGGCGTCGATCACCTGTACTGCGTGAAGTGAGGGGAAAGCCGCTCGCGGCTTCGCCCGTGCGAAGCCGCGAGCGGCGGATCTCTTTAGAACAAATCCCCCTTCAGCCGGGCGACAGCGAACTCGGGTCCGTCGTTGCCGAAGGTCGTGCCGCCGACGACGACGCGGCCGAAAATGTCCACACTCACGCCGGCGAGGACGTCGGCGCCGCCGAAGTCAATCACCGTCTTCCCGCCGGTGCCGTAGCTCGTGTCCAGCGAGCCGTTCCCGTTGAGGCGGGCGACGGCCATGTCCTTGTGGTCGAAGTCCGGCGCCGTCGTGGCGCCGACGATGATACGGCCGAACAAGTCGATGGCGACGCCCGCCGCGGTGTCGTCCGCGCCGAAGTCGACCGTCGTCTTGCCGCCGGTGCCGAACGTCGTGTCCAGAGAGCCGTTCCAGGTGAGGCGGGCGACGGCCACGTCGCGGCTGCCCTGGAAGCCGGTTGTGGCGGCGATCACGGTGCGACCGAACAAGTCAATCGCGACTGACGCCGCGACGTCGTCGGTCGGCGCGTCGACGGTGCCGAAGTCGATCGTCGTCTTGCCGCCGACGCCAAAGTGGGTATCGAGGGCGCCGCTGCCGTTGAGCCGGGCCACGACGACGTCGCGGTTGCCGCCGAACGGGTCGCCCGTCGTGCCGGCCACGGTGGCGTTGCCGAACAGGTCGACGGCGAGGCCGGCCGCCACGTCGTCGGCAGGGGCGTCGGCCGTGCCGAAGTCGATCAGCGTCGTCCCGGCGGTGCCGTAGCCGGTGTCGAGGGCGCCGGCCGAGGTCAGCCGCGTCACGGCGAAATCGTGGGTGCCGCCGAACGGGTCGCCGGTCGTCGCCGCAATCAGCGTGCGGCCGAACAGGTCGACGCCGACGCCGGCGGCGACGTCGTCCGCGCCGAGGTCGATCACTTCCTTACCCGTGCCGTTGAACGACGTGTCGAGGGTGCCGTTGGACCGCAGCCGCGCCACCGCGACGTCGCGGGAGAAGCTGAGGCCGGTGCTGCCGACGACCGTGACGCGGCCGAAGAAATCGACCGTGACGCCGCGGAGGTGGTCGTCGCCGCCGAAGTCGACGGTGGCGACGCCGCCGCTGCCGAACGAGGCGTCGAGGGTGCCGTTGGCGTTGTAGCGCGTGACGACGAAGTCGCCGTTGGCCTGCGTGATCCCGCCCGTCAGGGAGAGGCGCAGGACGGTGCCGGCGACCAGGGTCTTGCCGTCGAGCTGCTGGGCGACGAAGCCGCCCGACGGGTTGTCGGTTTCGACGTTCGAGCCGAGGAAGTCCAGAGTGGTCTTGCCGGTCCCCGCGAAGGCGGCGTCGAGGGCGCCGGCGGGCGTGAACTGGGCGACGGCGAAGTCGGTGGCGTTGCTGTCGCTCCGGCCGACGACCGCCACCTTGCCGTCGGGGCGGACGGCGACGGCGGCACCCGCCTCGACGCCGCCGAGGTCGGCGGTCACGACGGCGCCGCCGCCGAAGGACGTGACGGGCGCCCCGTCGACGGTGTATTCCTGCACGGCGAGGTCATTCGCCTTGGTGCCGGCGAGGACGAGCTTCCCGCCGGCAACGACGGCCTTGGCGACGCCGAAGCCAGGGTCGAAGTTCGACGTGAGCGATTTGCCGGTGTGGTTGAAAATTGTTGTGTCGAGGGCTCCGGCCGCCGTGTACTGGGCGATGGCGAGGCTGCGAACGCCGGGCGCGCCGTTGGCGACGCCGAAGACGCGCAGCTTGCCGTCGGAATGAAGGGCGGCGGTCAGGGCGAAATCGCTGGTGGCGCCGAAGTCCGTTTGCGCCGTGCCGCCGCTGCCGAAGGTGGTGTCCTGGGTGCCGTCGGTGTTGTAGCGGACGACGGTGAAGTCGGTGGTGCCGAGGAAGGGCCGGGCCTGGCCGACGAGCACGATCTTTCCGTCGGGCTGACCGATCACCTTGTTGACGTGGCCAAAGGATCCGACGGGGGTCAGGACGACGCCGAGGGTCGCGTCGAAGGTGCCGCCGGCGTCGAAGCGCATCAGGGCGAACGGTCCGCCGCTCGACGGGGTGCCGTCGTTGCCGCCGACGAGGATGGTGCCGCTGCCGGGGAGGACGGTCAGGTCGGTGCCGGCGGCGGAGAGAGAGACGACCGTGGAGCCACCGCTGCCGAAGGTGGTGTCGAGCGTGCCGTTGGCGTTGTAGCGGATCAGCGCGACACTGGTGCTGAAGCCGGTCGAGTCGTTGCCGAGAACGAGGATCTTTCCGCCGGGCAGCACCTCGACGTCGGCGGCGAGGAACGAGTGTTGCTGGCCGCCGAGCGGCGTGACGGCGCGGCCGCCGCTGCCGAAGGTGGTGTCGAGGGTGCCGTTGGCGTTGTAGCGGGCGACGGCGGCGGCGCCGTGGAACTGCCCGCCCGAAGAGCCGGCGACGACCATTTTGCCGTCGGGCTGGTAGGCGACGGCTTGGGCGGCGTCGAGCAGCGACGTCGGCACAGGCGTGATGACCTTGCCGCCGGAGCCGAAGGTCGTGTCGAGGGCGCCGGCGCTGAGCAGCCGCCGGTCTTCGAGGGCTTCCACGCGCGGGCGCGAGGTGTCAGCGGTGCGAGTCCGGCGGGCGGCGCGGCGCGTCCAATTCAACAGCATTCCAACTCCCTGTTGTGCATGAAACGAGAGACGAACACCTTCCCGCGGACCAGTTGCGTGCGAGCCGACGGCAAGTGGGGAATGAGACCTTAGGCCACGCCGGCCCGCTTGTCATGCGATTTGATCGGCAAAAATCGGCAATTCGCGCAATCCGCTTGGGAGAATTCGATGCCGCGGACGAGTTTTCGCGCCGAAGAACAATGCCCGTGCCGGACGAATCCCGCTCGGGAATCAGTTCTCGCCGGCGACGCGCAACTGATCGCGTGACCGGACTTCGATCCGGGGTCGGCCGTCCTTGTTAGCGACGACCTTCCCGGCGACGACGACCGTCACGCCTTCGGCATAACGCGCGACCGGATCGACTCCTTGGGCCTTGAACGCCTCGACGACCTCAGGCATCAGGACCACTTCAAAGTTCCCTTCGGCCGTGAAAGGCTTCTTCGAGTTAAGATACACGAATTTGTGGTCTCGGCTTTGCCCGTTCGAGCGGATCGTCATCTTGACGCGGCACGCCGCCCCTAAGTGCTTCAACACATTTTCGGGGCCGATAAATTCCTCTTCCTTAGCTCGCGGGGGGTCCGGCTGAGGCGGGGCCGCATTGAGTGCTTCATCGGTAGGTTTTGGGCGATCTGGACTCGTCGGCGCGTCTGTCGCGGGCGCGGGTTGCGACGGGGCCGGGTCCGGGAGCCGGGGGTTCTTCTCGGGTGAGGTCGAGGCCGCCGGCCCGGTGTCATTCGGCGAGGAGGGCGAGCCGTGCCCGGCCGTGTGGAGAACGAGCCACAGGCCGCAGAAAACAGCGATGAGTAATCCAAGAGCGGAGACAAAGGTGAGACGGCGTACTTGCTTCGCAAGAGTGTCGAGCTGAATAACGATCTTCGCCAGCCCCTCGGAACCACCGAGGGAAACCAGACCGCGTTGGATGTTGGAAACAGCCGCTTCCGCAGCCGCGGCCTCGCTCTTGGCCTGCGCGATGAGACGTCCGGCCTCGTCCCGGAATTCTTCGACCCGCGCGAGCGTGAAACGCCTGTCTTCGGCCGCTGCCGCGGCCGCCTGACGGCACTGTTCGACACTGGCGGCGGCTTGGGCGAGTAGGTCCCTCGTTTGGACACCGACTTTTTGAAGCTGTTCACTCCTTATCTTCACTTCGCTCTTGAATTCCGCTCTTTCGGAAGCCGCCGCGTCGGCTGAAGCACGCACCTCGCTGGCGGCGCCGCGGACAGACTGGAGAAGTTGTTCGCCCGCCCGGAGGTCGCGCTCCACCTGCTCGACGCCGGGGAGGCACGACCGGGCGTAGTCGATCAGCTTTTTGACTTCCAGCAAGTCATGGACGAGCTGTTTGTCGGAGGGGTGAGCGGAGGACGCGCGGTTGGCCGGGGCGTTCATGGGTGGGTTCCTGCGCTCGGGTCATTCCGTCCGTAACACGTTCTCAAGCTGGCCGAGAAGATGGGCCGGGAGATACACTTCCGGATCGATCAGGTGTTCCAAAGCCAACCCCATCGCGTCGAGGGGTTCACCGAGGAACGCCGCCCTGACGCGGCTGGCTTCGAAGGGCAGTCTCATCGGCAGGCCGCTACCGCGCTCCAGGTCGTCCGCAATGGCGCGAATGACCCTCCGTCTCTCGGAGGGGTCCTGCTCCCAAGCCTTGCTCGCGAAACGAGCGGCCTCCCACGAACGCCCCCCGGCTCGCAGAAGCAAACAGCGTAGCGACGGGCGGTCCTGGAGACGGCCTTCGTCGCAGTCGAGTTTCGCCGCCCCGCGCGCGAGCGCCTCAAGCGCATCGCGCTCGAATCCGGTCCGATCCAGTCCGAGGTGGTCGGCCACTTCGCAAGTGTCATAATAGGGTTTCCCCTCGGCGAACGCCCGTAGCAGTTCGCGCTTGTGGCTCTCCGAGTCGTCGGACAGGTCGGCCTCGCTGTTGAGTTCGAGAACCCACGCGATACACTCCTCCGCGCGGGTCCACTCCCGTTCTTCGCACTCCCGGAATAGTCCCCACATTCTTTCATATTCCTCGTCAGTCGCCACCAGGAGGAGTCGCGACTGCGTCCGCGTAATCAGCGTATACCATTGCGTAATGTCGTCCCAGGTCGGTTCGCCACGTCCCTCGAACAGCCGGTAGCCGACGCACGAGGCGAACTCGCGCCCCTTGGCGGACTTCGGCAGAAGACATTGGAGGTTCTGATAACCTTGGAATTCCCGCCTCGCCAGGACCTTCGTCTTCTGGGACAGGCGCCTGAGCAATTCACGCTCCTCCTCGATGGCCCGCTTGGAGTCCATCAGGCGGAGAAACTCGTCGGCTTCCCGAGCAGTAGGGCAACGAAGAAGGCGAACCGGCTCGGCTTTTTCCCCCGGATTCGCCGGGGATGACGCGCGCTCGGGGTGGCGGAATTCTGATCCCAGAGACCGAGAGAGTGCGAGAACACGGTTCGCGAGTTCGAGGATCGGTTGAGAGTTGCGGTAGTTGCGCTGGAGGGAGCGGGGGTGGACCTCGTAGTCCGTCCAGGTGGAGCCGTTCGGCACGATCCTCTGGTTCTTGTCGCCCAGCACGAGGAGGCCGACGGGTAAGCCGCTCCTCCGACGCCAGGATTCGCAGATCGTCTTCATCGCTTTGTGATCGGCGTTATAGAGATCCTGAGCCTCGTCGAGAATGAGGAAGGCCGCTTGACCGCCTTTGGGCGGTGCCGGTGGGTTGCGGGTCAGATGCTCGGAAAGCTCGTGACGGGCGAGCGGCTTCGACGCCCAGGTCTCCGTGGCTCCCTCCTTTCCCGCGATCTCGCGCAACTTGGCGAGGAATCGCTCCGTGGGAACCATTTCCCGCAGGCGGTCGATCCGTTCTCTGTGCGGGGACAGCGACAAATCCTTAGGTTCGTCACGGCCAAGAATGGCCCGATAGAGCATGAGGTCGAGCGGATCGATCTTCTCGGGTCGGGCCAGTCTCTCCAGCGCTTGCAGTTCTAATTTTTCCGGGACGAGTCGTCCCGCGGAATTCGGGTCGAGGGAGCGTACCCAGCTTACGAAATCCCCGAGGAAGAACGGGTTGGGGTCATGGGTGTCTGCCTGTCTTCGCAGTTCGCGCACCCGCGGGAATTGGAGCAGGTCCACCGCCAGTTCGGGGGGGACAAGGAGGGCCACGTAGCAGACTTTCCCGACGGACTTGAAATGCTCGAAAGCCCGAAACGCCATTTCGGCCGCGCAGACCGTCTTCCCCGTGCCGGGGCCGCTTTGCAAGATTTGGACCGCGGAGCCCGAGTAAGGGGTGTTTTCCCAAACACCCTTGCCAAGGGTGCCGAAGAACTCTTCTTGTTCCTCGCTGAGGTCAGGGCGATAGCGGTAGCCGCCGTAGACGAACCCATACCAGGCTTCGTCATTCGCGACACAAGGGGTCGCGTCATAGGTGATCTTCTCCGCCTCCGCCGCGCCCGCGGTGTCTTTGGCGTCCGGATCGTCGTCGCGCGTCGCGCTCAGGTCGTCCGGAATCCGCTCGTAGAAATCCCCGTCGCGGTGTCCGGCGCGCAAGATAAGGATCGTCCGATTTTGCTCGTCCCAGGCCCAGATGACCCGGAGGCTGCCGAGCCTCCTCCGGCGCCACTTCCGCGGCCCCGCGCCGGTCAGCGTGTTCCGGCCGTCCCGATCAAGGAGGGGAAAGACGTCCCGTATTCGCCGTTGCTCGTGCCGCTGAAGTCTTTGAAGTGCGTGACACGCTTCGCGAGTAAACTTGACGGAGTAAGACGGTGTGGGCGACATGGAATTTCCTCTTAGAGGGCGTTGCGAGCTACGGTTGTCCGGGCGTCCCGGACGGCGCCGCCTGGAGTTTCGTCACGAAGTCGGCGTGTTCCGGGCTGGCGATTCCCTGCTGGAGTATCGCCAGTGCCGCCGCCAGGTCGGAGCGCACCAGCGCCGCCGCGTCGAGCCACAAGCCGGGGAAGATCGCGCTGCGGTAATACCCGGCCGCGTCGAGAGGCAGCCGCTCGTACTTCCCCTCGTGCAGCACGAACCAGTCGATCACCCCGTCGTTCACGCGCCAGACGAGGTACTCGGGCACGCCGTTGCGGCGGTAGACGCGCAGCTTCGTGTGCAGGTCGAAGCTCACGGTGCTGGCCGCCACTTCGGCGACCAGTTCCGGGGCGCCTTCAAGGTAGTCGTCGTCCGAGATGCGCACGCGCCCGCCGCGGGCCGGGTCGATCAGCAGCGCCGCGTCCGGTTGGGGCTCGTTGTCCAGGTCCAGGCGGACGGTGGCGTTGTCCCCGCCGCGCACGCCCGGCGTCAAAGCCGCGTAGGTGCCCAGCCAGGTGACGAGGTTGAAGTGCGGTGTGCCGTGGTGGCCGATTCGTACCGGGGAAGGCATAGAGACGACTCCTTCGATCAATTCCGCCTTCTTGACGTGCGGCATCGCGTGGTAGCGGCGCTCGAACTCCGGCCGCGTCAGATGGTCGCCCTGTTCCAGGGGAGGCACTTTGACGACCAGGTCGGGCCGCACGGCCGGCGTCGGCTGGGGGATGCTCATGGCTCGCTCTCCTTCGGACCCGCGGTGTGCGCGAAACGTCGCCGCGCGACCATTCTCCCACGGACGGGGCGGAGGCGGCAAGGGCGGTTATGACTTCAACCCTCCTCCGCCTCGCGCAGCTTGGCGAGGACGCTGTAGTCCTCCAGCGTCGTCGTGTCCTGCGACGACTGCTTGCCCGCCGCGATGTCGCGCAGCAGCCGGCGCATGATCTTTCCCGAGCGCGTCTTCGGCAGCGTTTCCGTAAAGCGGATCTCGTCCGGCCGCGCCAGGGCGCCGATCTCCTTGGCGACGTGCTCGCGCAGTTCCTGCTTCAGCGCGTCCGTCGGCGGCGTCCCGCCCACCAGCGTCACGAAGCAGACGATCCCCTCGCCCTTGAGGTCGTCCGGCTTGCCGACCACCGCCGCCTCGGCCACCTTCGGGTGATGCACCAGGGCGCTCTCGACCTCCATCGTGCTGAGGCGGTGACCGGAGACGTTCAGCACGTCGTCAACGCGGCCCATGATCCAGAAGTAGCCGTCCTCGTCGCGGCGGGCGCCGTCGGCGGTGAAGTAGGCGTGCGGGATCTGGCTCCAGTACTGCTGCTTGAAGCGCTCGTCGTCGCCCCAAATCGTCCGCAGCATCGCCGGCCACGGCTTGCGGATCACCAGCAGACCGCCCTGCCCCGCCGGCACCGGGTTCCCTTGCTTGTCGACGATCTCGGCCACGACGCCCGGCAGCGGCTTCGTCGCCGACCCCGGCTTCGTCGGCACCGCCCCCGGCAGCGGCGCGATCATGATCATGCCCGTCTCGGTCTGCCACCACGTATCGACGATCGGGCAGCGCTCCTTGCCGATGACCTTGTGGTACCACATCCACGCCTCGGGGTTGATCGGCTCGCCGACCGTGCCCAGCAGACGCAGACTTGACAGGTCGTGTTTGTTCGGCCAGGCATCGCCCCACTTGACGAAGGCGCGGATCGCCGTCGGCGCCGTGTAGAAGACGTTGACGCGGTACTTCTCGACGAGCGCCCAGAAGCGGTCCTCGCGCGGGTGGTTCGGCGCCCCCTCGTACATGACCGTCGTGGCGCCGTTGCACAGCGGGCCGTAGACGACGTAACTGTGCCCCGTCACCCAGCCGACGTCGGCGGTACACCAGTAGGTGTCGGCCTCGCGCAGGTCGAAGACCCAGCGGTGCGTCAGCGCCGTGCCGAGCAGGTA